>PMJO01000014.1 GCA_003158455.1 Myxococcales bacterium | reverse complement strand
CGCCCTGGGTGGTTCTCCTTTACGAAGGTGACAATTCGGCCGCGAGCTCGGGACCGGCGAGCTACAGCGTAACCTTCTCTAGCTTGCAGGTGACTTCCCCTGGCCCAACGGACGCCGGCACGGGAAATGGTCCGCTGGCGGACTCGGGAGCCACGGACGCGCGTGACACGGCCGTCGCCGGAGACAGTCAGGGTGGCTCGCAACCAGATGTGAGCTGCGCGAATGGGGGCGTGCCCGCCGCTGTCTTTGACGACGACTTTGCCTCTGGCCTCCGTAGCAACTACTGGACCGTGTCGCAGACGACATCGGGACTCTTTGCAGTCGATACAAGCCAGGGTGATGTTCGGTTGACCAAGGTTGGAACGAACAGCGCAAGCGGCGTGCAGAACGTCGCGGTCAACCTGAATCTGGCAGCCATCGCTGGCCAAGTCGCTGGTGATTTCGATTTTGGCATCGACTTCAAGAACGCGGTACTGGGCAACGGTGGTACCGATCAAGTCGAGTTGCATGCGTACTTTGCGGATTCGGCCATCTTTTTCGATGTCTACGACAATTCGAGCGGAGTCAACGTCCATGTGTGGAACGGGAGCAGTGTGATTGGCGCGACGACAGTCACGGGAACCGGGGGGACGTTCCGCATCATGCGCACTGGCAGCACGGTCTCGGGATACTTCGGCGACACGATGATCTACACAGCAACCCAAACAAGCGCGCTCACGGCCGTGGAGTTCACCCTTCAACTGCAGCCTGGGGTCAACGACAACATCTCGGTGCAATTCGACAACTTCCACTTCCGGGCAGGCTGCCCTACGTGAGGACGCCCGAGGTTGGTTCCTGTCCCTGCCGGGTATAGGGCCGTGTTTGACAGAGTGTTTCTTATCAGACTTTGAAAGCAAAATGGCGTTTGAACGGACTATGCTCGCTCGACGCGGCGTTGGCGGCGGGTTTCGGCAGCTATTCGCAATTCTATCGGACATTTACGCGTTTGGTGGGCGTCGGGCCGCGCGAGTGCATCTGTGAAGGTGGCAGGAACATCATCGCCCTGGTGCCCGCGTAACCAGGTTCTGCTCCCTCTGTCTTTGTGGGTCACCAAATGCAAAGACGACCTTCAACAGTTGTGCTAGCTGCTCCACAATCACCTTGGAGAAGGAGCCGCTCAATGCAGACTTGACTGGCTTCATTGCGTCAAACATAGTGGCGCACGTCGGCGAGTGTCGCGTCGATTGCGGCTCGTGAGAGTGGAGTCGACACATTCAACCGGAAAGGCTTCTGAAATGGCAAAGTCGAGACTGATAGTCCCATCGTTGTTGTTCTCTGCGGCGGTGATGCTCGCGGCATGTGGAAACTCTCCATCCAACGGCAATCAAGGTGGCAAGGACGGCGGGGGGAACGGAGGCAGCAGCAGCCCGGCCGGTACAGGCGGAATTGCCGGCGGTGACGGCACACGTGATGCCGGTCAACCCGACAGTGCTGTCGGATCCGGCACGGGAACCCTGCGAGACGCCAGCTCAGTCGACTCACTCGACGGCGGCGGTGGCGGGGGATTGCCACAGCAGTGTCTCACTAGTTTCGTGAACCCCTTCGCGGCACTGACGCCCTACTGGGCAAACTGGTCCAATTCGACCTGTGGCTCCGCCGTTGCGTCGAATGGCAACCTCGTGCTGACCCAGAACGAGCCATGCGACACGGCAGCTCCAGACGTCACCGAGGGACTGACCGAGCCCTATGTGCTGTGCGGGGATTTCGATGTCCAGGTTGGCTATACATTGACCGGCTTTGGCGCTGCAGCTGTCGGCGGCATGTTTGCATCGCTCCGGGTCGACGATCCTGCGGCGCCGCTGACTGGGATGACGNNCCGGTCGGCTGCGCATCACGCGGACTGGAACCACGGTGACGAGCTACTACTGGAAGGTGGGAGCTACGGACGCCGGGACTGGACAGTGGGTCCTGGTCAAGACGGCCATTCTGACCAGCACGCCCTGGGTGGTTCTCCTTTACGAAGGTGACAATTCGGCCGCGAGCTCGGGACCGGCGAGCTACAGCGTAACCTTCTCTAGCTTGCAGGTGACTTCCCCTGGCCCAACGGACGCCGGCACGGGAAATGGTCCGCTGGCGGACGCGGGAGCTTCGGACGCGCGTGACACGGCCGTCGCCGCAGACGCGGCAGGCGGTTCGGACACCCGGCCCGATGCGGGGGCGGGCGGCGCGAGCGGTGCCGATACTGGCAGCGTCGATACATCGGAGAGCTGCGCCACCGGGCCCGGCCTGTGGACCATGAAGGCTCCGCTGATGACCGCACGGTACGCCCAGGGCACCGCCGTGCAGAATGGGATTCTCTACGTCTTTGGGGGCTGCACTGGCGGAACGTGCTCGACCGGAGACCCGGTCACGTCGACCGTCGAGGCGTACGATCCCGTTTCCAACACATGGTCACCGCGCGGGCCGATGCCGACAGCCTACGAGCCGGGGGCAGCGGTGGCGCTGGGGGGAATGATTTATCTCATCGGCGGCGATCTCAACATGAACCTGGAATCGGCCGTTGCAACGCTCGAGGCCTATGACCCGGTAGCCGATACCTGGACGGCGAAAGCTCCGCTGTCGGCGCCCCACGATTCCCCTGCGGCCGGTGCGATCGGCGGCAAGCTCTACGTGACAGGGCAGTGGGGTGGGCCTACCTACGAAGTCACGCCGGGGTTGCTCGAGATCTACGATCCGACCACCAATGCTTGGACTGTCGGAGCCCCTATGCCTACCGACCGGGGCAGCGCCGGCTACGGGGTCATTGACGGGAAGCTCTACGTGGCAGGGGGGATCGGCACCAACCGCGCGCTCTTGACCACGCTCGAAGTGTACGACCCTGCGTCCAACAGCTGGAGCACGAAGGCGCCGATGCCGGCTGCGATCGACTCTCCAGCGAGCGCGGTTATCGGCGGCAAACTGTATCTCGTCGGCGGCACTAGTGTCTCGAGCACGAGTACGTGGGTGATCTACGACAAGCTCTACATTTACGACCCGATGCAGGACTCCTGGAGTACCGGGCCCTCGAAGCCGACGCCGAGCTACGGATTCGGCGCTGCCGTCGGCAATCAATTGTTCGTTCCTGGCGGGTACACGGCGACGGGCGTCACGAACGCATTGTGGGTTTTCACGCCGCCATGCGTGACTCCGTTGGGAGACGGCGGCTCCTGAGTCGAACCTGCGGCGAGTGTGGTGCCTTCGATAAAGCGGCCGATCGGACCTCACCAAGGTTGACCGATTGTCTGCAGTGCGGCAAGCAACCTTGGCGCGGTCTTGCCGACAATCTTGGCATGTCCCTCCCTCGCGCCTTCATCCCTGGTCGTTGCTACATGATCACCCGTCGCTGCTCCGAGCGCCGTTTCTTCATGCGCCCCGAGCGCGAAACCAACAATGCTCGTCACAGTTGCTGGCGAGCTCGGCGCGGCGTTCGATGCGAATGTCGGGACGTCGTGACTCGCGACAGCCTTACGCCGGGCTTTCACCGCAGCTGCGCGCGAAAACCTTCCGCACATTCCTGT
>PMJO01000339.1 GCA_003158455.1 Myxococcales bacterium | reverse complement strand
GGTGGAGAAACGTCACGCTCGCTCGCACGCGGACGTGGCCGACGACATCAACGCCGTGATCTTTGGCGAGCTCGGCTTTGCGCGTGAGATCGACAGCGCTGCCACGCGCTTCTTCCAGTTGTCGTCGGTGATAAGCGAGCGGCGCGGAAGTTGCCTTGGGCTGGGTGCGCTCTACCTGGCCATCGGCGAGCGCATCGGAGTTCCGCTCGACGGCGTGCTTCTGCCTGGCCACTTCTTCGTGTGCACGCGCGATCCGGGCCGCCACAACGTGGAGCTGCTCCGTCGCGGGGAGGCCATGCCGGATGACTGGTACCGAAGGAAGTACGGGCCGTGGCCCGAAGTTGGCTCGGCCTATTTCCGTCCAGTCACAGTGACGGAACTAGTCGCCGTGCATTGGTACAACCGGGGCAATGACCTGCGCGCGGCCGGCGATCTCGTCGCCGCCGAAGCAGCCTATGCCCGGACCGCGCGGGAGTTTCCCGGCTTCGCCGAGGCACACGCCAGCCTGGGGGCGGTCCAGCAACTGCGCGGCGCCTTTGCCGAGGCCGCGGCGTCCTACCGCGAGGCCGCCCGTGCCTGGCCGGATCTGCCCGGGCTAGCGGGCAACGTCGAGCTGCTCAAACGTCAGCTCGCCGCCGCGAGCGCGCCCTGACCGCCCTCTGATCGTGGCGGGATGGCGTAGACTACCCTGCGCGATCGAGATAGCCCCGCAAGGACCCGCAGACTGTGGCAAGAGCCACTCCGGCGCTCTGCACGGACGCGCTTGAGCTCGTGCCGACGCGTGCCGGCAGGGTTCTCCAACACTCAGAAAGCCGCTTCGAAAGAACTCTGGTCAGGTTGAAATGCGACAAGGCTGCTCTCGCCGGGTTCGCGGGGCAAGTGCTGGACGTCAACCACATTCACCCGAGGGAGATGCAATTGTCGCTCAGCAGGCAAGTCAGCCGAGGAGCAACTTCCTCTGCGATTTCACGCTTGTTGCATTTGCAACGCCAGAACTCCAGGATGTCTTGGCTCACAGCTGCGCAGCCACGCAGCGAAACTGTCTTGCTCTGCCGGCAGACGCTTGAACCCCGCTGGTACCTCGACACGGCTCTCGACCGAGCCACCGACCGCAGAGGTCAGCCGCGGATAGCGGTTGTTCTCTCCTGCAACCGCAGGTGCCCCCCAGACGAACATAGCGGCCAGCAGCCAGACCATCGGTGGGCTCGCCCAAATCCGCCGCAGCTCCCGAGGCATTGGAGGCATGGTGAGCGAAGGCCGGCTACGACGAGGCAACCGTTTGGAACCTGGCCTCGACCTTCGTGCCTTCGTCCTCAACCTGCTCGAAAGCCGGCAGCTCGGGCGAGGACAACCCGATCATCGTTTGCTAGTGGTGGCCATGCTTCCGGCTTCACGTGTCGCGGAGATCAGAGCAGATATTCGACCGGGCCGTCTTTGCGGATGAACTTACGCAGATTGTTGATGTCGACGTGGACTTCGGTAATGCCGTCCACCATGGGGCATTCGTTGTCATCGGGTTGGAAGAGCAGAATCAACAAATTGCCCTCAACATAGAACTGCCTCGCAAAATCCCACTCTGGTGCAGACTCGATGCATTTTGATTTGAACACAATCGCGTTCTCGTAGGACTCGCCAATGTTTTCGCTGAACAAATCGTGGAGCGAAAAAGGTTTTCCCGTGCGGACGTCGATGTTTACGACGCGATCTTCAGACCGAGGATGGGCAGCGCCATAGCCCATAGTCGAAATCTCGATTCGGATAGCGAGCAGATTGAATGAGAAAGACAGTTTCTTGAAGGAGGTGTCGACCTCATCGGCGTCATCTAGGGCTTTCTCGGAAGCGCCGGCCTGGTCCTTCAGATATTCGTTGATCTTGTCCTGGATCTCTCGGTTGGGATGACCGCGCAGAAACGGGTACTT
The DNA here is from genome assembly GCA_003158455.1 of Myxococcales bacterium. GTDB lineage: Bacteria > Myxococcota_A > Polyangia > Fen-1088 > Fen-1088 > Fen-1137. Next base: position 8,108 of record PMJO01000339.1, on the reverse strand, counting down.
TACGTCCACCCGCTTCGGCCCCTTGATACCGAAAGGCGCAAGATAGTGCTTCTCATCGTCGGTTAGCGGTCTTTCCTTGTGAAACGTGAATGTTTCGATTGTGACGACATTCTCCAAGCGCGGAGCACTCGATCCTGCAACGGGCGGCGCGCTCGGTTGCGGTGCCGGAGTGGGGGGCGGCGGTCTCTGGCACCGTGCGAGCAACAGCGCCGAAACGAGCGCACTTGTTCCGAGAACGGCGGAAATCGCGGCCAGACGGCGCCTTGTTTTTCGATGCGGGCTGCCGCCGAGCGTTTCGATGAGACCCGTGAGATCCACGTCGAGATCAGTCGCACGAAGCGTCCTCGCCTGACAGTAGGCAAAGGCTTTGATGTCATCCGGGAGTTGCGAAGCGTTCGGCATCTCCGCACCGTCCACGAGCACGGGGATGACGCGCAGACGGAGTTCCAGAGCAGACGCGACCTCGAATCTCACCAAGTCGTTCGGATCCCAGATGCGCGGGTTGCGGTCGGTCTCGGCCTCCAACCAACGCGGACCTACCAAGATGAGAGAGACCCGCGAGTTGCTGAGCCCCTTGCGAATCGCGGCCCGGTAGTCGTCTCCGGCCGCGATCCCAAGATCAAGAAAGACGGGTCGATTGGCGAATGCTTGTCGCAATCGTGCGCACAGAGTCGCAGCAGCGATCGCTGTGTCCGCTCGTCGGTAACCAATGAAAATCCCACTCGTCTGGATCTGAGCGTTGGAGGCGCTTGTCTCAAGCACAAGGGCAGTCTAACCCATTGCAATTTCGAGGGAAAGACGGCTTTGAGCGTGGCGCCCAGGTTGAGGGGGCTGGGGAAATCCCGGAGTCCTGGCACCGGACGGGACGATGTGCCGCTTGGCCATGGGCGCGCGCTTTTCCGCGCGCTAGCACGTCTCGTGCTTCGGCCAACAAGCGAAGCCATGGGCGCGGACCGGGAACGCGGACACGCATGAGAGTTCTGCTCATCACGCCGGAGAATCGCTTCATTCGCGCCTTCCGTCGCGGGCAACCCAATAGTTTCGCCCAGCTGATTATGGCGTACCTGGCTGGGTTCGTGCGGCCACCACACAGCGTGCGCCCGGTGGACGAATACACCGAGAGCGTGGAGCTGGATGCGCCCTGCGACCTGGTCGGCATCACCTGCAATACGCCCAATGCCAGCCAGGTGTATCGGATGGCCGACGGCTTCCGGAGACGCGGACGCCTGGTCGTGCACCCTGGTCGGCCACCAGGTGGTCAGTGCCGACGGCGCGCCCTACGACGATGGTCCCGACAGTCCCATCGTCGTCCTGGGTGACAGCTTCACCGGCGTGTACGAGTTGATGGATTGCGAGCACGCGGGCGTGTCGGCTCACATCGCCAAAGACATCGGCTACCCAGTCGATCTGGTCATGAGCTACGGCGGCGGCCCCAACGTGCGCGAGAAGCTGCTCCACCGCGGCGTGGACAAGCTCAAGAGCAAGAAGCTGGTGATCTGGATGATGACCGCGCGCGATCTTTTCGACCACGCCGAGGGCTGGCAGCCCTTGGACAAGAAGTGACCGCTAGACCCCTGCTCTGCTGCGCGGCGGTGGCCAGCGCCGCGCTCGGATGCAGGCAAAGCGCGACGGAACGACCGCCGGGACCGATCGTGAGCGCCCTCTTCGCCTTGGCCGCCGAGTTCGGCGCCGACGCGGAGGCCACCACGCGCGCCTTCGCGAGTTTGCAAGACATCGCCCTCCGGGTGGAAAAACGTCACGCTCGCTCGCACGCGGACGTGGCCGACGACATCAACGCCGTGATCTTCGGCGAGCTCGGCTTCGCGCGCGAGATCGACAGCCCTGCCACACGCTTTTTCCAATTGTCGTCGGTGATAAGCGAGCGGCGTGGAAGTTGCCTTGGGCTCGGCGCGCTCTACCTGGCCATCGGCGAGCGCATGGGGGTTCCCCTGCACGGTGTGCTTCTGCCCGGCCACTTCTTCGTGCGCACGCGCAATCCGGGCCGCCACAACGTCGAGTTGCTCCGTCGCGGGGAGGCCATGCCGGATGACTGGTACCGGAAAAAGTACGGGCCCTGGCCCGAAGTTGATTCGGCCTATTTCCGTCCAGTCACAGTGACCGAACTAGTCGCCGTCCACTGGTACAACCGGGGCAATGACCTGCGCGCGGCCGGCGATCTCGCCGCCGCCGAAGCAGCCTATGCCCGGGCCGCGCAGGAGTTCCCCGGCTTCGCCGAGGCGCACGCCAGCCTGGGGGCGGTCCAGCAACTGCGCGGCGCCTTTGCCGAGGCCGCGGCGTCCTACCGCGAGGCCGCCCGTGCCTGGCCGGATCTGCCCGGCCTGGCGGGCAACCTCGAGCTGCTCAAGCGTCAGCTCGCCGATGCGAGCGGGCCGTGACCGCCTCTGAACCGGAGGACGGCGAGGAGTGGCTCAACTGACCGGACGTCGACGCGGGCGCAATGGGATAGACTGCCCCGGGTGTTCGATACAGCCTCATCAGCACCCAGGAAGAGGGAAACCCGGCTCGGTGCCTTGCGTGGACGCCTTCCAGGAAGCGCAGGCGCGGGCCGCAGGTGCGGGCTGGGAGGCTCCCGGACCCTCAAAAAACCGCTTCGTTTTGCCTATGGGCACTGCCCCGGGTGTTCGCTACAAGGTGATCATCGCCAGCGACGGGAGTATTACCGTCGAAGGCGGCACCGAGGTCGAAGCCAACGTGCGCGTGCCCGTTAACTAGCCTGTGACAGGCCGCGCTCGGCCAGCTCTTGGGTGATGGTCTTCATGCGCGCGCTACCGAGAGGATAGAGCATCATGAAGAAAGCGCCGACAAAGCAGGCGATCATGGGCGCCCAGCTCATCATGAAACGCATGATCTGCTTCACCTCGTCGGTCTGCGGCTGGTTCGCCACGTAGCCGGCGAGTCCGAGCAGGATGCTGGTAATCGATCCGCCGATGGCCCAGCCGAACTTCTGCGCGAACGAGCCCGCAGACATGACCAGGCCGTCGGATGCGCTGGCTCCGCGATGGCGCATGTACGCCGAGATATCGGTGTACATGGCGAACAGCACGGCGCCGGTGGGACCAGTCAGGAACGAGAACAGCGCCTGCGTGGCGATGATGGTCGTGATGTTCTTGTTCGGGATGTAGTAGAAATAGATGGACACCAGGCCCGACGAGATGATGAGGACGTAGTACATCTTCTTCTTGTCGATGGTCTTGGCAAAGAAGCTGAATGCCACGACGCCGAGCAGGGTGGCGATCGTTCCGAACGTAAAGAAGGCGCTGATGGCACCGCCGCGAAAAGGCCCCCATTTGTCCACCGCCACCGGATCCGCATAGTACTTGAAGTAGTACGCCGCCACGCCAAAGCGCAGAGTGAACGCGGCGATGCTGAAGAACGAAACAAAGAAGAGAAGCCACCAGGCGCCGCAGCCTACGATGTCTTTCAGCTCCTTGCCGACGTTGCTCTCTTTGTTCTTCAGGGGCTCGACGCGTTCGCGGGTCAACTTGCCGGTGAGCAAGAAGCAGATCATCGCCGCCCCGGCGAAGATGGTCATGACGACGAAGAAGCCGCGTTGCTGCTGTGGTTGACTGTCGCCGCCGCCACACTTCGCGACCATCAGCATGAGCCCGCTCGACACGATGAGGCCTGCCACCTGCGCGCCGATCATGCGGAAAAAGCTGGTGCTGCTGCGCTCGCCCGGCTCGCGGGACATCACGCTCATGAGCGCCGAATACGGCACGTTGATGAACGAGTAAACCACGCAGAATGCGGTGTACGTCACCCACGCGTAGATCACTTTGGCGAGCGAGCCAACGTTCGGTGTGAAGAACGCCACGCTGCTGACCAGCGCGAACGGCAGCGCGAACCAGAACAAGTAGGGACGGTAGCGTCCGNNAAGAAATTGCCGAACAGCACGAACGGCATCCAAAACAGGTTCGAGGCGAAATCGCCCAGTGCGTATCCAAGCTTCTCGACGAACGGAATGACCTGCGACGCTTCCACGGTTCGTTCTTGCGACATGGCCTCTTGTCCTCGACCCGGTGGGGTCGTTCGAGTGGTGGCGGCGAACCTATCATCGTCGGCGAGAGGCGCCCAGCCTTTGACTTGCCAGAAGGTCGAAGCTTGGATGGTGGCCCACTATGACGAGCTACCTCGCCAACCCGGGGCGACAGATGTGCCTTGCCTTCTCGGTCATACGTCAGTACTGTCCGTCGTCACAACATGCCCGCGCAGCCCCCTAGGCCCGAGGCAGGGACAGAACCCACGAGTGGAACCGCAAACCGAAGAGCCGGATGCGGGAAGATCGCAAGTCCGGTTGTGGAAGGTGCGCTAGCCACAGGCTAGTGTTGGCATTGATGAATGCGCCGGTTCTGCAGGAGCACTATCTAGCGCCTGGCACAGTGAACGGCGCGATCTGGCGCTATTCACCGTTACACCCAAAGCTCTTTCACTTTCACGGGCAGCATGAGTTCCTGCTGGTTAGGCGCGGTTGGGCGCTCGAACGAGTGGGGAGTCAATTGCACCGCGTGCACGCTCGGCAGCTTATTTGGCATTTGCCCGGCCTTGCGCACGAAATGGTGGAGGCATCGAGCGACCTCGATCTTCGCGTGGTTCACGTCGAGCCCGACATCGCGCCGGTGCTCGCAGCGCTCGGGGGTCTCGTTGCCGGCCGTCCGGTTGTGGAGCTCCAGAGAGCGGATTTCGACGCCTTGCTCGATCAGTGTGAAGACACGACGGATTCGTGCGGGGGATTCGACGATCGCACCAGACAGATTGTCTCGGCTGCGCAGGTTGCCTATCGAGCCACTCGGACCGACCACGACTACACGCGGGCGACCTCTTTCCCCGAGCTCGCGTGTTGTCTCATGTTGGACGACCCGTCTCTCAATCGATCCGATCTCTGTCGCACGCTCGACGTGAGCGGCGGCTACCTGTCACGGCGGTTTCACGCGGAGCTCGGCACCACCCTGCAAGAGCAGCGCGCCCGGGTTCGCGTGGCGCGCTTCGTGACCCATGTGGCGCGCGGTCGGAGTAGTTGGCTCGACGCGGCGTTGGCGGCAGGTTTCGGCAGCTATTCGCAATTCTATCGGACATTTACGCGTTTGGTGGGCGTCGGGCCGCGCGAGTACATCTGTGAAGGTGGCAGGAACATCATCGCCCTGGTGCCCGCGTAACCAGGGTCTGCTCCCTCTGTCTTTGTAGGTCACCAAATGCAAAGACGACCTTCAACAGTTGTGCTAGCTGCTCCAATCACCTTTGAGAAGGAGCCTTCATCACCATGACCAATCTTCGAATCAGTGGGTTTCGGGCGTGTTTCGTCTTTTGGGCAGTCATTCTCGGGGCATGCTCAAGCCCCTCCTCGAACAACGACCAAGATGCAGGCGGTGGCGGTGGCATTCCATCGGCTCAGGGAGGCTCGGCCGGCGGATCGAGTCCATCGACGGGTGGCAAGGTTGGCAGCGGGGGTAACCTCTCTTCGACTGGCGGCTCGAGTTCATCGACGGGTGGCAAGGTTGGTAGTGGGGGTAACCTCTCTTCGACTGGCGGCTCGAGTTCATCGACGGGTGGCCGTGGGGGTAACCTTTCTTCGACTGGTGGATCCAGCTCGTCGACAGGTGGAACATGTTCGCCGACAAGCGGGACGAATCTTCTCAATACGACCTGTCAGGTTTCGGACGGTTCAATGGGCATGCAGGGCGCCATAGTAGTTTATGGTGATGGCTCGAGTTGCACGCTGCCAGCCGCGGGCACGACGTCGGATAACCCCTGCAACGCAGAAGCGGCTGTCTGTCTTTCCGGGACGATGTCTCCCAGCTCTGCAAAGTGGGGTTGTGGCATGGACGTGCAACTCCATAGGGACGGCGGCGCCGATGGCGGCGTTCTGACTCCCTACACGGGCCCGGCAACATGCTTCGACTTTGTCTTTTCCGGTAGCACGGGCGGGAACCCCCTGCGCATCGCATTCGGGCAAAAGGCCGACGCATCGGACGGTACAATCGCTCCATTCAAAGACATACCTCCCTTCGCAAATGGTTGGAGTGGGAGGATGTGCTTTGGCGATGTCTCTTGCCCAGCTCAATGGGCAGGAAAGAATTGCCCAGCAGGAACCGGTGCGACTAGCGACTCAATCTACACCATCAAGGTCGAAATCCCGGGCGGCATGAATGCAAATGCCTATGGGATTTGCTTGACGAGCCTTGTTCCGGTTGACACAAGCTGTGGGTCAACCGCCTGTTCGCCCATCGTCATCGATAGGCTGGAGCATGACGCCTTCAAAGAAGGCGGAGTCTACACGAAGGATTTTGACGTGGCCGCTTCGTATGCGACCGCAACCATGAGCGTCGATTTTGATAATTCAATGGGGCCAAACCTGCAATTGCCACCAACCATTACTGTTTCCAATGCAATCCATACGAAGACGGTGAGCGTTGCAGACTATATTCCCGCATCGACGGCCAGCACGTCGTACTGTTTGGTTCCCAATTCCGATGGCTCGAGTGATTACAATTGTCCTTTCGGCGTCAGGTTTGACGTGACGGACATTCTTGTTCCCGGCAAGAATACGCTCAACATAAAGAGTGGACGGTCGGATGACGATTATGTCTTCTCAACCCTGAAGGTCGATCTGACATCCTGTGGTCTCATCGGGACCATCACCCCTGATGCGGGCGTCGTCGACACGGCCATCACGTCCGATACCAGCGGCGCCGCGCTAGCCGATCTGACTGGGACGTGGACTGTCGCCGAAGTGGTTCCTCCTGGCCAGGGGGGCGCAGGAACCTATCCGGGTCAATGGGTTCTTCAGAACATCAACGGCCAGCTGTCCGGCTCCGCAACCTGGTCGACGGTCAACAGGCACAGTACGTTGTCCGGTTCGGTGATTGGCGATGCCGTCCACATCCAGCGCGTAGACACCGATGGGTTTCGCGGTTTCTTCGATGGGACCGTATCACCTGACGGGTCCACGATGAGCGGCACTGGCCAGAACGATCCATCCTCACCGGGTGGCAACGCTGCGACATATACGTGGACCGCAGTGCGCGGCTAGCGAACGAATGACCGGTCGGTGAGGCAGGGGCGCACACAGGTCCTGCAGGAATACTTCGTCGTGGCCACGAGGAAGCTCGGGTTGCCTGCAGAGATCGCGCAGCAGAAAGTCGAGATTCTGGCCACAATGAACGTGATCGTGGTCGACGTCGAGCATCTCGTGGATGCAATCAAACTCCACCGTCTCTACGGGCTCAGCTTCTGGGATTGCCTGATCCTTCATTGTGCCAAGGCGGTTGGGTACCCCGATTGCTGTCAGAAGACCTGCAGGACGGCCGATCGATCGAAGGTGTTACCATCGAGAACCCATTCGCCTAGCAGCCCGTGGACAAGGTCTCCGCGTCGCCCTTCGGGCGAATTGTGGCCCGTCTGCTGCGTCGTCGCCCGCTCGAATACCTCCAGTATTCCGCGCTTCGCGCCCGCCGTGTGCAATCCCTTCCAGTCGTTGAGGATGGAGGCGTTGTTGGTGTCCTGGTCAGGCCGGAGAAAGAAGCGCCACTCGGAGCAACGGCGGGTGACGATGTAGTCGCGACCTGGCACGATGGATCGCGAAACTCAGTGGAAACAATCGAGGTGTTTTCTTTACGATTTGGTCACTTGACTTTCTTCGTTGCGTCAAGCATTGTGGCGCGCATCGTCGAGTGTCGCGTCGATTGCGGCTTGTGAGAGTGGAGTCGACACATTCAACCGGAAAGGTTTCTGAAATGGCAAAGTCCAGACTGATAGTCCCATCGTTGTTGTTCTCTGCGGCGGTGATGCTCGCGGCATGTGGAAACTCTCCATCCAATGGCAATCAAGGTGGCAAGGACGGCGGGGGGCACGGAGGCAGCAGCACCCCGGGCGGTACAGGCGGAATTGCCGGCGGTAACGGCACACGCGATGCCGGCTACACCGACGTTGCTGTCGGATCCGACACGGGAACCGTGCGAGACGCCAGCTCACTCGACTCACTCGACGGTGGCGAGGGCGGCGGCGGCGGGGCATTGCCCCAGCAGTGTCTCACCAGTTTCGTGAACCCCTTCGCGGCACTGACGCCCTACTGGGCAAACTGGTCCAATTCG
>PMJO01000314.1:13635-40223 GCA_003158455.1 Myxococcales bacterium | reverse complement strand
CCCACTGGTTCCCCGGCAGGTGCAAGAGTCGTTGCGCAAAGCCGTCCAGGCGGAGCTGGACGAGCAACGCTAATAATCCCTCGGCGCGCCGATCGCTTTATCTCGTGGGCTCAGGCGGCACGATACGCGATTCGGGCAGGCGGACCCGGGCCGATTCCGCAGCGGCCTCTACGTGGCGCCAGGTGGTCCACCCGCCACTCAAGTTGCGGGCGTCGAAGCCGTGCTGGCGCAAGATGCGCACGGCGATGTGGGCACGGAGCCCAACCGCGCAGTGGACGAGAATGGGGCGGTCTTTGGGCAGTTCGCCGAGTCGGTCGCGCAGCTGGGCGAGCGGAATGTGAACCGCGCGTTCAAAGTGGCCGGCGTGCCACTCGACGCTCTCGCGCACGTCAAGGATCAACACGTCCGGGCCGTCGATCTCGGACCAGGCAGCCAGAGGCGAGTCTTGGTTGCGAGCGTTCTGCGCGATCATGCCGGCCAGGTTAACCGGGTCCTTGGCCGCGCCGTATTGCGGGGCATAGCAAAGCTCGGCTTCGGCGAGATCGTCGACCGTGGCGCGCATCTGGATCGCCATGGCAATGGTGTCGATTCGCCGCTCGACGCCAGCCTCGCCCACTGCCTGCGCGCCCAGAACGCGGCCGTCCGACGGGCGAAAGAGCAGCTTGAGATGGATTGGCTTCGCGCCCGGGTAGTAGCCGACATGATGACCAGGATGCAGGTACACGGCCTGAAAGTCAGAAAGGCCGGCCCTGCGCAGGGACTTTTCCGATGCGCCGGTGGACGCGATAGTCAATCCCAGGACACCGCACACTGCGGTTCCCTGCACGCCACGAAATCCGGTTGAACGTCCGGCGATAGACGCGGCGGCGATACGGGCCTGACGGTTCGCTGGGCCTGCGAGCGGAACGAGCGCGGCGCCGGCGGTCACGACGTCGGAGATCTCCACAGCATCGCCCACTGCCCAGATGGCCGGGTCGCTGGTGCGCATGTGCGAATCGACGACGATGCCTCCGCGCGGCCCGATGGTCAGCCTCGCCGCCTTCGCCAGCTGAGTTTCCGGCCGCACGCCGATGGAAAGAATGACCAGGTCCGTCGCGATTTCCAGGTTGTGTTCCGTGCGCACAGCCAGCCCGCCGTTGGCGGCCGCCGCGAGCGAGGCCAGGCCGTCCCCCAGGCGCACAGTCACGCCATGCGATTCGCAGTGCAGCCGCACCGGAACCGCCATCTCCGGGTCGAGAGGAGGCATGAGCTGGTCCAGTTTTTCGATGATCGTCACATCCAGCCCGCGATGCCGCAGATTCTCCGCCATCTCCAGTCCGATGAAGCCGCCTCCCACGATGACAGCGCGCTTGGCGGCATGCTTGTCCATCCAGGCGCGGATCTGTCGCACGTCCGGGATGCTCCGCACCGTGAAGACGCCCGGCAAGTCGATGCCAGGTATCGGCGGTCGGATGGGCCCCGCGCCCGGAGACAGCAACAGGGCATCGTAGTGCTCTTGCCGCTCGGAACCGTCCGAAAGATTTCGCACGGTGACCGCATGCGTGGCACGGTCGATGGCCGTGACCTCGTGTTCGGTGTGGACCTCGATGCCAAAACGGTCACGCAGCAATTCCGGAGTGGCCACGAGCAGCTTTCGCTCGTCGGTGATGATGTCGCCCACGCGGTAGGGCAGGCCACAATTGGCGAATGACACGAACGCGCCGCGTTCGAAGATAACTATCTCGGCGTTCTCGTCCAGACGGCGCAATCGCGCCGCCGCCGAGGCGCCGCCGGCAACGCCTCCAACGATGATGACTCGCTTTTTCACGCCTGTGAGAGCCAGACAGGACCATTTGGGTTCGCCAACCCGCGAATTTTTTCCTCAAAATCTGGCGCAAAGGAGAAAAGCCAGATCATGGAATTCGAGAAGCTGACCTCGACTTGTGCGAGGACGCGGTCAAGGCATGCGCTGACCCGGGTGGCGTCCACCGCGCCGTTGACATTTTCCACTCCGGAGTCGGCACATAGATGCGGCCGACCTGGCGCGGATCACGCAGGACGAGCTCGTCCTTGCCCGACAAGAGAGCCGGTGTCAGTTCGGCAAGACCGTGAGCAGGCGGTTTCCACCCGCCGCGGTGTAGTGCACCCCGCGGAAGTCCACGGAGTCCAAGAACGGTATCGAGATCGCGAGCGACCCGTCACTGGCGACGGCGATCGGCGCCTCGGACGCCTCCCCCGGCGACCCGATCGCCTCGGCGTCCGACCACGTCCCGAGGTCCTGCGACAGCCGGGCCATGAACAGGTCCCCCTGCAAATCGCTCGTGAGCGTCGTCCCGCCGATCGTGAACGGGCGCCGGAACGACCCGACGACGACGAACGACCCGTCCGCCCGCCGCGCGATGTTGGCAATGCTGCCGGAGTCGACGGGGACGCTCGCGACGGCGAGGACCTCGCCCTGGCTGTCGACGCGGGCGACGAAGCCGTTCGCCTGGCTGCCGCTGTGGATGGGGCCGAAGCCGAAGTCGGCCCCGTCGGCCACTTCGCCGGTCACGATCACGGTGTTGCCGGACTCGGCGAGGAGGCGGAAGCCGCGCGAGGGGAGGCCCTGGGTGACGCCGCCCCAGTGTCGGGCCCAGGCGATGGTGCCGGTGGCGGCGTCGTAGGCGGCGAGGAAGGCGTCGGTGGACTTCGCGGGGGCGAGGGTGATGGTGTCGAAGTCCGCGGAGGTGTCGATCTCGCCGGTGACGAAGACGAAGTTTGGGATCGCGGCGACGTCGTAGCCGAAGACCGACTCGATGTCCGTTCCGGACGTCGGGCGCGCGCCGCGGGCCCACTTGATGCCGCCGGTGGCCGTCAGCGGCACGACGAACATGCTGTCGGTGGTGGTGCAGCAGCGGGTGACCGACGCGCCGTTGACGAGGAACTCCTGCGCGGACGTGCCGGTGACGGTCAGGGTGGGCGTCGCGGTGAGGCCGACGATGCCCTGGCCCACCGTCTCCATCGTGAAGGTCGTCGACCATTCGTGGGTGAGGCCGGTCGGGCCGACGGCGAAGAGGCCGACGAAGGGCGTCTGCCAGTTGGGGAGGACCTGGGGGAGCGGGCCGCCGCCGAGGTCGAAGGGGCTCGAGCCGAACACGCCGCCGAGCGCCACCTCGCCCGAGGGGGCAATCGCCATCGAGCCGAAGGTGCCGGCGGCGGCGCCAAAGCGCGAGGCCCAGAGGCAGGCGCCGTCGGCGGGAGCGAAGGCGGCGACGAGCATCGAGGTCGAGCCCGCCGGCGAGGGCGGCGGACAGCCGACGTCGACAGAGGGGGCGATCGAACCCGCGATCACGAGCGCGCCCGACGGGGAGAAGGCGATGGAGATGATGGCACCGGGGATGATGCGCGGCCACGAGGTGGCGGAGTCGTCGCCGGCGGCGTCGGCGCGCGGGGCGTCGGTGGGCGCGTCGGGCGTGGCATCGGGCGCGGAATCGGCGGGCGCATCGGGGGGCGAATCGGCAGGGGCGTCGGCGGGCGCGTCGGAGGTTGCGTCGCGCGTGGCCTCGGCGAGCGGCCCGTCGGCGGACGCGTCGGCCGGTGGAACATCGGGAGGCGGTGCGAGGTCGGCGGCCGCCTCCGCCGCGGCCTCGGGCCTCGGCGTGGCGGGCCCGTCGCTCGCGTCGGTCGCGGTTGACACGTGCGAGCCGCAGCCCGCCGCGACGAGCGAGCCGACGACGAGCAGCCGTCGCAGAGCCAACCGGCAGGGACGGAGGTCGCACGCCGCAGTCCGCGAGGTCACCTGCGAGCAAGCGTCTCGCCGCCCAAAGCGCGGGTCAAGGGTAGGAGCCCGAGCGCCTCGTCGCGCCGAACCAGCGCTCGAGAGCGCTCGACGGCGCGGGGGCGTCCGTGGGCCGCACTGACGAGAGGCTGGCGGGATCTCGCGGGTCAGCAGCCCAGCGTTCACAAACATGGGCTGCATTGTAGCAGCAATAATCTGCGCGTTGACCGACGAGGAGCATTTCCCCCATTTACCCTGCCCGCGAAACCAGCAAATCCAGGGGCCGGCTTGCCCGGGCGCTGGCGGCGTGTTACGTTGTCTTACGATGAAGACAGCAACCGTCACGATTCGGCTGGATGAGACGCTTGAGCGCGAGCTGGAACGTGCCTGCGTTCAGACTGGGCGCACCCGGAGTGATCTCGCGCGCGATGCCTTGCGGCGACAAATTGCGTTGCTGCGATTCGAACGGCTGCGCAAGAAAGCGCTTCCACTCGCTGAAGCCCGTGGGTACCTCACCGATGACGACGTATTCCGCGAATTGTCGTGAGGGTATTTTTCGACACCAACGTACTGGTCAGCGCCTTCGCCACCCGGGGTCTGTGCGCTGATCTATTTAGCTCTGTATTGCTCGAGCACGAACTGGTCGTCGGCGATGTCGTCCTGACCGAACTGCGGCGCGCTCTGCGCGATCGGATCAAGATGCCGCGCAGACTGATCGAGGAGATCGACGATTTGCTGCGGGAAGCAGTGCTGGTTCCGAAACCGAAGGAACACCTGAACCTTGGAATTTCGGACCCCGACGACGAGTGGATCGTGGCATCCGCGGCTGCTGGACGGGCTGACGCGTTCGTCACCGGGGATTCGGCGCTGCTCGCCGCCGCTTCCAGAGCGCCGCTTCCGGTGCTGAGTCCCCGTGGACTGTGGGACTTGCTCCGAGAGAACAAGCGGCCGAAGTAGGCTCTTGGGCGCCTGCTGCATGAATGAGGAAGGTCCCTCATGCGCTGGACCCGGCTGACCCTGATCATCACCGAAGCCTTCGTGGCGGTGAGCGCCTTCGCGGCCGGCGCCATGTTCGTGCTGGAGCCCAGCGGCCGGCTGATGGGGATGACGGAGGCCACGCTGGCGCGGTCACCGTTCCGGAGCTACCTGGTGCCCGGGATCGTACTCTTCACCGTGGTCGGTGGCACCCAGGCGCTGGCGGCGTGGGCGGAGATTCGGCGCTGGCCCCGGGCCGGGTGGCTGAGTGTTACGGCAGGCGCGGTGCTGGCCGGATGGATCGCCGTGCAGGTGGCGATGATCGGACTGGGCCACCCTATGCAGCCGAGCTTGTTCGTGGTGGGGGGGGTGATCGCGAGTATGGGGTGGCGGCAACGGCCACAGGCGTGATCGGGGCGAGGACCCCGCCCCCGGCATCACCCGCCGAGCCAATCCTCCGCCGACATTGAACATTGAACCGGAGCTGCTGCCGGACCTGCCCGTTTGATCAGCCGCGGCCCCGGGCGCCCTTCCGTCCGTTTCCGCAAGAGCGAAGAGGCCTCAGCTAGAAGGGAATACCAGAAGTGTCACCGATGTGCGGACGCCACGAATGCACGGGGGGCTAGATGCTCGCCGAATTGAAGGATCACGTGCATCGCGGTTCCAGACATGGCGTCAACCCTGGTCCGAAGGTCGCTCGTGCGCATTCGGCCGACCACAAGAGGGCTCTCTCGGCCATGCGCCACTGCATTTCGCTTTGCCACTACTTCATCTATATAGCCTTGGAAGCGTGGATCCGGGAGCACCGGCGGATTAATGCAGAAACACTCGAAGAGGTTTTCGAGCGTCTCGTACCATACATTTTGAAGATCCCGGTGGAAAGCAGTGTCGTTGATCTGACAAGGATCCTGGCTGCGCTGCAGTCTGAGAAGGTTCTTGCGTGCCTTCCACTTCTTGCCAGGACCGGCGTCGGCTATGGCGGCGAAACCGCCGTCCAGAGCAACCGCGTGGAAGAGCTGCTCCAGATGCGCATACGGGATTCTCCGCTGAGAGATCTGTTGTAGAAGTCCCTGGACGGCATCCGTCACGCTGAATTCGAACGCAGCATAGAGATGCACGAAGAAAAGTCCTCGTAGCATTGTGATCTCGTCAGAATCCGCCATCGGCGGCGTACTCTCTTTGGCTGCAATATAGGAGAGGAGCGTGCGCACCTCCTGGAAGCGTCTTGTGGCCCCTGCCGAAACGCCACTCAACATCACGCAATAAGCCGGTCACGAACGAGTTAAATTCGTCCCTTGACCATTCTCTGTGAATTTGTACCAGCACTCGTGAGCTTCGTCAATTCATTGCTGTCGAGAAGAGCAACCAAGACGCCTCCCTTCAGCCGCGCTTTGGCTTTCAAAGCCAGTGCAGTTCCGACAGCCACTGCCTCATAGAGATTCACTGGTGTGAGCGAGTGGCGTCCGAAGCGGACTATTCCGTTGGGAAGTGTCTTCCTCAGAAATTCAAAGGTTTCGGCGAACACGTCCGTGACGTCACTGGATGGACGACGGTTATATCGTTTGCCCATGTAGTCGTTGAGAAACCCGTCCACGCTGTGGTCGAAAGCCTTGTAGCCGTCATAGAACGCCAAGAACCGTAGAACGAATTCCTCTCGCGTGCCGTTGTTTTCGCTCCCGGTCTTGACCTTCACCACCTTTCTGAATGATGGATCCCTTGCAAGCTCCTTCAGGGCCTCATTGAACGGACCGCGGTAGATGCAGTTCCGAATCTCCTGCGGTTGCAGCCTCACGCCCCCGGTGTTTAGTCTTTCAAAGAGATCAAACCGAACTCTCAGATCACTCTTGTCATTGAGGGTCGTAACGCGAATGGGTCGAAGCTGGAATGCGAGCTGAATAGATTTCGGAAGGGCGGTATACTGGCGCGTGTTGAATGTTGTTAGCTTCTCGAGATCGCACAAGCGAAGCGCCTGCTTGCTCTTGATCCGCGATCGCATGTCGTCGGTTCCGCAAAAGTTGATCAGGGTACTGATCCGCTGAACCCCATCGACGAGTTCCCAAGTTGAATCCTCGTTGGTAGCCATGAACAGGCTCGGGACTGGTATTCCGAGAAGAACCGATTCAACGAAAAGGGACTGGCGTTTCTCGTCCCATATGAACTGTCTTTGGTAGTCTGGTGCAATATCAATCGCACGGCTCTCGATCATATCGAGCAACTGCTTGACGGTGATGTCGTAGGAGTCAAAGGAAACAGTATGTCGTTCCTTCTCTAGTTGGGTAGCTTGCCCGACGGTGACGGTAGAGCCGATTGGCATCGCGTAGTCCCTCCATTGAGGATGCTACCACGCTCAGCTCCACGGATGCCCTCTATAAGCGCTGGGGCAGGCCTAGGCCGAGGCCCTCGACCGAGGTGTGCTGCCCGCGATCGTGCGCATCCTCCGAGAAGGGACCGGCGCAATCCCTCCAGGACTACCTGGCCGCAACTTGACCTCCGCCAGGTAGCCCCCGACGTAGCCGGCGAGGCTGGCCAGGAGCCATTTCATGCTTAGGTCCGCGGCGGGTTCGATGAAGGAGCCTTGAGAGCCGCCTTTCCCGGGCGAGGCGAGGAGCGCCGCCGAATCGAAGAGCCTCTCGTGCGTGAACTCGTGCAGGATCTGTTCGTAGCGCCTGCCGAAGGAACCTATCGAAGAATCGGGGAACGCCTCGACGGGCGCACGGGCCGCTGACGGTGGGCGATTCGAGACGGTGCGGTCTTCGAGGAGCATCACCCAACCCAGCCAGGGACGTGGTCGGATTCGGCCGTAGGCGCCTTCACGAAAGGCGGTCCAAACGTCGACGGCCATTCCGACGGTCTCCTCGATGCGCGTATTGGTGTCGCTGGCAAGGGGTGGTATCCGGTGCGAGGTCAACTCCACCGCGGCGATGAGGTGGCCTTCATGGACGACCAGCATGTCCCAGTCCTTCGTCGGCCTGAAGAAGCCCGGAATCTCGCGCTTGGTCCGCACGTAGATGCTGGCCTCGCCCAGGCCGTTCTGGCGCAGCAACCAGTCCACCAACTCGCAGAAGCCATCCATCTGCTTGCCGCCGGTAACGGCCCCGCGACGGCCATGGTCGACCCCCACTTTCTGCTTGTGCGACTGTGCCTCGAGGGTGCGCCAGTAGTGCGCAACGGCCTGGCGCAGGCGATCCTCGCACGGGGGAAGGACGATAGGCATCCGGCGCCGAATCATGGCAGTGACTGTTATCGGCGCCTAGATAGAAAAGGTGCGTGGCTTGAGATAGCTGCGGAGCCATTCGGTTGACGCAGGCCGCGCTAGGGCGAGGCGACGACAGGGGAACCCGTGCTCCGAGGGAGGAGTCCCGCAGCGCTAGACCCTGCTACGTCGAAGCAAACGGGTCGCCGAGTTGCGCGCCAAGACGGCCAGTGAGGTATGCTCGGCGCCCTTGTTCCTGCCTGCGCATTTCACGCCGCTATGGACCCCGCCACCGGACTCACAATACTCGGGCAGCTACTGGTTCGTGTTCCGTGCCGGTCAGTTGCTCGTGAGCAACGGCCCCCATGGCCCCGAGATTCCCAGGCTGTGGGACGGTGCTACCTTGCCCTTCCCTACTGCCGACGCTCACTGCATCGGCACCCTGAATGGCAGTCTCTGCTGGGCCGCAAGCACGACTGGCGAGGCCAGTGAGCTCCCAAGTGGCTTCAGCCTCGAAGGGTTGCGCAGCCTGTTCGGTAGACTACCCGATGAGCTACTGGCACTTGCTGGGCGTGCCCTGCAGGTCGTCGATTTCCACCGCACTCACCGCTACTGCGGCGTGTGCGCCACCCCTACCGAGCCAGACGACGAGGAACGGGCACGTCGCTGTGCGAACTGTGGCGCCATCGCCTACCCTCGTATCTCGCCCGCCATGATGGTGCTCATCAAACGCGACACCTCCGCCGGGCGCGAGCTGCTGCTCGCACGTGGAAAACGTTTCCCCGGAGCGTTCTACAGTGCCCTGGCCGGATTCGCAGAGCCGTCAGAATCCATCGAAGATTGCGTGCACCGCGAAGCCCGCGAGGAGGTTGGTGTTCGCGTGCGCAACCTGCGCTACTTCGGCAGCCAGAGTTGGCCGTTCCCACATTCGCTGATGATCGCCTTCGTCGCTGACTACGACAGCGGTGATATCATCTGCCAACCAGGTGAGATCGCCGAGGCGCAGTGGTTTCCCCTAGACCGCCTACCGCCCTTGCCGCTACCCATCTCTATCGCCCGCCGTATGATCAACCACACCATCGCCGAGGTCGCGCCCGACCACCCCGCGATTCTCAAGTAGCCGGCAAGATCACCCATCCGTGAAGAAATCAGAATACCAGGGGTGCTTGCTCGCGTTCGTGCAGGTTCGTGGCCATGGTCCAGTCGTGAATCTCGCCGTGGGGCATGCGGAACATGTACAGCAGCCCCTTGGCCGAAGCCGCGACCATGTCCTTGAGCCAGGCGCGTTCCTGCACCAGGCGCGCTTCCAGCGCCGCATCGATCACCCTCTCCACCTTCCCAGTCACCCGCATCATGCGGCCTTTGCCCGGGCCTTCGCCGGAATTGTAGAAAGCGATCTCCACCCGCGAATTCTTGGAGATCTGCTCCGCCAGGCTCTTGGTAGCCCCGGTGTGAAAGTAGAAACCGGTCGCATCGGCGAACCACATCAACAAGCCGCGCACATGCGGCTGATCATCTTGGCTGGTTGCCACCCAGCAGACTTGGTTCTGGTTGGCGAAAGCCAGGGCATCCTGGAAATTCAAAGTCGAAGCAGCAGACATTGCAATAACCTCCGGCCGCGATTGTGCCATCAAGTCCCGCGTCCGCGCTTTCGAAAATCCGGCGCAGGCTTCAGGATTTCGGCTCTTTTCGCGGGTACGTGCCGGAACGCCGAGGGGCTGGTGCCAAAGGCCGCGCGAAAGGCAGTGGAAAAATGGGCCAGGCTGGCGAACCCCGATGCCTGCGCGACCTCGCCAATGTTGCCTTCACCCCCCAGCAACAGGCGCCTGGCATGGGCCAGTCGCGCCTTCAATGCATATTGTTTGGGACCCATGCCCAGTTCGCGCCGGAATTCCCGGGAGAAATGCGAGACCGACAGCCCCGCGGCCCGGGCCAGTTCCGTGACGGCCAGCGGCTGGGCCAGGTGGCTGTGCAAGAATTCCACAGCCCGGTTGATGTCCATGCGCATGGCCACCCTCCCGGTTGCGGTGGTGACGCCCAGAACTAACCGTAGGATCTGATGGGTGAGCTTGAGGGCGTGCGCCTCCAGCAAAGCCTCCCGTCCGGGCAGGCGCGCCTCGCATTCGATCATCAGGTCCTTCACCGTGCGGCATAGCTCCGGGCTCGCGGGCCAGGTCTGCCCCCGCAGATCCGGCATGCCGGTCCCAGGATAGGCGCGCCGCTGCGCCAGAAGAAAGCGGGGCGCGATCATAATGGCGGCATAGCGGGGCGGACCGGCGCCCGGCAGTTCCTGATGAGGGATGCCGGGGCCGACACCGCTCAACTCACCTGGCCGCGCACTGACAACGTGTCCGTCGAGCCGCATGCGCGTGGTGCCGTCGAAGCTGAGCACGAAGGAATAGGCCGGGTGCGTGTGCGCCGGCGAGATGGCGTATTCGCAGGGTCCCGAGATGGGCGTGAACACCCCCAGGTGGCGAGCCAAAGACACATCCACATGGCGGTATTGCCGGGGCGTGATGTCGCCCACCAGCCGACGAACAGCCTGCAATTGAGAATCCATAGCGGCCGCGAGCCTATGCACTTCCTCCAGGCTTGGCAATCGATCAAGGCCCACGTGTACGCCGGGTCGGGCAACGGCGACGCTGTCTTGGTCGGTCATGGGCGGCTCCAGTGGACTTGGTGGCAACCGCCTGCAGAGACTACCTCTCGCGCGGGAAGTGGCGCGCCACCGTGGCGCGCGCCTGCTCCAGCCAGGCTCGCCGCTCGGCGGGGGTGCTTGTCACGATCACGCCGAAGGTCTGCCGCTCGACCTTCGCGACGCCACACAGACCGAAGATGCAATCCCTCCAGATCCGTTCCAGCGGATCACCGAAAACGCGGGCCTCGCGGTCGGGCAAGGTGTTGGAGGTGTTGAACACGACGGCGCTGCGCGCACGCAGGAGGCCCACGGGCGTCCCCTCTCCCGAGTCGCCCTCCTCAAATCGGTAGACGACTTCCGGCCGCAGCACCCTGTCAATCCAGCCGGTGAGAATGGCGGGGGGCATGCCCCACCAGTTGGGGTGAATGATGACGATCCCATCTGCCTCCACGATCTCGCGACAGTGAAGATCGATCATCGGCGGAACCGGCGCGCTCGTCGCCTCCTCGCCGGCCGGCAACACTGGATCAAATCCCTCGGCTTGCAGGTCGTGGAACCGGACCTCGTGGCCGGCCGAGCGGGCGGCATCGACCGCTGCTGCGGCGAGGGCGTGGTTGAAGCTGTCGGGTCTCGGATGGCCCAGAATAGCCGAGATATTCATTGCTCAACTCATGCCCATCGCAAGGTTGGCAATCATCGGAATACGTTGAGGTCCATTGCCCCATTTTGCGCGGAGACTCTCCACCAACTGGCGGGCGACTTGCTCCCAGCGTTCCGGGCCGAGGTGCTCGCGGACCGCGTGAATCGGTGGCGTACTGCGTGCCAGCGCGATCCAGAATGCCTCAACCGATGGTACCTCAAGCGTGTGGTCGACCTCGCGAACAGTGATGCTGGAAAACCCTGCCTCGGTCATTTCCACGAGAAAGTCATCCGCGCGGCCAAGCGGTGGCTTGGTTCCGCCAAACGGCAGCGTGGGCAGTATGGTGCCTAGGGTGCGGTAGATATCGGCAAGTAATGGCACGCGTTCCGTTGGAACCCAACTGGCGACGACGGCTTTGCCCATGGGCCTCAGGACGCGGTTCAATTCTCGGAATCCCTGGGCGCGATCGGGAAAGAACATCAGACCAAACATCGAAAAGGCACAGTCGACAGAAGCATTGTCGTAGGGCAGTTTCATGCCGTCGCCAACCCGAGCATCGATGCCAACGACGCCCTCCCGCACGCATTGTTTCCGAAGACGGGCGATCATCTCTGGCGAGAAATCGATTGCGAGTACGCGTGCGCCGGCCCGTGCTGCCGAAAGGGAAAGGGCGCCAGGACCGCATGCCACATCGGCGATGTGTTGGCCCGGCCCAACTTCTGCTAGGCGCAGGGCGTCGGCGGCGTATTTCGCGAGGTGGGGAGCGATCTCTCGCGAGTACCCATCGGCAACGAGATCCCAAAGACGTGGTGCCGTGAGGACGCTCGGAGGTTGCGCCATACAGAAGGCATAGCGAAGCGCGCGACCCAAGGGAACAAAATTCGTGCCTTGGGATCGGGCGCTTGAACCTTGACGCCAGGGTTAGCGTTCGCTAACCCCCAGGACCTGCGGATCCAAGTGCCAACGGCGTTCCTTCAAGGCAGGCATGACGTCGCAGCGCCGCCCGCCCTTACAGCCGCGCTCGCCAAGCGTCTCGGGGCTAGGCTCACGTGGTTCGACAACAGTGCGCACATGCCCCACGAAGAAGAGCCCCACCGCTTTCGCGAAGAGCTACTGCGGTTCATCCGGCCGGAGGAGCACGCCCCTCCGTCCCTTCCGACCACTCCCGCTCGTCCCCCACATGATCCTCAGTAGCCGCGACAGGTTCCGTATGGGGCGCAGGTGAATCCGCCACACGGAGCGCAGGTCGCTATCGTGATCCGCGAAAAGGGTCTTCGCAGATCACGGGCCCACTCAGGTGTCTTTCGTGCGCTGCCCATAATCGAAGATGAAAACCATCAGACTCACCGTGAACGCTGTTCGTTACCTGCCTTCGAGCGCCAATCCGGCGCCAAACCCGACCAGCGCGGCGCCCAGGCCGCGCTGGAATCCCTTGCAAAATCGCGGCCGGCGAAACAGCACCTGGATGCGCGCACCCAGGGTTGCGTAGCCGAGCATGCAGACGAAGGTCATTGCCAGCGTCGAGGTGAGCATGGCCGCCGCCTTGCCGAGGGACAACTGCCCGTCGGCGAAGAACTGCGGGAACAGCGACGAGAAGAAGAAGACCGCCTTCGGGTTGCTCGCGGTCACCATGAACGCCTCGACGAACAGGCTTCGCTTCGGCTTGGTGGGGCTGTCGGGTTCACCGCGCGCCAACAAATCCACGGGTCCCAGCATCAGACGCAACCCTAGGTATACGAGATACGCGGCGCCCGCCCAACGAATGGTCGACAGCAGCCATGCTGCCTTGGCCAGAACGAAACCCAAGCCGACGAACGAGACCAGGCACTGCAAGGCCGTGGCCGCGACGTTCCCCCAAGCCGTCGCCAGCGACCGCCGCCAGCCGAAGCAGATGCCGTGATTGAGAGCGAGGAGCATGCTCGGTCCGGGCGTGATCGTTGCGATGAACAGGGTCGTCAGGAATAGCGCGAAAAACGACAGGGTCATGCGATATCGGTACACCAGATTTTCGCGTTTGTCGCGGCCCGCACCCAAGCCGCATAGTGCTGCGCGAAACCATCAACCGCCTCTCGCTCCCAGAGCGCTGTTCGGTTTGTGTGCCGTCACCCAAGTAGGAAGTACCAAGCAGCCGACGGGCGGATGCCTGCCAAGATCACGACCGCGGCACGGCGCAACACGTATCGAAGAAACGACACCTTCGTTGCATCTCTGGCATACTCCGCGCGTGTTCCGCGGGCTCGCGTTCGCACTCGTACTCGCCCAGTCCGGCAACGGCGGTCGGATGGATCTCCTGCAGCCACCGGTCGCGGAGAAGCAATCGGAGACGTATTGGCTGGAGCGCGAGGGTGACGGCCTGGTGTACCGCGGCTCGAAGTTCGAGGCGCACGTCGCGGATGATGGCCAGGTCCGCTTCCAGGACAAGGGCCAGGCGAAAGCCCTCACGTACCTGCCCATGCCCACGCCGCCCGACACGCCCACACTGGAAGGTACGATGAGAAAATGGCTGGGCGGCAAAACCAGAAAGCCGGCGCCCTCCGGCGCCCTGGATGCGCCCCCGCAAACCCTCGACTACTGCCCGCCCAACTACCCGAGTTCGTGCGAGCACCATCCGGTACGGCTGCCATCGTACATACGGAAGGAGGGCAATAAGTGGGGCGTCCGCATCAACACGGGCGTATTCGCAGACTGGGATAATCAACTGCCAGGGATCCCCACAAAGGACGCGAATCGTGTGGAAAAAGCGCGCTTTCTCGCCGCCACCCTGCCTGTGCGTACACGCATGGCGGAAGAGGCACACAACGCGCGCTTGCAGTCCGTGCTTACCGATCTCCCATCCCTTCTCTCCGCCATCTGGTCCGACAGGGCCCAGCCCGCCCACGACCGTCGGAAGACCCTGCACGAACTGTGGAAGGAAGTCGCCGAAATGCCCGACAACGCGTCTGCCTTAGCGACGATCATCGCCTTCATCCGCCGCCAGCTACCCGTAAGCAGTCCCGATGCTTTCACCAAAGAAGAACTCGAAGCCTTCCGCGCCGAAGGCGGCCCGGTCTTCGATCCGTATCGTCCTTGAGGTGACCTCAGAGGCCCGTGGAATCGGGCCGCGCCAGCACGGCGGAAGAGGCATGCAACGCGTGCTTGCAGTCCGTGCTCATAGCGCAACCGGGTCCATCGGCACCGCCCTGGCCGGCGAGGTCACCGCCGCCCGTCTGCGCGCTCCAGGCTCGACTTTGGGTTTTCGCGGAGCACGGCTACCTCAGTCTGCCCCCAGCAAGGGCACGAACAGCACCGCAAGCAGCGCAACTGCCTTGAAATGTCTGCCCTCGGAGGTGAGCTTCATTTGGTTCATCACCAGGGCTCGGTGGTAGTCGGGGACAGTCTGCCGCGAGCTGCGTCGCGAAGCAGTTCGGCGGTCCGCGCCAGCGCCCTTGTCCGGTCGTAGGATCGGGCGATGCGCCTCGCCGCCGCCTCTCCCATGGCAACACGCACCTCGGGCGGTGTGGAGACGACTACTTCCAAAGAGGCGATCAATTCGCGCAAATCGCAAGGGTGGCAGAGCCAGCCCGTGACACCAGGCTCTAGAAGGTCGGGAAGGTCTCCCACGCGGCACCCTAGTACCGGCAACCGATGCGCCATCGCTTCGAGGACCGCAGCGGGCATGGCCTCGGATTCGGACGTGCACACCGCAACGTCCGCCGCACGCCACCAGGCGCTCAGGTCGTCACAGAATGGAATGACTCGTATCCGTCCCGCGAGTTCGTGCCGGTCGAGAAATCCAACAATCGCACGTCGGTATGCCTCGTCGACGTAGCCGACCAGAGCGCAGCCAAGCTTCTGGTGTCTGTGGTGAAGCTGTTCGATCGCCTGCACGAGAATCGCTTGACCCTTGATTGGCCACAGCGTCGCCACGCACAACATGAGCAACTCGTCGGGCTTGATGCCTAGCTCGTGGCGGCACTCGTCGCGACTAGTTTTCGCCACCAACCTGCAAGCGGCGCCAAGATCAACACCGGTCGGGAGCATGACAAATCGACCGCGATAGCCATCCGCTCGGTAATTTCGAACAGCGGCAGCGGAGTTGCTCACCACCACAGTGGCGGAGGAGAATGCGGCGGCAGCGTGGCACTCAACGGCGGGATCAAGCACCCCAAACAGCCACGCCACCACGGAGCGCAGCGGCGCTGCCTCTCCGATGCGCAGCACTGACGGCAGGCCAAGGCGGCCCGCCACCTCCACAGCCCAGAAGGAAGTCACGGTGGCGCCAACCACAAGGTCAAATCGCCCGTCCGCCCAGGCCGTCAGGCTGTCTACCGCCTGTTCGTACCGAGCGATGTCGTCGAGGGGCACCGGCGGGATGAGTTGGACAGCGGCGCCGGCGGCCTCAAGCACGGGGCGCAATGGCCCATCAACGGGCGAGGCCACCGTAATTGCAAAGCCACCAATCGTGCGCAGGTGCTGAACCATCTCGGCCATGCGCAGCTGGGACCCTCCCTGGTCGAGAGCGCGCGCGAACCAGAGCACGCGGATGGCGTCGGTTGTACCCCGCCACCGACGTCGCGGGCGGAGGGCCACAGCATGCGCCGGCAGAGACGGTGCGGGGGCGTGGACGTCTAACCTCACTAGCCAGGTCGCCTGGCTGCCGTCGAGGAGGGCGACGGTCACCTCCAGCGACACGTCGCCCTTCAGGCCGGGTGGGGTGGTGACCTGCAACTCGAACCCGGCAAACTCGGCGTCGGGTTCTCCGAGTGCATTCGCAACGTCTGGTCGCGGGCGACCGAGTCCGGCCCGGCCCAACCAGTGTCCCCCCAGCGCGACTTCCACACGCGCTACTGGAATGGAGCGCGAGAAAGCCCAGCCTCGGACCCAGAACCACCCCGCATCAATCCGAACGTCGTGGACGGGTTCGTCAACAAAGCAAGCGATGTGCTGTCGATGCAAAAGCTCCCGCACGTTGAACCGTCCAGGCGGATATCCCCTGCTGTGCCGAAACCATCGCGAAATTCTTGACATGAATTCAAACAGATGTGCCTCCTCGTTCTTGCGTACTAGGATGGCAATGATTTCGGCACACCTGAGAAGAAAAATGTATGCCAAAGCGAAAGCAGAATCAACGAACTGCCCCTTCTGGTGCCGGCCAGAGCGCAACCGGGGCCATCGGCACCGCCCTGGCCGGCGAGGTCACCGCTGCCCGTCTGCGCGTTCCAGGCTCGCCTTTGGGTTTTCGCGGAGCACGGCTCGCGTCGTCGGCGATGCGCGCGAATGATCCTTCACTTGGATGGCTTGGGGGGTGCGATGTCAGCGAGCTTGTACGTGCTGGTGGCCGCCCGTCGCATGGCGGCCAGCAATTGCGGCTGGAGCACGTCCCCGCTGTTTCGATCGAGCATGGCGAACTTGTCTTCCCCGCTGCCTTGACCGCCGTTGTCCCAATAGACCGGCAAGATTCCGCGGTCGACGGCCACCTTGGTGACGTATTCCATGTAATACCGTCGATAGTCCTCAAAGCCTTCTTGGTTGGTCGCGCCATACTCGCCCAGAAACACCGGAATGCCCTTATCGATAAAGGTGGTCTTGAGCTTGTCGAACTGCTTGACCACGAAGTCTTCCTGGCCCCAGTTGTCCCGTCCCGGCGAGGCTTCGCCCCAGGTGTGAATCTTGCCCATGAGGGTGAACAGGTACGGGTCGTAGAAGTGCACCGCAAGAATCAGGCGATTGGGAATCGTGTCCGTGGGCAGCTTGAAACCAGCGACAGTGTGATCGATGTGCGTGTTGTAGCCGGGGATCACCAGGTGGCGCTTGTTGTTGTTGCCGCCCGAAGCACGGACGACCTTCACGAATTCCTGGTTGAGGTCGTTGATGATGGGAAAGTAGCGGGGATCGGGCGGGCCGTAGCCGTCATGAATCTCGTTCATTGACTCGAACAGCAGCTCTTCTCCATAGCCTGAAAAGTGCTTGGCGATCTGGGTCCACACCGCGATGAAACGCGCCTTGACCGTGGCGTTGTTCTCGTCGGTGATCTTGCCTTCCTCGTCCTTGAGCGCGAGCCATTGCACCCCCCTGTTACCGTCAGCGCCGTCATGATGGATATTGATGACAGCGTACAGGCCGGCGGCCCGAGCGTAGCCCACCACCTCGGCGACACGCGCGAGCCAGGCCGGCTCGATGACATAGTCCGGCCCCGGTCCCATGTGCGGGGTCCAGGTGATGGGAATGCGCACCAGACCGAAGCCAGCCTTGGCCACGCCTTTCATCAACTCCAGCGTCGCCGGCGGGTTGCCCCAGCCGCTCTCGCCGCCGGAGGCATCCAGGCTGTTGCCGAGATTCCAGCCAAGCATGGCCCCTTTGAGAATCTCGTTCGAGCTGTGCACGAATTCGCGCGGGCGCTGCTCGGTCAAGGCCGCTGCGGCGTTGCGCTGCGAGACGACCCCGGGAGGCGTGAGGCAAGAGCCCGCGAGCATCGTGAGGCCGGCGGCCATGGCAACTCCGAGCAAGCGGTTCAGGGATGGCGGCATGGCCACATCCTACATAGCTTCGGTCACAGCTTGGCGAATTGTTGAATCTTGCCAAGACGCTCGGACCACCGCGATCACTTTCTGGACGGCACGGGGAGGGGTAACCCTGCTGCTATCGGTACTTGCCCTGCAAGACCTCCATCTCGGCAATGTGCTGAGAATAGCTCGTTTCCATGGGATAACGATCCCGCAGGCGAACCAACACGTCCTTGGCTTCGTCGTAGCGCCCAAAGTCCTTTAGCGTCACGGCCAGGAAGTACTGAGCCTTGGCGGAGTCCGGCTCTGCGGCCGCCCATTCCCTGAAGATTCGAACGACTTCCTTTTCCTTGAAGAGCGGCTCGGGCCTTTTCTGCATGGCGATGGAATATTGCCGGGCGGCCTCAGCGAAGTCGCCCTTTCCGCCCAAAGCAATCGCCAAGCATACATGTCCATCCCGGAATTCAGGGACCTCTTGCACGACGAACGCAAAGCTGGCGGCGGCGCGATCGATCTGCCCAGTTGCGAAAAAGGCCAGTCCCATAAAGTAGTCGGCGTCGATGTCCCCAAGATACCGGACAAGCTTTCTCTTGTAAGCGTCGTCTCCGGTCAACGCGCACAGATGCGAAAGGGCCCACGGATCGCCGGGATTGCCTGCAAGGGCCTTTCGAAGCGACGCTACTGCCTCGTTTCTGTGTTGTCGGATTTCTTCGATTCGAGCCAAGTAGAAGTGCGGTTGGGACGACTGCTCTCCACTTCGGCTGAAGGCGACCCGCTCTCGGATCAATTCCCGCACGAAGGGCTCGGCCTCCCCATCCAAGCCGTTCTCCAACAACAGCGTCACCAGATCCAGTCTCGACGAACCGTCCGACGCGTTCCCGTACATGCGCTTGGCCTCAATCAGCGCTCGTTCCCCGAAGGTCGCCGATCCGAAGCTCAGGCCAGACAAGCGGGACTCCTCGTAGTACGGCAGGTAGGCATGGGACTCTGCGTTTCTCATCGAGGCAGTCTTCAGGTCTCCGCTGTCCCTGGCTTGCAGCGCCTTATTCATGCGTTGCTGGGCGAGATCAAACTGCGTTCGCTGCCGCAGCCCGTCCGCATACGATTGATTGTCAATGCAGAACAAGAGACTCAGCCCAGTCGTGATCGACCCACAGATCACTTTCGATCTCAAGGAGCGCGATCTGTCCAGGAAGGCTTGCACTGCCGCGCATGCAAAGAAGATCATGATGGAAACGACGGCAACCCGCTGCCGATCGGAACTGTAGGTCAACCCCATAGCGCAGAATTGGCAGAGAAGGATCGCGTAGAGAATGAGCCTCTTTCTCCAGTCCTTGAGCGATGCGAACAGTCCCAAGACGCACAAGGCCGCGACGGCGCCGAACGGAGGCGCTGGAATATTCGCATTCTGCAGTTCTCGATCGTTGGAAATGACTGTCGCTATGTCGTGCCATCGAGCACTGTGAAACATGCTCAGAATCTTGCTCGCCAGCCTTCTGAGCCAGAAAGCCGGGTTGTCCGAAATGAAGTTCCATGCTTTGCCAGCCCAGAAAGAGTTGACCTCGCCAACCGAGAGCTCCTTGCCGGCAATACGACGCGCAAGGAATCGATAGATGTCGTGGGCAGGATCGGCCTGGCCTTGGAACTCATCGATGAGGTTGTCGACCATCGGGGGATAGACGGCACTATGGCCGTTGGCATTCGGATTATTGCCTTCAAAGAAGACATTCCCCGGATTCANNAACGTATGGGTCAGGCCATAGTTCCTGGCCGAGAGACCCAGCACACAGAGCAGAGTGGGAATGGTCAACAGAACGACCCTTCGCACCGGCCGCGGGTCGTGCATCAGAAGCAGCGCCACGGGTGCCATGACGACGAGCGGGAGAAGATTGAGCCTGGTGAGGAGGCATAGCGCCAGAAACACGCCCGAGAGGAAGGCCATTTTGTCGGATTTGCGTACCAGACAGACTAGAAAACCCAGCAGGAACAGGATGAGGAAAGGCTCCGGCTCATTGACGCTTGAATACAGCAGGACGCTACGGTTGAGGAGGAAGAGCAGCATTCCAAACACGGAAACCGGGATTGAGAAGAAGGATTTCAGCAGCAGGAAGAGCAGCGCGCACGAGGCCGAGACGGCCAGAAGTTGCGGCCAGAGCATGGCATTCGGCGCGTGCGGGACAAGCCCCAGTACGATTACGTTTGCGTACAAATATAGCGGACTGAAATCGGGGATGCGCTCCGGGCTTGCTGCGCCCTGAATGTACTGTGATGCAAAAAGGTAATACTTCGAGAATGGAATGGCTTTGGCGAGAACCGCGTAGTGTGTCGCGGCATAGTAGGCTAGCGAAGCCACGAAGACACTTATGACCGAGCCCGTCTTGGATCGCAGTGCGGCGACAAGACAGGATTGGTATGCGCTTCTTTCCAAGAGGGGTTCCGCAATTTGTGATCGGCTCAGGGAGAGCGCCGTTGGCCTTGCGGACAACACGCGTCCAGGGTGGGGGTCGAAGAATCAGGACATGAAATGCCATAGATTGGCTTCTAAGTCGAGCTGGGGGGCGGCGGGCCGCGGAGCCGCGATTTTGACGGAAGACCGAAGACGCGGATGACGACCTCGTCCAAAGACCACCAAGGGCTGGGGAGCGCTTTGATCGACGGTGAACAGCAGGACGTGGCCACGGCCGGTCGCATCGTTCATTGCGAACGGCTCGGCGGACTGCTCAGTTTCTATCACCGGAAGACCGCCGTCCGGGAGCGGACCGAATAGTGGGACAGGACGGGATCCGCGGGCATGCACCCCTGGAAATCGATGCATTGGTGTGTTCCCAACGCTCCGGTCGGGGCGGGTAATCCGGTGGACGTCGCCATGTTCGGCCAGGTGCACCCGTCCACAGTCGAAAAATCCTTGGGCTCCGGCACGCCATAGCCGGGATAAGTGCACGTGCCGTCTTGTTCGCCGTGGGTCATGAAGTACGCATTCGCCGCAGTGGACGATGCCGTGGAGCACGGCTGCCGCACGCCGAGGTGCTGACTACTTGTAGAACCTCAGTCCATAGACGCAGAAGTCGAACGGGATCGCGGGGCCGCTCGCGCCGTCCTGCTCAACGACGAACCCAGCGAAGGCCAGCGTCTTCGGGTCGACTGACTGTTCGTTGCCACCACCGTAGGACGGGTTCGGGACGAAGCTGCTCCAGGGAGCGCGCACGAGCTGCCAGCCGGGCGCGAGCGAAGTCAGCTTGCTGCCGTCAGCGGCAAAGAGAGCCCCAGTGCCTTGTGTTGTGGCGGCGGTGCTCGACGCAATGGCGGCGCTGGCCCTCGAGCAGGGCTTCGTTCCGCCGATGGAGTTTGGATTGCACACCCCGCCGCCGGGAAGCTGGTTCTTGTCGACCAGTTGGACGACGAAGGCAGCGCTCATTGCCGTGGCGGTGTCTGGGGACGCCCACAGCCAGAGCTCGATGCCGGCATACTGGCTGGCATCGATCAACGCAGGTGGCGGGTCGGTGGTGAACCCGAGCGACGGTGAGGGGACCTTCCTTGGGCCGGTTGGGCTCGGCGGTGTGCCCGAGTAGGCAAAGGTCAAGCTCATGCCGCTCCAATAGTACTGCTCCGGGCCGGTGTGGCCGGCAACGCACATGGCTTGCGGGCTCGATTCCCCTGCGTCGGCCGTCCCCGAGTCGACTGGGCCGGCATCCGGCGAAGCCGTCGTCGCGGGCAAACTCGCGGGCAGCGGGCTGTAGAGCGTCTGACACAGACTCCCGCAGTTGGACACGATCGACGGGTCGCCGGCCGGGGTGGTAAGTACTCCGGGCGCACCAGAGAATGTTGCTCCGGGCGCAGCAGAGGATGCCGTCCAGCCGCCGGGGCTTCCACATGACGGCGGCGCCAAGCTGATGTTCGAGCCGCTCATGTCGTCGATCAATGCACCCGAGGCGGGACCGGTACAGAAGCTCGCCGGCTGATTCGCATCGACGGGCGCCCCGCCGTCGGTTGTTCCGAGTGAGCTGGTGTCCGCGACGGTGAGGTTGTACGTGACATCGTACCGGTAGGGAGGCCAGGGATCGTCGGCAGGTCCTTGTGCCCTGGTGTGAATGGTGTGCGGACCAGGAGCGAGTGGCGCTAGCATGATCCAATACCCCGCCACCCATGCATCATACTGCAGGACCGGTTGGGTCGACGTACAGCCATACAATGCCACTATGGGGTTATCGGGTGTGTTGGGAATTGCAGCGGAGGCGTGGGTGCATCCCGTGAGATAGGGAGCGAAGTCGGCCACCTGGGATCCGTACGACTTGCCATCGATCTCAAGCTCGAGCCCGGTCATCGAGCGAAGCCCCGAAAGGGCTACATTCCGACAGTCCTGCTCGGATCCCTGGGTACATCCGGGAATGCTATCGGCCCAGATAGCAGATACGTCAAAGAGAATCGTGCGACCTATGGGGACCCCACAGGCTCGGGTGAAGGTCCCGCCTACGTCATTGTTCATGTCCCAGATTCCTAGGAAGAACGGCGGGGCATCTGTGCCGCCGTCTCCCATTGCCGTCGACTGTCCCATTTCACAGGTTGCACCGGGGGTGTTGAACGCGAGCGATTCCGGGCCCGGGCGCTCGTAGATCCACTTCAGCCACTCGGCGCTCCACTCCCCGACAGTCTTGCCGCCGTAGGTTCCTTTCGGGTCGAGGACCGGGAGGGGCATGATTCCGGCGTCGATGGCGACGCCCGCCCCAGCTTCAGTGGCACCGTCGGCCTGTGCGCCAGTCCCTGCATCGAGTCTGCCGCCATTACTGCTACCGCAGCCCACGACCAGCAAGCCGAGACCACAACCGAGAATCGCGCCGAGCACTTTTTTCATGACAACCATCATCCTTCATACACCTGCGAGCAGCTGTTGCGCAACAACGCTCGCGGCAACCGGGGACCATGCGCCACAAGCTCGAAGGAGATTAGGTCCACGGTTATCCGCATCTCATGTGTGCCGGGGACTTCTCGCCGACCCGTCGTCGCGTTTCTACCCTCCGAGGGCCCGCTTCCACGCCGCAAAACCACCGTCGGCGCGGGCGGCCTGGCCCGCTCAGCGGGGATTCGAGCACCGCGACGAACGTCACCCGTGGTGTACGAAAATTTATCGCCGGCATCATGCGGCCGTGCGAGCGGAGCTTTGTGCCCGCGTAGTCAAAGGTTCCATCTCCGCGCAAGGCGGTCTGAAGATAGCCGCCTCGGTGTCCCGTATTCCACCGCCGCAAGTTGGCTCCGTGATCAGAAGCTGACCCACTTGTTCGTGCACGGATTTGGTGTGCTTGTTCCCGACTTGCTGTCGGTTACGGTCACGCTGGCACCGGATGGGGTGAAGTTCACATCGCCCGGTCCCAGTGTCACGTTGGTGTACGATGCAGTCACGTTTGCAGCGGAAATCCCATCGATGATCACGTTGTCGAGTGTGACGCTGTTCAGGTGAGAGGCGTCGTAGCCATCGAGTGTCACCTTGGGCGTGTTCGATCCCGCGCTGAGGCCGTGGAAATTCGAGATCTTGATGTTGGTGTACTGTGGAATGGAGCTTCCGGTGGACGACGAGTATTTCGGCGTCAGAAGGATCGGGTTCGACAGGTTCCGTACGCAGATGTCGCTGTAGGTGACGTTGTTCACCAAACCGCCTCGGCTCGAGTCCGACTTGATGCGGATTCCGTTCGAGCTGCCGCCGCTCGTGCCCATGTTTTGTCCGTCGATGGACAAGTCGTAGACCTTGACGTCCGACACGCCGCCGGTGAATTCACTGCCGATGGACATGCCGTGGCCGGCGCCGAAGCGATTGTGGGCCACGATGACATTCTTGACGCCTGTGCTGCTTGAACCCTTGATGGCGATATGGTCGTCGCCCGTGCTGATCTTGCTGCAGACGATGAAACCATCGCTGGCTGCTTCGCCCGGATCGATCCCGTCGGTATTGTGTGCGTTGGAATAGTTGAGCGCCGTGCCCGCGCTGTTGGTCGCCTTCGATGGGGCCTTAATCGTCACACCCCAGACCACGAACCCGGCGGCGCCCAGCTTGACGTGGAACTTGGGAGAATTGTGCAAGGTGATTCGATAGAGCGTGAACTTCGTCGCGCCCCGCACGGAGATGAGCGCCGGACTGTTGCCGCTGCTGCCGGCATTCTGGTCCCACCAGGACTGCGAGCTGCCAACATTGGGTTCGCCGCCTTGGCCGTCGATGATGCCGTCGCCGACGATCCCCGAATTGGCACCTGAGACAGAGATGAGTTCCGACGCCGAGCCCCAGACCTTGGTGTCGCGTGTCGCGTAGAGGGTCGTCCCCGCGTCCACCCACAGGGTCACGCCAGCCGGTAGAGTCAAGGGGCCCGTGATGAAGGCATTGTTCGCGCCGCTCGTCGTGAGTTTGACCGCCTGTCCCGAGGCGCAACCATTGAGCGCCTTCTGAATCGCCGATGTGTCTAGGCTGGTCTCATTGGGGAGCGCTCCTGCGGCCACGCTCTGGGTTGCTTGCAAGGTCGTGCAAGCGGGCGGGATGGTCGGCTCGGCGGGCAGATTCGTATCGCTGGCGCCACAGGATCCGCTGCTCCCGCCGTCGGCCGTCCCTCCGCTTCCCGGGCTGCCGCCTGCGCTGCTGGTCCCCGCCGCGCCGCCGGTAGCCACTGTCTTGCCACCTAGACCGCCCGAGGTTCCGCCAGTCTCGCCAGTCGTTCCGCCTGGACCGGTTGCGCCGCCTGCAGCACCTGTCTTGCCACCTGCGCCCGGAGACGTTCCCCCAGCGCCGGCTGTTGCACCGCCGGCGCCGTTCGTACCGCCTGGCTTGCCGCCTGCAGTTGCAACCGTTCCGCCGGCTCCGCCGGTGATGACGGTGGTTCCCCCAGCCGCTATCGTGCCGCTGGTGGTCGCAGTCTCTCCGCCGGTGCCAGCGGCCAGACCAGCGGTTCCAGCACTTCCACTCATACCGCCGCTGGCAACCACGCCACCGCTACTCTTCGCCCCGCCCGAACTCGAGCTGTTGCCACAACCAACAAGCCCCGCGGCGCAGAGGGATATTGAGACGAGAGACAGCTTGGCGAGAGAGAATCTCACTCTGAAGAGTGGCGCTGGGGCGGCCAGGAAGCTCACCCGCCTGCTCCGGCCAAAGCTGAGCCCAGGGCTGACGCCTGACCGCTCCCCGACCGTCGCCCTCTTGACGGCTCTCGGCATTCTCGCCGCGAGCCGGTCGGGAAGGCGGCTGGCCGCCTGGCGAACTACCGGCGCATCACACCGCACGCTGAAGACCCCTTGCGCTATTGACCGGTCATCTGGGACACACCCCAATCTAGCGGTAGTTGCACCTGCACGCGCAAGAATCCAGAATGTCTTGGTTCGTAGCTCAACGGTTCCGGGATTCCGCCTGCACCCCATAGGAGGCGCGTTTGACATCAAGACGCACGATTTCCATCCATGTCGGCATCTGCATCCTGAGCAGCTGTGGCGCTCTTGTCCTGGCAAGCGCGGCTGTTTTCCTCCCTAGCTGCAGCCCCGCCAAGGTCATCAACGCACCCCCAGGCGGGCAAGGCCAAGGCGGAGGTGGTGCGGGTGGAGGCGGAGGGGCAGGGCCAAACGGTGGCGCCGGCGGCAGCACTTGTGGACTTGTCGGTTGTGTCAGTCCCACGGACGCAGGCACCATCAACGTCAAGAAATGCGGCGACGGCGTTCTGGATCCGGGCGAGCAATGCGATGACGGCGTGCCCCCTGGCAAGAAGATTGGTCCCAATGCTGTTCCCGATGATGGTTGCAATGCCCTCTGCCAGACCGAGGCCAACTGGACGTGTCCGACTGCGGGGCAACCCTGCCAGTACCTCGGGATTTGCGGAAATGGGGTTCTGACCTCCAACAAAGCCTGCGACGACGGAAACACTGTCAGCGGTGATGGCTGCTCTAAGGATTGCCAGACTGTCGAGCCCGGCTACATCTGCCGGGTGCCCGGCAAGCCTTGCACACCGCTCTGTGGTGACGGCATCGTCAAGGGCTACGAAAACTGCGACGACCGAAATACCGTCAGCGGCGATGGATGCTCCTCGACGTGCAAGGTCGAGCCCGGCTTCCAGTGCACCGGCAGTCCGAGCAACTGCACCCCAACCGTGTGTGGCAACGGAAAGGTCGAAACCGGTGAGGGGTGCGACGACGGCAACACCCTGCCCTATGACGGTTGTTCCCCGACCTGCCAAATCGAGCCCAAGTGCGGCACGTCCACCAGCGCGGTTGGCGCGTGCAAGACCGGATGTGGGGATGGAATCCTGCTGCGCGGAATAGAAGAGTGCGACGACGGCAACCTGCTCGATGGTGACGGGTGTTCCCACGACTGCAAGATCGAGAAGGGATGGACCTGTACGTCCGCCTACGACAACCCGCCGGCGAGCCTGACCATCCCACTCGTGGCCCGGGATTTTCAGTGGTATCAAGACGGGAGTCCTCCCACCGGGCACCCCGACTTCAATCACTACTGCTGCGACGACAGCCTCACAAAGGGGAAGGGCGTCCTCGGATCGGCGTTGGGCCTCGACCGCAAGCCGGTCTGGGCTGGGCCGACCCAGGACCCGGTCCCGAATCCGACGCAGTTGTTTTTCACCGGCAAGAAGGAATTCGACCAGTGGTATCGCGACGTCAGCGGCGTCAACATGACCTACTATGAAAACTTGACCCTGCTGCAAAGCGCGACCAACAAGACCTCGTACGCGATGAACAGTGACACCGACCCACCCTGGTATGACATGTGCGGTTTCTTCCCGCTCGACGATCTCAGCAAGCCGCTCATCGATCAGAACACGGGGCAGCCAGTTACCTACCACTATGACCAAGGACAAGCAGACGACCGTACCTGTCACGCGTACCAGGGCCTGGGATTTGGCAATAGCTGGGCGAATCACAATTTTTCTTTCACCACCGAGTTGCGCTAC
>PMJO01000314.1:0-13618 GCA_003158455.1 Myxococcales bacterium | reverse complement strand
CAGCGTGTACGAGGTGGTCGTGTTTCAGGCCGAGCGCTGGTGCTGCGGCTCGAACTACATGCTGACCTTGGCGAACTTCCTTGCAGGCAAGAGCCAATGCGTTCCAAAATGTGGCGACGGCGTTGCGGTCGCCGACGAGGAGTGCGACTGCGGCGATGGAACGGTGCCGGTCCCTGCTAGCTGCCCGGGGCCGAACAACGACACCACGTATGGCGGCTGCACGACGCAGTGCAAGTGGGGATCCTTCTGCGGGGATAGCATAGTGCAAAACCCGCCAGAGCAATGCGACCCCGGCAAGGCCCATGGTCAAGATGGGGGGACTGGTGGATGCACGTTTGCATGCATGACACCTCACTACTGCGGCGACGGCTATATCGACCCGGGCGAGCAATGCGACATGGGGCCGCTGAACGGAGTGAAGGTTGACGTCAACAAGCACCCATCGGACGCCGCCGATGCCCAGGTCTATTGCAACACTGATTGTACGATCAACATAACGGTCTTGTGATCAATCAGGGCGGCGAGCAGATGGGTAAGGGCGAGCGAATGCTGCATTTGCATTCCAACCCCTTGCGGCGGACAGTCCACGACGTGGACTTGCACCACTCTCGCCACGCCCGATCCGGGCTGTCCTGCATCGCCACCCGCAGACGGCGCAGCGTGCTCGACCTCGGGCCTGCAGTGCACGTATTGCCCCACCGGTGGGCGTCAGCTGGCAACGTGCACGGCGGCAGGTTGGCAATCGGGATACGCGCAGCTGCTCTGCAACTGACGACGGTTCAAGCCTCTCTCAACCGCTTGGGAAGCCCACGGCCCGACTCGTGAAATACTACTTCCACCTAACCGACGATGTCGTCGTGATTGCCTCGCTGGATGGGGCGAGAAAATCGCGCTATTGCGGGAAGTGAGAGAAGGTCGAAGAACGCCAATGTTGGCCTGGGAGTCGCAAACGGCGGGCAAGATGGCGGCAGCCATCGCGTTCCGGGCCAGGCGATGCTGGGCAGGACGTTGGGCCGTCCGTCTCCCCCTCCTTGCGGCGATCGCGCTCATTCTCTTCCGGCTGCGGGACTTCCTGCCTCTGGACACGCTCCCCGCCCGCGGAGACCCGGCGCTGCCGTTCCAGGGGAGCGACCTGACGCCGCAGTTCGCGGTTTGGCAGCGGGTCGCCATCGAAGCGCTCTGGCGCCATCGTGTGCTCGCGTTTTGGAATCCCTATTCGCACGCGGGCACGCCGCTCTTCGAGTTGCCCCAGACCGGAGCGCTGTCCTTGGCGACCTGGATCGGTTTTCTTCCGGTCGAGGCAGCGATCAAGTGGTCGATGCTCGCCCACGTCATCGCCGGAATGATGGGCACCTTCCTGCTCTGCCGCGCGCTGCGACTGGAACGACCGTTCGCGGCTCTGGGGGCAATCGCTTTTGCGCTTGGGACCTTCCTGCTCGACCACTTTCGCGTTGGGCACCTCAACATCGTCCATCCCATGACGCTGGCGCCGCTGGCGCTTTGGGCCCTTTGGTGCGGCGTCACGGCCCGGCGGGGAGGCTATCGCTGGGCGCTCTTGTCTGGGACCCTGGTCGGTTTCCAGATCCTCGAGGGTGGTGACAGCGTTCTCTTCTACGAAGCCTTCGTCATGGCGGCTCTTGCGCTCGGCGCGCTTTTCGTCGACAAGCCGCTGCGGGCGAGCGCGAAGGCGCTTGGCCTGGGAGCGCTCGTGGCCTTCGCCGCGCTCGCCGTCGGTGCCTGCCAGCTTCTGCCGATGGCCGGCTACATGTCGTTGACCGACCGTGCCGCCGGATTGCCGTTCGAGCTCGCCAGCTCGAACATCAGCGAGGTGACGCATCCGCTCCCGGGAGCGGTGTTCCTAGGCCTCGCGGCGCTCGGCTTCATCACCCTGTGCTTCATGCGACAGGGCCGCGCGGCGGTTTGGTTGGGCCTCTCCGTGGCACTCGGCTTCGCCGTCGCCTTCGAGAAGCCGGTCTTTCGCCTCTTCTACGATGTGGTGCCTGGCTTCAGCTTCCAGCGCATTCCCCAGCGCGCGCTCTCGATGGTGGGCATTGCCGCGCCCATCCTCGTGGCGGCAGGCGCGCGAGGGGCCTGGGCAGTGCTGTCGCGCTGGCGCTGGGTCGCGCTTGGGGCGGCGGTCGCGGCGAGCGTCGCCCTCGGCGTCGAGATGTGGCGCCTGGCTCCGCCCAACCCGCCCATGGCGTCCGTGTCGCGCGAGCTGCGCGAGAATCATGCGATGCGCTGGCTCGCCGAGCACGCCGCGGGTAGCCGCATCCACGTCTGGGAATCGCCCGATCGCCACTGGGGAACCGAGCACGTCACCCAGCCGCTCGGCCTGGAGGTCATCGCCGGCTACACTGGGAGCGAGCACCGCGACTACTTCCCGTTCGACTTCGATCCTCCGGGGCATCGCACCTGGTTCAGCGAGAGCTACCAGGACCCGGCGCGGTACTGGGGGATGCTCGATGTCAAGTACGTCCTGTCGAACGTCGAGCGCCACGAGGCGGGTCTGAAGCTGGTGACGCAGGCTCCGCGATGCCCGGTGTCGATCTGCCAACCCGCGAAGTCGGCCGGCCCGTACATCCACGAGAACGAGCGATGGCTGCCACGCGCCTGGCGAGTCCGCCACGCCATCGCAGTAGTGGGCGAGCCGCGGGCCGCCTTCGAGGCCACCCTCGATATCCAGCAGCAGCCCGAGTTCGACCCCGGCCGGTGCGTGCTCCTGGCGGTGCCGCCCGGCGCGGCGCCTCCTCAGGCCGACGTCGCGATTTCAACTCGGGGAGGGCCTTCGTCGCTTCCGGCGTGGCCCAGCGCCGAGGCCCGTGAGGCCGTACAGCGCGCTCTGTCCGCGGCAATCCAGGGTGCGTCGCAGCCCGCCCATTTCTCGCGTCCGGACTCAAATCACATGCGCATCGAAGCGCCTGGCGACGGGTGGCTCGTCGTCGCGGAGCGCATCGGCCTGTTCGCGGGTTGGTCCGCCTCGGTGGACGGAAAGCCGCTCGCGATTCAGCGGGCGGACGGGGTGCTCGGCGCGATGCTGGTACCGCCGGGAGCGACGGTGGAACTGCAATACCGACCGTCCGGCTTCTGGACGGGCATTGCGTGCTTGGCTGCAGCCATCGCGATCCTGGTCGCCTTCGAGACGCTCCGGCCTAGGCGCCGCCGACTCGCTCACTGATACTCGGCGGCGTGGGCCCTTTCGATTGAACTATGCACACGACGGACTGTCTTGACAGCGGGCGCACTCTCGCGGAACCTTCGCGGGCGGTCGCGCCACCTGGCTCCGGCCGGCGAAAAAGATGCACGAACTGCGCCGAGAACACTCAATGGAAAACCATCCGGTCAACGCAAGATTCACTGATTTCGAATTGCCTGCCACCGTCGAGACGCGCGACGCGACAGTCGCCATTCCGGTGTCGAACGGCGTGCAGCAGCGCTACTTCTTCATCAATCTGAAAACCCGCAAGGGAATGATGGTCTGCTATCCCAAGCGCGACGGAATGAAGTCGAAGGAGGCGTTCGCCTACCTCTATCACCTCCTGACCTTCGCGATGAACCAGGACCACATCCTCTTCCCCCGCCTCCGCGTGATGCTGCGCCGTTTCCACAATGGCATCCACTTCATTGAAATCCTGTTCAAGGTGCTGAAGCCGCACGGCATGACCTACCTCGGCGACGAGCGGTTCCTCGTGTCGCTGTGGTCTGCGAGCATCTACTTCGTGATCGATCTGAAGAAGCGGACGATCGAGATGCAGATGCTCGACAAGGACCGCCGTGACGTGTTCTCCACCTACCAGTACTTCGATCCGGTGGACAAGGAGACGTACTTCGCGACCCAGCGCGGCGTCGACGAGTTCTACAAGCACGACAAGGAAGCGATCCACTTCGACGTCCCGATCCGTATCAAGAAGTACAACTGGACGACGGGGAAGATCACCGAATTGTGGAGTGGCGACTTCGACACCGACACCCACTACATCATGCTCAACAAGGATCGCCGCTACCTCGGCCTCTGCCAGTTTGGTGACTTCTACGACGAGCAGCACAAGCTGATGCCGTCGAAGATCCTGATCCTCGATTTGCACAACAAGAAGGACTGGTGGGTCGACAACACCGGTTGGTCTCCAAGCGCCCACATTGATTGGGATCCTGTCGACGCAAACTTCTGCTACCTGTCCTGCCACAATGGCGCGGTCGGCCCGAACAAGAGCCCGCTGAAGTTCTTCTTCCAGAAGACCTACCACTGGAACATCTACGGACCCGCGTCGGTGCACAAGTACGAGATGACCGAGGAGGGGCCGAAGAAAGTTGCCGTCTGGACCCACCCCGAGTGTACCCGGCTCACCATTCACAAGGTGTTCGCGCATCGCGGCCGAAAGATCCTCGGCTGCACCGGCTTCCCGAACAATCTCTTCCTCGCCGACGCGAATACCATGGAGTCGATCCGCCGCATCCAGATCACAGACGCGTGCGGCAAGTGCGCGGTGCTGGGCAGCTTCTACCCATCGCCCGACGGGGAGAAGCTGTTCGTCTCGACCAATGGCACCTTCCAGATCATTGACGTGGCCACCGGCAACGTCGATTACGTGCACGACCTCGGCAAGGTCTACGATCCCTTCAATCACATGACGGCCGTGGCCGACACCGGCTGGTGACAATGCGGGCGGCAGTCGTCGTCGACGATCGCGAAGTCGGGCTCGACGAAGTGGAGGCCGTCGCGCTCGGCGCGGCGGTCGAGCTATCGACTGACGAGAGGTGGCGCGGGCGGATGCGTCGTGGCCGCGAGATTCTCGACGCATCGCTGGCCGAGGGGCAATCGGTCTACGGCGTCACTACCAATGTCGGCAATCGATCGTCGATCGAGGTGGGGCGGGAAGCGCTCGACACCCACGCGCGATTCCTCATGCTCCACCACGGCTGCGGCGTGGGCGCGCCGCTTTCGACGGAGGAGGTGCGTGCGGCGGCGTTTTCGCGGATCGTCTCGCTGGCGAAATGTTATTCGGCGGTGCGGGTGGAGCTGTTGCAGGCGCTGTGCAATCTGCTCAATCAGGGCGTGCATCCCGTCATTCCGAAGCTCGGCTCGGTCGGCGCCTCGGGCGATCTGACGCCGCTCTCGTACCTCGCCGCGGTATTGATGGGCGAGCGCGAGGCGACATTCCACGGCGAGGTTCTTCCGGCGGCGGAGGCGCTCCGGCGGGCGGGACTGGCGCCATTCGCGTTTGCACATAAAGAGACGCTCGCCTTGGTCAACGGCACGTCGGTGATGACCGCGATCGCAGTGCTCGCGACGCTGCGATTGGAGCGCACCGTCGCGACCACGGAGCGGGCGACGGCGCTCGCGGCGGAGATCCTTCACGCTCGATCGCAGGCATTCCATCCGATCGCGCACAAGATCAAGCCGCACCCGGGCCAGATCGAGAGCGCCGCGGCGATCTTCGGCGCGTTGAATGGCAGCGAGTTGATCGATCAGCTGCGGCAGGGGCGGATCATCCAGGATCCATATTCGATCCGCTGCGCCCCGCAGGTGCTCGGGGCCGCGCGGGATTCGATCGCCTGGACGAGGCAGCTCCTCGGTCGCGAGCTGAACAGCGTCAATGACAATCCCATTGTCGATCCCGATTCCGCGCAGGTGTTGTTCGCCGGGAACTTCTACGGCGGGCACGTCGGGTTGACCATGGACCTCTCGAAGATCGCCGCCGCCACCGTCGCTGATCTGATCGATCGGCAATTCGCATTGATTGTCGATTCTCGCTTCAACCTGGGATTGCCGGAAACACTGGTCGGCTACGGCGGAAACGGCATCAAGGGCATGCAGCTCACCACCACCGCGCTGACCGCGATGGCGGCGCAGAGGTGTTCCTCCGACAGCATCCAGTCGCGCTCGACCGAGGTCGGCAACCAGGACAAGGTGAGCATGGGGCTCAATGCCGCGGTCAATGCCAGCGAAGTGGTGACATTGCTACAGCAGGTGCTTGCGACGTGGCTGATCGCGATTTCCAACGCGGCGAGAGTGCGCGGTGAGGAACGGATTTCGTCCGCTGGCCGGACGTTCCTCGACGAGATCCGGCGGCGATCCGAAGTGCTCGTCGCCGATCGCCGCCTCGACGCGGATATCGCCCGCCTCGTGGAATACGTCGACGAACCGGCCGGCAATTCGTAGAGTGCTGGAGCGACGAATGAACCGACCTCCATTCGAGGATCTCGCCGCCACGTTTCTCGTCGAGGACGGGGTCGCGTGGAGCGGCGAGCGGATCCTACGGCTGAGCGGGCGCATCATACGGGCGGTGTCCACCGAGAGTGATCCGACGGCAGTGATCGGC
Organism: Myxococcales bacterium; assembly: GCA_003158455.1. Classification (GTDB taxonomy): domain Bacteria; phylum Myxococcota_A; class Polyangia; order Fen-1088; family Fen-1088; genus Fen-1137. The sequence continues at coordinate 7,298 of PMJO01000314.1, read as the reverse complement.
GTGTGCTCTCCGTCCGCGGCGTTTGTCCTCGCCGGCGTACTCGCCGCCTGGAGACTCGATCGCCAGCCCTTGCTCCTGGATCCGACGCTGCGAAGCGAGCCCGCGTCGCTCCTTGTCCGATTCCCCGGGCTCGCCATTGTCACCGACGCAGCGGGCGCGATGCCGGGCCGGCGGATCATTGTCGCCGAGAGCGATGGTGCGGAGGACGATCGCGAATCGAATGATCCGGTCGAACCGAGCTCGCCGGTGTGGCCGGAGGGCGAAAAGATCGCGGTACTGTTCTTCACCTCGGGCTCGACGGGAGAGCCGAAGATCGTCGCCAAGCGGGCCGATCAGCTCTTCCTGCAAATGGACGCGGAGCTCTCCTGGCTCGGCGTGCCCGAGAAATTGAAGGTTCATTGTCTCGCGCCGCCGTTCCACATCCTCGGCTTCGTCTACGGGTTGTTCCTGCCTCTGCTCGGACGAGGAACGACGGCGCATGCGCCGCGCGCGCTGCCGGCGCAATGGATTGCCAATATCAACGCTGGGCGTCCCGATCTGGTCGTCGGCGTTCCGTTTCATTTTCGCACGCTCGCGGCTCACGCGAAGAGCGCGCTGCCGCCATCCTGCTATTTCTCCTCGGGCGCTCCACTGACGCCGGACATCGACACTGCTTTCCGGAGCCGCACCGGGCAGGTCATCACGCAGGGCTACGGCTCGACGGAGACCGGCGGGATCGCGAAGCGGACGGGGTTCGGCGCTTGGCGACCGTTTCCGAAGCTGGAATGGCGGATCGCGCCGGACAGCGGGCGATTGACGGTCCGTTCGCCGTGGCAGGAGAATCCCGCCGAATGGCACGTCACCGACGACGTGGCGGCGCCGGAAGGGGACGGATTCACGATCCTCGGGCGCGCCGACTCGGTAATCAAGATCGGCGGCAAGCGCTTCTCCGCCGACGAGATCGTGATCGCGGTGCAATCGATCGCCGGCGTCGGCGAGGCGGCCGCAATCGTCTATGAACGATTCGGCGAGAATGCAGTCGCACTGTTCGTGACGAGAGCGACAGGTAGCACCGTCACCCTCGTTGCGGGCGATCTCCGGGACGCGCTCGCGGCCCGCCTCGCCCCGTTCAAGGTGCCGCGCAGGATCGGAGTCCTCGACGAGATGCCGCGGCTAGGTAACGGCAAGATCGATCGGCAGCGATTGTCGGCGCTGATTCCGGGCCTCGGCGCGGAGCTGGAGGCCCGGTCCTGAATCGATTCGGGGATTGCGGGTCCAATGACGGTCGGTGTGAATCAATTGTTCGCCACGATTTCGCGGGGCGGCGCCCTGGATCTGCACGCCGCCAAATCGACCGCCATCCGCGGGGACACCTTCGAGGAAAGTCACCAGCACCGACGGATCGAGGCCGCGGTTCGCGAGAGCGCTCCTCCGTTCGGCGAGAATCCGGTCGCGCTCGATCCGCAATCCGTAGACCTTCTCGTGCAGGACCTGGATGTGATTGGCGGCGAGGAAATCCGCCGCTTGACCGAACACCTCGCGAGCCGTCTCCGCCGCCGAGGAAACGGTCACCGGGCGGCCTGTGAGGAACCAATCGACATGCGATTCGTGCTCTAGCGCGCGGGTGACGAGCGTGGCGCCGGCCGTCGCTGCAATGTTAGTGTCTTTCATGGATCGTGTCCCAAGGATGGAGCTGCCGAACTAATTGCAATCAGAGCTGCTTCGTGCCGGCGGCGGGCGTCGCCATCGCCGGGCCGTCCTTGCCGATCGGGCAGGCTTCGAGGCAGAAGAAGCAACCGGCGAACGTGCCGACGCCGAAGACCGTGGCGCGGAAGAGCCGGAGAAACTGGGCGTCGTAGAGGGCGGCCTCGCGCTCCTTCGGATCGGTTTTGCTCATCACGCCGAGAATAAAGTCGCGCATTGGACGGGCGCCATGCGGCATCGCGTGCGGAATGCAGAGCGGCTTCTTGATCGTGCGCCGGCCACGGACGATCGCTTCATGGGGGCACGCCTTGATGCAGGCATCGCAGTCGGTGCCGCAGGGATCGAAGTCAAGCCGCGGGTCGGGCTCGTATTCGGTCTCGGTGAGAATGGTGTTCAAATAGACGCGCGGGCCGAACTGCGGAGTGACGAGGAACGTCGGCACGCCGATCACGCCGAGACCCGCCTGGGCGGCGGTGTGACGGTGGGACAGCTCGGCGAACACGCCGCGGTTGGTGTGATCGGGATCGGCCATGTTGCCCGATGACAAAGGCAATGCGACCTGGCCTCCGCGCTCGAGGAAATGACCGATGTCGAGGGCGAGGGTGTTCAGCAGATCGCAGGTGCGCCAGGAGATCCAGCGACCATTCTGAATGCTGTCGGTGATTCCCACTTTGGCCGCGCCGGTGAGGAATCGCTTCCCGATCGAGATCGCGGTCTTCGCCGCCGGCCAGAGGCGCGAGGGCTTGTAGCGCGTCGGGGTGACTGTGTTCAGGCGTGCGGTGGAGACGAAGCCGCACAGATCGGCGCCGCGCTCAAAGGCGTACTGGCGAATCTCTTCCTTGGTCGGAGGGGCGGAGCGTGTCATGCGTGGCAGGGTAACCCGCTCAACCTCGGTGCTGCAACCAGCACAATCCACTGGCCGATTCGATCGGCTGGATCAGCCTAGACCGGCACCGATCGCCTCGAAAATGTGACGCGGCGAATCCGTCAGCGCGGCAAAATCGCCGGGCGCGTCGGAGAGCGCCTTCACCGGATCGGGGTGCACCTCGACGATGATGCCGTCGGCATCCAAGGCGAGGGCGGCCCGCGCGAGCGCCGGCACCAGCCGCCAATCGCCCGTGCCGTGCGAAGGATCGACGATGATCGGCAAAGGCGAGAGTCGCTTGCTCAGCGGGATCGATCCGAGATCGAGCGGGTGGCGGGTCATTGTCTCGATCGGACTCTCGCGATTGGCAATCCGGGAGTAAGTCGCCGAGGCTGCGAGCGCTGTTGCGGCCCAATCCGAGCGCGTGCTAGCGTGCGCGCCATGCCTGAAATGACACTCGAGGCCCGGATCAAGCAGCGTCTCGTCGAGTCGCTCGAACTGCACATCGCCGCCGACCAGATCCTCGATACGACGCCGCTCTTCGGTGAAGGACTCGGCCTCGATTCGGTCGACACGATCGAGGTCGTGGCGATGTTGTCGCAGCACTTCGACATCGAGATCACCGACCGCGAGTCCGCGAAGACCGTCCTCGCCAACGTCGCTGCGATCGCCGACTATATCCGCGCCACCCGCCCGCAGTAACGCCCCCTCCGCTGCCCGCCGCTTCGATCCTCGCGACCACCGACGCCACCCCGTGCTGTACCGAAACTCATATCCCAGGCTTCGATCGGGCACCGCCTATTTCATGGCCGCCTCGAAAGTCAGCGAGATTGTGCCGCAATTTTCGCGATGTGTTTCCGGACGCCACTGCGAGGTCGTTCGCTGCAAGTGACGACCATTCCCCAAGCAGCGGCAATTTCGGTGAGGGCGACATGAATTGCCTGGCAGAACGGGCTCGCGCGAGGCGCGCCCGCCTTTTTCACGTTGCGGCTTGCCTCCCGATCTACGTTGCGTGGACGATCTGGGTGTGGCGCAACGACCTACTGGGACGCTTGATGGATTATTGGCCGATAACCGTCGCGATGGTCGGCGGCTCGTTCATCGGCGGCGCCACGTGCGAGGGCGGGGGTGCCATTGCGTTTCCGGTGTTGACCCTCGGATTCGGCGTCACCCCTGCAGTCGCCCGAAACTTCGCCTTCGTGATTCAGAGCGTAGGGATGACAATGGCCTCCCTTATCATCTTTGTCCGAGGGATCCCGATCGAGAAACACGCCGTGTTTTGGGCGTCTATCGGCGGAGCCCTCGGGCTTTTGCTCGGAACGGCGTACATCGCTCCCTTCGTTCCGCCTAAGCCAGCGAAGTTGCTCTTTGTCTCGATATGGTTGAGCTTCGGGATTGCCCTATACTTACTCAATCGCCAGAAAGGGCGGCAGGTTTGTGACAGCATAGAGGCACTCGGGCCTCGGGATGCTGCAAAATTGTTGGCGTTCGGGGTTGGTGGTGGGGTCATCTCGAGCATTTTCGGGAGCGGGCTGAATGATCTGGTCTTTTGCTTGCTAACGCTCCACTTCCGGGTAAGCGAGAAAGTCGCGACGCCCACATCCGTCGTACTTATGGCGATCAATGCCGTGGTTGGTACCGTCACGCACGGACTCATCCTCAACGACTTGGGTACGGAGCCCTACATGTATTGGCTTGCGTCCGTTCCTGTAGTCATCATCTTTGCACCGCTCGGCGCGGCCTTGATGGCCAATCGGACCAGGCACTTCATCAGCCGTTTCCTCTACGCGGTCTTCTTTGTCCAGTTCGTTGGTGCGTTCATCGTCCTTCGGCCGACATCGCTGCTCCTCGTTATGTCGGCCACAGTGATCGCCATTGGCGCGGCGGGCTTCGTCCTCATGAGCCGTTGGCGGCGAGTTTCGCATGCACAAGCGAATCGAAGGGGGTAACTCCGGTCCCTAAATGGCCGATCTTGATCTGCGGACACGCAAGACCACGGGAATATGATGGTCAGTGTGGACGCCACGCGCGCAGCTTCTTTCGATTGTCGAGGACACAGTCGGCACCGAATTATTGCGGCTTACACCCCGTGTGGCGGGCTGGCCGCTGGCGCCCGTACGGCTTCAGGGCACGGCCAGACGGAAGGAAGCCCCCAGCTTGGCGATGGGGCGGTGGCGCATGCAGGTCACCAGATGATCGTTGACCATGCCGACCGCTTGCATGTGCGCGTAAACGATGGTCGAGCCGACGAATGAGAATCCACGCTGCTTCAAATCCTTGCTGAAAGCATCCGACAGCGCCGTGCGCGGCGGGATCTGCTTTAGGCTGGAAACGCGAGCCTGGATCGGCCGACCTTCGACGAACCGCCATTGGTACGTTGCGAACGAGCCAAACTCCGCTTGCACCCGCAAAAAGGCACGAGCGTTCGCCACCGCCGACGCAACCTTCGCTCGATTGCGCACGATCCCCGGATCGCGCAGCAGCGAGCTCACCTTCCTCGCATCGAAGCGCGCGACCCTCTCGGGCTCGAAGCCGGCGAATGCGTGCCGATAGGCCGCGCGCTTGCGCAGGATGGTCAGCCAGGACAGTCCCGCCTGGGCCCCCTCCAGGATCAAGAATTCGAACAGCGTGCGGTCGTCTTGCACCGGAACGCCCCATTCCTCGTCGTGGTAGGCGACGAGGAGCGGCTCGGCGCCGGCCCAATCGCAACGGACCTGGACCGATGGCTTGCGGCTTACCATGGCTAGGACATCACCCTTCAGATCAACACCAGCAGGTTGCTGAAATCGTTCTGCTTGCCGAGCATGTCGAGGTAGAGGGCGATCATGCCGCGGTGATGGGTCTGATGATTGAACGTGTGCAGGACCAGCCCGCCAAATTCGCGGTCCTGCTCGACGCCCTTGAAGTTCTTGTAGCGAAGGCGTTTGGGAAGATCCTCGGTCTGCACTTCGTCGGCGAATTTCGCGAAGCGTTCGTCCAGGGCCTTCCGCTCTGCTTCGTAGTCGCGGAAGGTGGCGAACAGCAAATCGCCCAAAGTCGGTGCCTGCTGGAAGATGGGATGCTGGGCGTAGCTGAACGGGCGAAGAATGGCAAAGCGCCGCAGCCAGGCGAGATCGGCAATGAATAGGTGGGAGCAGAGCGAACGGATGGATGGGTAGTAGCCGCCCAATTCCTTGGTCCATTCGCCGTCGCTGAGCTGGGCGAGGACACGTCCCATTTCCGTGTTGGCGTGGATGTTGTAGCGGACAAACAGCTTGACCACTTCGGGCGTCATGGTTTCTCCTCAGCGCGCAAGCCTAGCATTCGGCTCGGCCACCCGCGGCCGCAAAGCGGCCGACTCGCCCCAGGTGCTGATCTAGCCCGCCTCGACGAGCGCCGCGAGCTTCGCGCTCAAACTCGAAATGGCGCACGGGCACCGCTCGGGCAACGACAGCGCATCCGGCGGGCCAGCGCTGCGCCCGGGCGGTACCGCACGCGCGGGCGGCTCGGGGAAGAGCGACGAGGCCCCCGACCGACGCACAGTCTGGGTATTGCGCAATGATCGGCCCAGCCCGGTTCGCATCAAGACGGGCACGACGGACGACAGCAAGACCGAGGTGATGGAGGGCTCCTTGCAGGCCCAGGATCTAGTGATTAGCGACGCGATTCTTCCGGGTGGATTCAAACCGGCCGCCAGTGTTCGTCGAATAGTCTTTGGCCGTATTTGACGGCGCGACCACCTGAGTGCGGACAGAATAGAGGATTGAAAGGCAAGTCCAGGACAAAGGAGGTGTCCGAGAGCATCTGACAACCCAAACGATTCCGAACTATCCGATCTAGCGACCGCGAGAGGTCTACGAACGGCCAGTCGATGGGGCGCGGGGGAAAACCTTCGCACCTTCCGTGCTTGGAAAGGAATCCGTCTTGCTCACACCACAACAGGCCTGGTCGTGCATCCTGACACACACGACGTGCCTGCCCACGACCGAGGTCTCCGCTGGCGAGGGTCTTGGTCACGTGCTCGCCGAGCCCGTGCTTGCGGATCGCGACATGCCTCCTGCCGACCGCTCAGCGAAGGACGGGTTCGCGGTCCGCATTGCGGACTTGCGCCGGATGCCCGTCACCCTGCCGATCATCGGTGAAGCGGCGGCCGGCTTATCCGCAGCGCCGGTGGTGACCGACGGAACCTGCGCGTGCATTTTCACCGGAGCTAACCTCCCGCCCGGTGCCGACACCGTGGTCCAGGTCGAAGACACGCGCTCGGCCGGCGCTGGTGAAGTAACCTTTGTTAGGGCCGAGCCGACGGGCGCAAACATTTTGCGCCAGGGGGAGAACGCGCGGGCGGGCCGCGTTCTCGTTTCAGCGGGCTGTTTGCTCGGCAGCCTACACCTCGCCGTTGCCGCCGCCACCGGGCGCACGAGCTTGCGCGTGTTTCGCCGGCCGCAGGTCGCGATCATCGCCACTGGGCGCGAACTTCAGTCCCCGGAGGCTGAGCTGGGCGCGCACCAGGAGCGCGACGCCAATGGCCCCATGCTTGCGGCGGCCTTCCGCGCGGCGGGATTTCCTGTCGTTTCCGCTTGCCGGGTCTCCGACGATCTCGATGCCGTGATGGCGGCGCTGCGGGAAGGGCTCGCGGGCGCAGATGCCGTCGTGCTGAGCGGCGGTGTGTCGGTGGGGGCGTACGATTTCGTTCCGACGGCCGTCACCGCCGTGGGCGCGAGCCCCCACGTTCACGGTGTGGCCATGCAGCCGGGCAAGCCATTCCTCTTCG
>PMJO01000011.1 GCA_003158455.1 Myxococcales bacterium | reverse complement strand
AGGTGCGTAGCCGGTCGTCGACCAGGACGCCGCCGGCATCGAACTTGACCCCCGCGTTTTCGAGCCCCAGCCCATCGAGATTGGGTGTGCGCCCGACCGCCACTAGTACCTCGTCACCCACGAGCTCATGCTGCCCACGGTTGCGCTCGAACACCACGACCTTGGCGTCGCCCCGCTTCTCGACACGTAGAATCTTGGCGCCGAGGGCTAGCCCGATGGTCTCGCGCTCGAACTGCGCGGCAAGCAAGGCGGCGGCGTCGGCATCCTCACGGGGCAAAAGCCGGGCATCCAGGCTGACGATCGACACCTCGCTGCCGAACCGCCTGAAGGCCTGCGCCAGCTCGCACCCGATGGGGCCAGCCCCAATAACCAGCAGCCGCTTGGGCAGCTCGGTCAAAGAGAACACGGTCTCGTTGGTGAGACAGCCTGCCTCCGCGAGACCCGGAATGGGAGGAGTGGCCGCGCGTGACCCGGTCCCAATGACTGCGCGGGCGAAGCGAAGACGGCGGTCGCCGACCTGCACCTCGTCGGGTCCGACGAAGACGCCTTGGCCGAGGAACACATCGACGCCCGCCTCGGAGGCGCGCTTGGCCGAGTCGTGGTGTGCGATGCTCGCCCGGAGGCGGCGCATCCGTTCCATGACGCCAGCAAAATCCGCCGTGCCCGAAGTATCGCGCACGCCGAAGGGCGCTCCGTGGGCCGCATCGTAGGCCGCACGGGACGAGCGGATGAGCGCCTTGGACGGCACGCACCCGTAGTTGAGGCAGTCTCCGCCCATCAGGCCGCGCTCCACCAGCGCGACCTTGGCGCCCAGTCCGGCCGCCCCGATGGCGGAGACCAGACCCGCGGTGCCGGCACCGATCACGACCAGGTTGTAGCGACCGTCGGGGGTCGGGTTGATCCACTCGGCCGGGTGGACGTTGGCCACCAGCTCCTGGTTGTGCGCGTCCCAAGGCGTGACCGTCTGTGATTGCGCGTGACCTCCGGAGTTCATGAAGCGTGCTCCGTAGGCGCGGGAATCTGCGCGAGGGCGTGCTTCAGCGCCTTGCGCGCGATGCGAGTGACCAGGACGACGACAGTTAGGGTCGCGACCAGCCCCACAACCAGCAAGACCCGGCCCGCAACGCCTGAGGATGGACGGGTGCCGCTGGCGAGTTCGCTTGCGCTGGTGATGAGCGAGCCGATGTAGACGTAGAGTGCCGTTCCCGGCAACATGCCGATCCACGAGCCGAGCACGAAGTCACGCAGTCGAACCGGCGTGAGGCCGAGAGCGTAGTTGAGGACGTTGAACGGAAAGAGGGGCGACAATCTGAGGAGCAGCACGATCTTGAACCCGCTCTGCCCGACGGCGGCGTCGATCGCCGCGAGACGCGGGTCCTGCCCGAGGCGCCGGGCGACCCAGTCGCGCGCAATCGTTCGCCCGAGCAGGAAAGCCGTGGTCGCGGCAAGCACGCTCACCGGGGAGATGAGTACGAGGCCCCAGAGAGGGCCGTAGGCGAAGCCGGCACCGATAGTCAGCACTGACCCGGGGAGCAGCAGCACAGCCGCAGCCACATAGACGGCCGCAAAGAGCGCCGAGCCCGCCGGTCCTTGGTCGCGAATCCACGCAACCACGGTCACCAGCCGCGCGGCCACTGGGAGCAGTGTGAATAGTGCAACCAGCCCGGCGACGCCTATCACCACGGCGACGAGCCGGAGCCAAAGCCTGCGTCCGCCGTCTAGCGCGGGATGAGACTGCATGGCGTTTGCTGCGCCATTGTGGGGCGCTGACCGCACGTTCATGCGGTGGCTCCGGCGCAGCTCGATCCCGCGCCGGCAGTGCAACCGAAGCAGTGACGTCGCACAACGATGCGTCGAGCTTCGAGCGCCGCGCGCTCGAATGCGTCTATGTGTTGGGGGGCCTCTGGCTCGACGCCGAGATCGAGCATCTGATTGAAATCGCAGTCGTACAGCCGACCGTCCCAGCCGACCGAGATGGTTGTGCGGCACATGACTGCAGCGGCTGCTGCCGGATTGAAGGCCCCTACCAGCCGCTGGAGATAGGAGTCAAGGTTGCCACTCTGCAAGAGCCATTCGAGGTAGCGGGCGATCGGCATGTTCGTGATGCAGTAGAGAGAATCAAACGAAACCCCGTACAAACGAAACATCTCGCGCTTCCACTCGCGCTCCAGCGACGCCTGGCACGAAGGGAGGAAGGCTCCCACCGGGTTGGCCACCAGCGCGAGCCTCAAGCCCGAGCCAGCTTTGCCATACCCCACCTGGTTTAGCCTGCGCAGCGCCGACAGCGATCGTGCGAACGTACCCTCGCCCCGTTGCCGGTCGGTGAGCAGGGGACGATAGTGCGGCAGCGAGCATACGAGCTCGACCCTATGCTGCGCGAAGAAGGCGGGCAGGTCACGGTAGGCCGGATACTCGAGGATGGTCAGGTTGCAGCGGTTGATGACATTTCGGCCGAGCGCACGTGCCTGCTCCACAAGCCAGCGGAACTGCGGGTGGAGTTCCGGGGCCCCTCCGGTGATATCCACCGTCGGGGTGTCGCTCGATGCGATAACGTCGAGGCAGCGCTGCAACGTGGCCCGCGACATGGCCTCGCGTCGATCGGGGCTCGCATCGACGTGGCAGTGTCGGCACGTCATGTTGCAGACGCGGCCCAAATTGATCTGCAGGGTCGAAATGCGGACCGGCGTGAGAGGCCACAGCCCATGCTGTTCCAGCAGCGTCTCGAACTCGTGATGGAGCGACACGCCATCGATGTGCGCGAGCTGCACCCTCGGTTGCGCGAGCGGGAGGCGGCGCGATGCAAGGGACGTCGCGTGCATGGTCTACATCCCGACTTTGATAGCGTGCCCCCGCATCTGGACACCGTGAACCAGGGTCGCGCCCCCACGGATGGCCGCCGCCACGTGGATGGCCTCCGTCATTTGGTCGAGGTCGGCGCCCTTCTCCAAGCAGTCCTTGCTGTACGCATCGATGCAGTAGGGGCACTGGACTGTGTGGGCCACGGCCAGCGCGATAAGGGATTTTTCCCGCGCCGAGAGCGCGCCATCCGCGAAAACTTGCTCGTACCAGTCGAAGAACTTCTTCGCCAGCTCGGGACGATTCTTGCCGATGTCAGGGAATTTCGCGAGATCAGCGGGGTGGTAATAAGTGCTTTCAGGCATCGGATTCCCTCCTGTGTCTCGGCAGGCTCAGGTGCCGAGATGTCTGGTTTTGAACAGATTTCTCAGGCGTTCAACCCTCTT
>PMJO01000109.1 GCA_003158455.1 Myxococcales bacterium | reverse complement strand
AGCGCGTCCAGCCCCAGCTCGCGCACGCTGTCCAGCAAGGTCACCGTCTGCTGCAGGTTGCGGCTGGGCTTGGGACCCACCTCGTCGCGGGCACGGCCGGCGTCGATGGTGTCCTGCACGCGTCGGACCAACAGCTCTTCGCCGATCTGCGCCAGCAGGCGGTCGCGAAATTCCAGCGTCTCAGGGAAGTTGTGCCCGGTGTCGATGTGCATGAGGGGGAAGGGTAGGCGCCTGGGCCGGAACGCGCGCAGGGCCAGCGCGACCATGCACAGGGAATCCTTGCCACCGGAAAACAGGAGTGCCGGACGCCTGAACCAGGAGGCTGTTTCACGCAGGATGTAGATAGCCTCTGCCTCCAGGGCATCAAGGTGGGTGGACGCGGTCCCAGTCATACCCCCACATTGTCAGCACACATTGCGTGTGCGCCGCCATTGAAAAATTCTCCGGCGTGTATACCCTGTGCCGGTGCGAAGCTTGCCGCGCTCGTGGATAAATCCCGCCTACCTGGGGGCGGTGGTGTTCGGCTGCGCCCTGTTGGTAGCCGCGGGGGTATACGTACCGCGTACCTCGATGCTTGCCATTACCTTGGCAGCCTTCGTGTGCGAGTTCGTGGACAGCGCGTTTGGCATGGGGTTCGGCACCATTCTGACGCCGATTTTTCTGCTGATGGGCTTCTCCCCCACCGAGGCGGTGTCCGTGGTTCTGGTCTCGGAGCTGCTGACCGGCTTCGGCGCGGCCCTCTTCCATGCGAAGGACGAGAACGTGTCATTTGCCCGCGGGTCCAAGCACCTGTCAGCCGGGATCTTGCTTTCCATCGGTAGCGTGCTTGGCGTCTTCATCGGCGCGCCTGTCTTCATCAAAGCCTCGGTCCGGCTTCTCACCCTCTGCATCGGCGCCATCATCACGCTCTCGGGTGTCGCCATCCTCTACTGCATCGACCACCGGTTGCGCTATCGCAAGTCCGGGGTTTTCACCCTCGCTGTCATCGCCGCCTTCAACAAGACCTTGAGCGGAGGAGGCTACGGGCCGCTCATGACCAGTGGCCAGCTCCTGGTGGGCGTCGAAGCCAAGGCCGCAGCCGCCATCACCTCGCTGTCCGAGGGGGTGACCTGCCTGGCTGCCAGCGCCATCTTCGTGGCCAGCCGCGGGCATTACAACGTGGACTTACTCATCGCGGTGCTCACCGGCTCGCTGCTGGCCGTGCCCTTTGCCACCAGCTCGGTGCGTCGGCTGGACGAGCGCACGGTGAAGAAAGCCATTGGCGTTACCACGATCCTTCTCGGGTGCTGGACGGTGGCAAAGACGCTGCGCTAGCTTGGGATCTAGCACTACTGATTGAAATTCGGACCGAGCCGACGCGTCGCGAGAGCCACGACCGCAACGAACGACGAGGGAGAATACTCGACGTATTTGACCGAGGAGTGAGGCGGCGGGCGGGGGCCGCAGCAGCGACGGCGACGGGAGAATTTCAATCAGTAGTGTTGGGGTCGCGGACAGAAGCCGCGGGCATAGCCGTTCATCAGCGCAACCTCTGCTGCGTCCAGGGCCCCACTGTCGCGGCTGGCCGCGTACCAGGTCTGGCGCGGATGAAACCATTCCAGTTTCCAATAGGCGAGGCCGCTCGCCTGAAAAAGAGCGTGCACCCGCGGTTCAGAAAAGCTCACGCACTCCGGATAGCACCAAGCTTCGCCTTCCGGATCCACTCGACACGATTCCGCCCGGTTGGGCAAAAGGAAGGTCCCTAAGAACAACCCCTGGTCGGTCAAGGCGTCCCGCAACCCGGACAGGCACCGCCGGGCCAAGCCGACCTCCGTGTGGGAAAGGATCGATTGGGCCAGAATGAAGTCGAAACGCCCGCCGAACCCGTCGTAGCGGAAATCGGAGTTGTGGCTGAATCGGGGGCGCCTGCGCATGTACATTTCGAAGCCGAGGTTGTGTAGAATCCCCTCCTGGACCAGCCAGCGGTTGGGTTCGATAGCGCAATAGTGCCCGGCATCCAGGAATGGAATCAGCAGGCGTCCGACCCTCAGGGAGCCGCAGCCGATGTCCAGGATCCGGCTGGACTCGCGGACTCCAAGCGTGAACAGCAGGCCCATTTGGCTCAGGCCCATCAGGTCGTACCGTTCGGGGGGACCGACATAGGCGCGGTAGTGCCGGTCCCCGGCTTTCAGTGGTGTGGTCATTTCGGGCTCCTCTTGCTGTGCGAAGGCTTGGCTTGGAGCCAAGGTTGACACTGCGAGTTAGCGGAAAAGCAAACCGAGTCTAGCGTGACCAAGTTGCCCAATCACGGTTCTCGGTGGTGTATCCTGCTCTCACGTCTCTGGCGCAACATCGCAAGAAGACGATAGCTAAGGAGGAAGAAATCGACATGAAGTGCATACGGCTTGGCTCGAAACTCGTAGTAGCAGGGTTCGTGACTCTGGGATTCAGTTCGCTGGCGAGCGCCCAGGCAACCCGCACATGGATTTCCGGGGTAGGCGACGACGCAAACCCATGCAGCCGGACGGCGCCCTGCAAGACCTTTGCCGGGGCCATTTCAAAAACGGCGGCTAGTGGTGAGATCGATTGTCTCGATCCAGGCGGATTCGGGGCGGTGACTATCACGAAAGCCATCACCCTCGACTGCGGCAGCGGGGTTGGCTCCATTCTGGTTTCCGGAACCAATGGCATCGTCATCAACTCAACCACCGCGGGCGACTCAATCACCATACGAAACATCACCCTGGAGGGGCTCGGCGCGGGGCTGAGCGGCGTATCGATTGTGGCGGCGAGTCAGGTGCATCTCGAGCACGTCAAGATCCACAATTTCACTTCAGCCGGTGTTCAGGTGGCCGCGACGGCGGCGGTGAATTTGTCGATGAGCGATGTCACGATCGCAGCGGACAACGCCACCGGCAGCGGTGTCAGCATGACCACCACTTCCGGTTTGGCGGTTGCCGAGCTCGACAACGTGCATATTTGGAACACCCATCCCGGCTTGCAAGGGAAGGCGAACAGCATCTGGACGGTACGCAATTCGGACTTGTCCTTCAACGGAGTGGGCGTCAAGGCGTTTGAGGCCGGAGTTGTTATGAACCTAATCAATTGCCAATTGGCCAGCAACACCACGGCAGTCCAGTCTGTTGCCGGTTCCACCATCCGAGTAATGGGCAGCACGATTTCGCACAACGGCACGGCTTTCAACCCAAACAGTGGAACCATTCTCTCCGACGGCCTCAACAACGTGAATGGCAATAGCGCATCTGGTTCCGTCACTGGCTCGACCACCCAGATGTGATGGCTGTCTGACCCTCGATAGACTCCGCCGATCGCGGTCGGCGGAGTCGGCAGCAGCAATACCTGTTCCCAGGACCTTGCGGACAGCCAATGGATCATTCCCCGTCCGGCACTTCATCTGCGAATCTCACGGAGTCCTGGCCGCCTCCTTTGATCATTGTCGGGACTGGCGGCTCCGGCACACGGGTATTCGCCCAGTGCGTTCAGGATCTGGGATACTTCATGGGCCTGAACCTCAACGCCTCCCACGACGCCATGGACCTGGCGGGCTTCAACCAGCGTTGGCGGGTGCGCATGCTGCCCGGACAGCAGCCCCTGGACGAGGACGAGCGCCGGTCCCGGCAGGCTGATTTTGCCGAGACGATACTCCGTCACCGCGCCGGCATCCCTGATCCGACGGCGCCGTGGGGCTACAAGCACCCCCGCGACATCTTCATGCTTCCCTTCTTGCTTGAGCAATTCCCCGGCATGCGGTTGCTGCACGTGATTCGCGACGGGTTGGACATGGCATTTTCGGACAACCAGCATCAGTTGCGGGACTACGGGCCAGCCTGGCTGGACCCTTCGGACCAGGCCCTGGAAGCCTCGGTGCGCTCGGCCATGCTGTGGGACAAGATCAATCAGCTCGCTGGCGACCAGGCCCAGGCCGGGTTGGGACCGCGCTACCAATGGATGCGTTTCGAGGACCTGTGCCAGAAGCCCGAAGCGAGTCTGCGCCGGCTGGAATCGTTCTGCGGCCGAGCTTTTGGCCAAGCCCTGCAATCCGCGCTGGCCCGGATCAGCCCGCCCGAAACCCTGGGCCGCAGCCAGCGCCAGGATCCCGCCCTGCGCGAGCGGGTTGCGGCGGCATGCGCGGCCGGCCGCACGCGCTTTGGCTACCAGGCGCCGGCCCAGACGGACGCAGAGCCTATGGATCCCACAGTCGAGCCGGCCGGCAACCCGGATGCGCAGCCGGGCCCAGCCCGCAGTTGGATCGTGCTGGGCATGCACCGCAGTGGAACATCCCTGCTGGCCTGCTTACTCAACCAGATGGGCGGCTACTCCGGCCCTGCAGAACGCCTGCTCTCGGGCTCGCCGGAGAATCCACTCGGCTTTTTCGAACACCAGGACATGTTGCGCATCAACAATGACCTGCTCACGAGGCGGGACAGCGCTTGGCCGGAGCCGCCGCGCGTGCCGCAGGAATCTTGGCAAACACCGGACCTCGAGGATCTGCGCAACCAGGCCCGGGAGTTTCTGGCGCGTGATTTTTGCGGGAAGGCCATTGCGGTATTCAAGGATCCGCGACTTTGCCTGACCCTCGGTTTTTGGGCGGGCCTGCTGGCCGAGCCGCGTGTGCTTCTGTGCCTGCGACGGCCTTCCTCAGTGGCGATGTCGTTGCGGCAGCGCAACGGGCTGGATGAGGAATACAGTCGTTGGCTCTGGGCTCGCCATGTGCGGGGAGCCTTGGATGTGGCGGGCGCCCTGCTGGCCGGGGCGGTCTTCTACGAGGAGTTGCTCGCCAACCCGGCCAAGGCGCTGGCGCCTTGGGCTTCGGCGCTAGGGTTTGAATCATTCTTGGCTTCGGCTGAGGCGCGACAGGCGTTCGCCGACTTTGTCCGGCCTGAGTTCAACCATGCCCCGGCCGCGAACACCGATGATCTTGACCGCAGCTATGAAAGCCTGCGCCTGGGTCCGCGCGATCTGGCGGGGCTGGCAGCGGGGTTGCGAAAGATAACTGATCCCATTCTAGACGGGATCCCGGAGCGGCCCAGCGCAACCGCCCCCGGCTTCAGCCAGCTCAGGCCCCAGACTGCCGCCTGGTGGCTCACCCAGAAATGCCTGCGCGCCCGACTGACCGACACAGTCGCGCGCGCGGAGATCGCGGAGCAGAAACAACGGTTCTTGGAAGAACGGCTTTCTGTCGCACAACGGGAATTGGAACTGTGCCAGAGCGAGCGGCAGAGGACGCTGGTGCGCATTGCCCTCAAGATCGAGAAGCTAAGGCGCGGAGAACCGTGAGCCACCCTCGCGCCCATGGCGCGAGGCTATCGGCCGCTGTGTACGACGGGATGCGCCAGGTCGTTTTGCAAATGTTTGCCTTCGACGGTACTCTAGCGGCGCTAGCGGACTTTGCACTGAACCACAGCGAACAAGGAGAGTCCCATGACAAAGCTCGTTTCTCTTTCGACCATCGCCGCCGCAATGCTGGTTTCCAGCGCCGCCACCCCGGTCACGCCGTCGGGCCTCTACCGCGTGTGGGTGTCTGGGCATGGAACAGACAGCGCCGGCTGTGGCGGGCCCACGTCGCCTTGCCGGACGCTTCAATACGCGCATGACAACATTGTACTCGCCAACGGCGAGATCGACATTCTCGACCCCGCCGGCTATGGCGCAGTGACGATCGGCAAGGCGCTAAGCATCGTGAACGACGGGGTCGGCACAGCCGGGGTACAGCAGGCCAATGCCGCCCTTGCTGGGATCACCATCAACGCTGGCGCGAGCGACGCGATCTACTTACGCGGGCTCAACATTGACGGCCTGGGAACCGGTGAATATGGCATTCTGTCTATTTCGGGAGGTTCGCTCGCCGCCACAAACTGTGTCGTGCGGCATTTCCAGTTTGGCATCATCATTGCGCCTACCAGCGGCGCGACAGTCTTCTCTCTTTCCAACACGAATGTCTCCGATAATGCTGGAGCCGGTATTCTCGTTTATCCAACGGGCTCGGGTTCCACAAAAGGAACGATCATTGGCGGCGATGTAGGCCGGAACGGTGAAAACGGCATTGAGGTTCATGGTAATGCAGCGGCGGGAACGGCTAGTTTCGTGTCAGTGAGTGACGCTAACGTGAGCAACAATGGTTCCACAGGGGTACTGGCCATGGCCGACGCGACACTTGGGATCACCCGTACGACAGCTACTGGCAACGACCTTGGATTGGTCGTTGGCAGCCCCGCAACGGTCTATACCTACGGCGACAATCGCATCTCGGGAAATGCCTCCGCGAATGTGGTTGGAAACCTGACTTCCGTCAGCGGAAACTGAGCCAGGCTGGAGTCTCCAACGAGCGCGCGACCGCGCGAACGGCGCGGGGTCAGCGGCGGGCGGGTCAGCGGTCAGCCGCAATCGCGACGGCGGGCGGCCCGTGCGGACCAGGGAACGCCTTTCAAGTCCGCCTGCGCGCTGGCGCGATAGGGCCCTGCACGCGACGAGCTGCGCTAGGCGCTTTGCAAATGTTCGCCCTCGACGCTACGCAGGCGACGCTATCCGACGTTGCACAGGGCCAAAGCGAAACAAGGAGAGTCCCGTGACAAAGCTCGTGTCCTTTTCGACCATCGCCGCCGCAATGCTGGTTTCTAGCTCGGCCACCACCGTCACGCCGGGATTGACCCGCGTGTGGGTGTCCGGGCATGGAACAGACGTTGGCACCTGTGGCGCGCCCACGGCGCCTTGCCGGACGCTTCAATACGCGCACGACAATATCGTGGTTGCGAAGGGCGAGATCGACATTCTCGATCCTGCCGGCTATGGCGCGGTCGCGATCACCAAGGCGCTCAGCATCGTCAACGACGGGGTCGGCACGGCCGGAGTACAGCAGGCCAACGCTAGCCTGGCTGCAAATCACCATCAACGCCGGCGCGAGCGATGCGATCTACCTGCGCGGCCTCAACATTGACGGCCTGGGAACCGGCGGATATGGCGTTCTATTCAATTCGGGAGGCTCGCTTGCCGTTACAAACTGTGTCGTCCGGCATTTCAGCTCCACCGGCATCGGCATTGCGCCGAGCAGCGGCACGACACTCTTCTCCATTACCAACACGATAGTATCCGATAATGGTACAACTGGTATCTATTTAGGACCGGTGGGTACAGGTTCCGCCAAAGGGACAGTCACGAGCGTCGAGGCAAGCCGCAACTATATTGGCATTGTTGTGGAAGGGGGAGGCTCAACCGGAACAGCCACTTTCGTGCTGGTGAGTGACGCTAGCGCAAACAACAATAGCTACGCTGGGATTTCGGCCGAAGGCGCGGTGAAGCTCGCGATCACTCGTTCCACAGCTAGCGGCAATAATAGCTATGGCGTCTATGTCAACAGCGGGACGGTCTACACCTACGGCGACAATCGCATCTTGGGAAATAGCTCCAAAGACATCTTCGTGAACGGAAGCCTGACACTAGTCAGCGGAAGTTGAGAGAAGCCGGCCCCAACGTTTGAGTGCCCGGGCGTCCACGGCAATGGCGCGAGGTGAGCGGCCGGCGGGTGAACAGCCAAGGACCACCAGAACGGCGGGCGGCCTGATCGGGGAAGAGAACTTGGCCGAAAATCCTCGCCACGGGCTGGCGCGATAGGGGTCTCTCCGCGACGAGCTGCGCTGGGCGCTTTGCCAACCTCTGCCCGCTACGCTACTCTGGCGACGCTATCCGACGTTGCACAGAACCAAAGCGAACAAGGAGAGTCCCATGACAAAGCTCGTGTCCTTTTCGACCATCGCCGCCGTAATGCTGGTCTCCAGTGCCGCCGCCCCTGTCACGCCGTCGGGCCTGTACCGGGTGTGGGTTTCAGGGCACGGCACGGACGGGGCCACCTGTGGCTCGCCGACTTCGCCCTGCCGGACCCTACAATACGCGCATGACAATATCGTGCTCGCGAAGGGCGAGATCGACATTCTCGACCCCGCCGGCTACGGCGCGGTGACGATCAGCAAGGCGCTCAGCATCGTCAATGACGGGGTGGGCACGGCCGGGGTACAGCAGGCCACCGCAAGCTTGGCTGCAATCACCATCAACGCCGGCGCAAGCGATGCAATCTATCTGCGCGGCCTCAACATCGACGGTTTGGGAACCGGCGCAAGTGGCGTTCTATTCAATTCGGGAGGCTCGCTTGCCGTCGCGAACTGCGTCGTCCGGCATTTCTTCAGCAGCTTCGGCGTCCTGATTCAACCGAGCAGCGGAACCACGCTCTTCTCCATCTCCGACACGATAATCTCGGATAACAGTTCCGGCGGGATCTACATCCACCCGATCGGTACGGCCTCCGCCAAAGGGACAATCACTGGCGTCGAGGCAAGCCGCAACGCCTATGGCATTGCTGTAGATGCAAACGCCTCAACCGGAACCGCCACTTTCGTACTGGTGAGTGACGCTAACGCAAGCAACAACGTCAGCGTTGGGATCTATGTTGGAAGCGCGGAAGTTGCGATCACGCGTTCCACAGCCACCGGCAATGGTGATGGTGTCCATGTCAACAGCGGGACGGTCTACACCTACGGCGACAATCGGATCGTGGGCAACGATACTAACGTCAGCGGAGTCCTGACATCCGTCACCGGGAACTGACACAGGAGGCACTAGTCCGTGAGTGGCGTGCGCGGCCGCGGCCGTGACTTGAAGCTCGCGGCGGGCTGGCCCGCGCTCAACCACGATCGCGACAGGAAGCGGCGCTCTGCGACTAGGGAACGTGGCCAGACCCGCGCACTGGCGCGCGAGGGTGACCTGCGCGCGACGAGCGCGCAAGGCGCTTTGCCAACCTCTGCCCTTGCGCTACTCTGGCGGCGCTATCCGACGTTGCACAGAACCAAAGCGAAACAAGGAGAGTCCCATGACAAAGTTCGTGTCCCTTTCGACCATCGCCACCGTAATGCTGGTTTCCAGCGCCGCCGCCCCTGTCACACCGTCGGGCCTGTACCGCGTGTGGGTGTCAGGGCACGGCACGGACGGGGCCAGCTGTGGCTCGCCGACTTCGCCCTGCCGGACCCTGCAATACGCGCATGACAACATCGTGCTCGCGAGCGGTGAGATCGACATTCTCGACCCCGCCGGGTATGGCGCGGTGACAATCACCAAGGCGCTCAGCATCGTGAACGACGGGGTGGGTACCGCCGGGGTACAGCAGGCCACCGCAGGCTTGGCTGCAATCACCATCAACGCCGGCGCGAGCGATGCAATCTACCTACGCGGCCTCAACATTGACGGTCTGGGAACCGGCGATAAAGGCATTCTGTTGAACTCGGGAGGCTCACTTGCCGTCACAAACTGCGTCGTCCGGCATTTCATCAACTATGGCATCCTGATGCAACCGAGCAGCGGCACAACACTCTTCTCCATTTCGAACACGATAATCTCGGATAACAGTTCCGCCGGGATCTACGTCAAACCGACCGGTACGGCTTCTGCCAAAGGGACAATCACTGGGGTCGAGGCAAGCCGCAACGCTTATGGCATCTATGTAGATGGGTCCTTCTCAACCGGAACAGCCACTTTCGTGCTGGTGAGTGACGCTAACGCAAGCAACAATGGCAGCACTGGGATTTTTGTTGGAAGCGCGAGACTCGCGATCACTCGCTCCACAGCTAGCGGCAATGGTGATGGTGTCTATGTCAACAGCGGGACGGTCTACACCTACGGCGACAATCGCATCCTGGGAAACGGTAGTACTGACGTGCACGGAGTCCTGACATCCGTCACCGGAAACTGACACAGGAGGCACTAGACCGTGAGTGGCGCGCGCGGCCGCGGCCATGACTTGAAGCTGGCGGCGGGCTGGCCTGCGCTCAACCACGATCGCGACAGCAAACGGTGTTTTCCGACTAGGGAACGTGCTCCCGATCCGCGCACTGGCGCGCGAGAGGGCCCTGCGCGCGACGAGCCGCGCAAGGCGTTTTGCAAATGTCTGCCCTCGACGGTACTCTGGCGGCGCAATCGGACTTGGCAGACAACCACAGCGAACAAGGAGAGTCCCATGACAAGGCCCGTGTCCTTTTCGACCATCGCCGCCGTAATGCTGGTTTCCAGCGCCGCCGCCCCTGTCACACCGTCGGGCCTGTACCGCGTGTGGGTGTCAGGGCACGGCACGGACGGGGCCAGCTGTGGCTCGCCGACTTCGCCCTGCCGGACCCTGCAATACGCGCATGACAACATCGTGCTCGCGAGCGGTGAGATCGACATTCTCGACCCCGCCGGGTATGGCGCGGTGACAATCACCAAGGCGCTCAGCATCGTGAACGACGGGGTGGGTACCGCCGGGGTACAGCAGGCCAACGCCAGCTCGGCTGCAATTACCATCAACGCGGGGGCGAGCGACGCAATCTACCTGCGCGGGCTCAACATCGACGGTCTGGGAACCGGCCAGGACGGCATTGTGTTCAACTCGGGAGGCTCGCTTACGGTCACAAACTGTGTCGTCCGGCATTTTGCCCAAACCGGCATTCTTGTCCAGACCCACAACGGCACTTCACTCCTTTCTATCTCCAACACGATCGCCTCCGATAATGCCGTAAATGGTATCGACATAACGCCGTCTAAAAACGGTTCCGTCAAAGGAACCATCACAGGTGTCGACGCATCCCGCAATGCTGCCAGCTATGGCATTTGGGTATCTGGTGATAGCACAAGCGGGACAGCCACCTTCGTGATGGTGAGTGACAGCAACCTAAGCAGCAACGGTACTGGGATTGCGGCTGCTGGCGCTGGTGTGAGGTTTGGGATCACTCGGGTGATAGTTACCAACAACTCCGTGGACGGAGTAGGAACCTTCAACGGAACTTCCGGGGTTCCGACGGCCTATACCTGGGGCGACAATCGCGTCTCGGGAAATACCCGACTAGACATCAATGGAAATCTGACCGCTGTCAGCGGAAAGTGAGACAAGCTGGGCTGGGGTTACGCGTGGCGTGCGCGGCCACGCCAATGGCGTGATGGTGCGAAGTCGCCGGCGAGCGGGCCTGCGGCTAACCATCATCGGGACGTAACCGGCCTGCCCGAACCAGGGAAACGCAAATCCTTGCTCGTGGGCAGGCGCGATGGGGCCCGCATGCGACGGGCTGCACAGTGCCGCAGATTCCTAGATGAAAAGAACTACACAGTAGTGCTAACCTCGCGCGCAGGAAGGCGGAAAACCATGAAGAAGAGACAGATCCAAGGCACCTTGTTGGCTATTTCGCTGCTGGCTGCGCCGGCGGCGTTGGCGCAAGAGACGGTGGGAGCCGGTAGCCAGGACGCCGCGACCGGTGAAGCGCAGCAAGTGATGGCGCCGGCGGTCGAGGCGGTTGCGCCGGCTGTTTCCCCGCCAGCGGCGGAAACCTCCGCGTCCGTCGCGCGGATGGTGCCTGCTCTCGACGAACGCTTGGGTGCGGTCGAGAGCAAGCTGGCGGGAACTGAAGCGAAGGCGGAGGCGGCGCAGTCAATCGTGGACGGTTTGAAGAAGATCAAGATCAGTGGATTTGTCCAGGGTCGCTACGAATACCACCAGGACGCGGCGAACGGCTGGTCCAATTACAGGGACGAAGATCGCTTCTATGTACGTCACGGCTATCTCGGGGCCAAGTATGACGGTAAGAACGCTGAGTACTTCCTGCAGATCGACGCCAACAACAACGAGGGCGTGGTGCTCAAGGACGCCGAGGCCACGCTGGTCGACACCTGGACGCCTTTCCACCTCCGCCTGACCCTGGGCCAGTTCAAGTTGCCGTTCGGATACGAAATCCTGCAGTCAGATGCGGATCGCGAACTGCCCGAGCGTTCGCAAGTCGTCCTCGGCCTCTTCCCAGGCGACCGCGATCGCGGTGTGCGGCTGCAGGGCAGCTACAGAACGTTTCGCATGAGCGTCGCCCTGGTGAACGGCGCCAGCTTCGGCCAGAAGGACCCGTCGAACTACCAGGGCGTGGTGCAGAACGGCTACGATCCCAATGGATTCAAGACCGTGGTGGGCCGTTTGGGCGCGGACTTGGGCTGGCTGGTGGGTGGTGTCTCGGGTATGTGGGGGCGCACGCTGGATACGGCGGTCCTGCCAATCCCCGCGACCCCGGCGACGGCCACGACCCCGGCGATTCCCGCGACCCCGGCCAGCTACTTGTACTATGAACAGCTCCGCCTGGGCGTGGACGTGCAGGGCTACCTCGACGTGCCCTCGGTGGGTGGTCTGGCACTCAAGGGCGAGCTGATATGGGCGCGCAGGCACAATCTGGATTACTCCGGTGTGCCGGCGAACGACTGCCTTGACCGCACGAGCCTGGGCTGGATGGTCACCGTCGTGCAGAACATCGGCCCGTACCTGGGCGTCGCGCTTCGCCTGGATCAATACGATCCGCTTCTCTCCGGCTCTCTCGATGCGCGTTGCTATGACAACACCCTCATGGTCATCCCTTCCGCAGCCATCAAGAGTCGCGACATGGATCGCCTGACCCGGCTGGGCGTGGCCCTGCTCCTCTACGGCTCGGCGAACATCAAGCTCACCCTATCCTACGAGCACCCTTGGGAACAGGAAGGCGCCAAGCTGTCCAACGACATCGTCACCGCCCAACTCCAGGCACGATTCTAGCGCCACTGTGTTGCACCTGGAGCGAGCAGTCGCGTGGCCAGGAGGTCCGGCTGCGGCAACTCACAGGTTATGACGGCTGGCTCTTGGGCGCTTGTCCGGCTCTTGCGCTCTTGGGCGCTTTGCGAATTCTCGCCCTGTGCACTACCATGGCGACGCTGTCGGACTCTACCCAGAACCCAATCAGCCACGACCTGCGGCTATGCCAGAACCACGCCGAACCTCAAGTGGGATCCTCCTGCGCTCCTTCGGACGGATGCAGAATACCTTGGCTAGGATTCTTCGCATGTCCCGGCTTGGGCTGACCAGCGCGCCCCACCTCGTCTTCGCCGTTATTGCCTCGACGACTGGCGTGGTCCTCGTGTTCCTGACTCCGCCGCTGCAGGTAGCCGACGAGCATTGCCACCTCATTCGCACGGCGTCCTTCCTCAAGGGGGAGATCCTGCCGGTCCGTGGTCCTGCCGGAGAGTACGGCCTCAAGGTACCCGCACGCCTCCTGCAGGATGGGAACCGCCTGTTTGGGCAGACGGCGTTCCATCCGGAGCTGCGCTATGACCGCTCCCTCATCGCAAGCGTTCGCGCCCAGCCGGTGCAGGATGGCGAGGACGTGCTCACGCGCTCGTGCCCGAACGTGTCGCTTTACAGCCCGGTTGCATACGCCCCTCAGCTCGTCGGGGTTGGCGTTGCGCGACTGTGGGGCGCATCCACGCCGGTCATGATATGGGCCGGTCGCCTGGCCAACCTCTGCTTCTTCGTGCTGACGACGACCCTGGCGCTCACGCTGCTGTCTGCTGGTGGAGACGTGCTGTTGGTGCTGGCGCTCATGCCGATGACTCTCTTCCAGGCGGCGTCGCTGTCGGCTGATGCCGTCCTCAATGCGCTTTCGTTCCTCTTCGTGGCGTACACCGTGCGACTCCTGCGGTGCGAGTCCCTCCGTCCCGGGCAGCTAGCCAGGCTGATCCTGATCGGCGCGGCCGTCGGGCTCATCAAGACAACGTATTCGCCGCTAACCCTGGTTGCGTTGACGCTCGTTCCCGCCGCGCTCCGGGCCTGGCGACAGGAGCGGCGCCAGTGGCCCTTCGCGCTCACTATCCTCGTGCCCGCGTGCTCGCTGGCTGTGGCGTGGCTTTGGTCGACGGCGGCTGCCCCGTGCTTCGACCCGCGCGAGTGGAGGCCGGCCATCGACGTTGCTCGCCAGTGGGAGTGGATTCGCGCGCATCCGGCTGCCATCCTCCGCCGCTTCATCGCTACACTGGCGCATCTCCCGGACCACAGCGCCGAGTTCATTGGCGTCCTGGGCTGGCTGGACACGCCGATCCCGAAGCTGTGGTGGGCGATCTATGGCTTGCTGCTGGTGGTGACGGCACTCGGTTGGGTGAGGGGCCGGCCGATCGTGGACGCCACGCCACCGATTGCGTTGGGGGCACGGTGCCTCTTCTTGACGGCGGCGTTCATGTCGCTGATGGTGGGCTACCTCGCCACACTCTTGTACTGGGAGAACGTGGGCGATTTGGGCCCGATAGCTTTCCAGGGACGCTACCTGATCCCCGTGGCGCTCCCGGTATTCCTTAGCCTCGACCTGCCGCCGCGTTTGCGACGCCGCGCCTTCGTTCCGAGAGTGGTGCTGATCGGATGCATCGTGGTGTCGCAGCTTGTCCTCTTGTGGACCGTGTGGGCTCGTTACTAATGTTTGGCTTTTTGGATAAGACACGGGGCCGGCGATCCCCAGGTCGATGGCGGCGAATCCTCGGGGAATCCAGTTGTCAAACTCTTCGGCCGGCCGAAGAGTTCTCGGTTGATATCCGGTAGGCGGCGATATTGCGAACCGACGGCGAATCCAGGCGCCGAGCCCCGCGCGGCGGCCCAATACCCTTCGCTTGGTACAGAGCCTGGACTTCGCGAGCACTGGTCTCGATGGTCCTGTGCTCAAGACGTTCGATCGTGGCACGACGGGCGTCGAGCCAGGAGCGATCGGCACACAAACTGCGAAGAAATGCGGCGGCGGCCGGAATATCCTCGACCACCTGGCCCGCGTCGAGACGTCGAACGCGTTCGGCAAGGGCGCCTCCTCGGCTATTGACCAAAGCCGGCACGCCCGCCAACAGCGCCTCCGACAGGGTATAGCTGAACGTCTCGTGCCACAAAGGTAGCGAGACATGGAGATCAATGCCCTCAGCCCTTAGCAGCGGAATGATGCTGTCCCTTTTGTAGGCGCCGTGGAAGTGAAGCGTGGCTGCGGGCGCGCGTTGACGCAATCTGCGCTCGAAGCCGTGGTGGTCCGTGTTGCCGAAGAAGTGCCACTCCAGCGGCAAGTCTTGCACCTTGCTGATGAGATCAAGGTAGTTGTCGGCGCCCTTGATGAGGCAAGCAACTTCGCCCACAATGGCGACCCGCAACCGGCCGGGCAGACGCCTCGGTTTGTGGGCTGAGAGAGCGGCATCGTAACCATGCTCGATGACCACCGTGTCGCGAGGCTTGAAGGTGAACGCGGCGAGAGCGGTATCGCGAGCGGTCTCCGAAGGGAAAATGATTGCCCGCGCGGCAGCAAGCGTGTCCGAGGACGCCTTGCGGGCTCCAACCGCAAGGGAAACCGGATCGTCGATCTCAAACTCGCGTAGCTCCCGACACAACGCCAGCAGGCAACTTGCGTCGCCCGCGCAAGCGGCAGCGCCAGGGCAAGGCTGATTGCGCGAGAAATCGAATAGGTTCCAGGAAATGCAGGCGGAGTAGTAGTCGTGGGCAGTGAAGACATACGGCACTTCGGCTTCCCGCAGAATGCGGCCGAGTGCCAGCGGCCAGAACATGAGATGATGGATATGCGCAGCGCCGATGTCGAAGCGACTGAGAGCCCAGCGCAGAGCGGTTTCCATCTCGCAATGATGCACCGCAAATCGCTTCGGCCGCTCCCGCAAGTCGAAACGGTAGAACGCCGCCCGATCCACCTCGCCCCGCAGGATTTCCGCAAACTCGAGGCTACCGCGATATGGGTACGCGATAACCGCGCGGGGTGGGCGCATGGATTTCAGCAGATCCAGAACGTGATACTCGGTGCCGCCGGCCTCAGGGACAAACGGCGAGCCATGCA
Organism: Myxococcales bacterium; assembly: GCA_003158455.1. Classification (GTDB taxonomy): domain Bacteria; phylum Myxococcota_A; class Polyangia; order Fen-1088; family Fen-1088; genus Fen-1137. The sequence goes on along the minus strand of PMJO01000109.1, from coordinate 13,531 downwards.
CTATATAGAGCACGGCCGCGCCGTTGTCCTGGCCGTAGCGCCCGATGTGGAATTTGATCTCGTCGTGCTGGCTGCGCAGCGGATTGCTTTCGACGAACCTAGCGATCTCAGCATGGTACCCGGGGTGCTTTCGCTCCAGCGCCTCTTCATGGCGAGCCAATTGCGGGGCAAGGTCCTTAAACGAGCCTTTTCCCTTGTGGAAAACGAATACGTCATCCGCGAGCCGCACCTGCCAGCCGGCCTTGCGTGCACGTAGACAGAGATCGTTTTCTTCGCCATACCCAGGCCCAAAAGTGGCCTCGTCCAGCACACCAATCTGATCGAACACGGCGCCTCGAACATACATGCAGAAACCGACGGCGGTCGGCATTTCTGGACGCACGCGCAAGGAACATGCATCTACGAGAGATGCGAACTGCGCGGGCGTGTACCCGACGGGAATCGCGTTGTCCCGACAGAAGACGGGCACGCTGTAGATAGTCGCGTTGTTGGAAAACGGGGTGACGATGCCCGTGAAGTCATCGCCATAGGCGCAGGCGCGCAGTTTGTCGAGAAAGTCTGCAAACACCTCCGTGTCACTGTTGAGCAGAAGGACATCACGGCCAGAAGCTTGCTGGATGCCGCGGTTGGCGGTGGCAACGAATCCGCAATTCTGTTCGTTCGTCAGAAGCACGATGTGGCTGTCACTGGCGGCGACCTGCTTGAGATAGGGAGCAAGATCCGGGTCCGTGCTCGCGTCGTCAATGAGAACCAGGCGCCAGTCGCCAGTTGCGTACTCACGCACGCTGGTGATGCACTTCTCAGTCAGTGCGCGCGCATTGTAGACCGGTACTACAATATCGACGGGAATGTCTCGGCACGAGGCAACCCTCGCGCGCCGGCCGCACAGGTCACCCTCGGCAATTGGCGGAGACTCGGTCAGGAATGCGATCTCACCCAACTCGAACAGGCCGATCGCGGCCAACGGATCGAAACGAATCCAGAATAGGTCCTGAGAGTGATGCGACTTGTTCGCGAAGAGGGCGGGCCGAGCGTCGATGAAGTATGTGTGCCAAGCGCCATCGGCTGCAACCTCGAAATGAAGGCTCCTTTCCTCACAGAACTTGCCTTCCCTGTCCCAGAAGATCTGCGCATGAGCAGCGGGAGCTTCCGTCTTGACTCGCAACTCGATGGCCAGATGTCCCCATGCGAGTGCGCGCGGCGGGACGCGCAGAACGACTGACGGATCGGAATTCAAAGACACCCACTGGTTTTTGTCGATGCGGGACGCGTTGCGTATCTCACAGTTGGTCTCAATCGCGCACCCTTCTCCACCGACAATGATCTTGGCCTTGGTCTGCGGTATTCTTCTGCCACGCACCACCACAAGATCAGCCGGGTCCGCTTGCTTCTCTGGGGCAAGTTGCGCCAGTGGAGCATACGCGAAGTGGCGTGTGCGCAGCTTGAGGTCGAGTTCGAACCTGATGCGCGCCTGCGGATGTCGCCAATCAGGATCGGCACTCTCAAGCGGCTGCAGCACAGGGCATTTGCCCTCGCTACGGCCGGCGCGCCCAGCCAGAAGCGTGGCCAGTTTGCCGGCATGTGCATCCGGGGAGAAGCTGTCGAGCGCTATCTGACGAGCCACATTGCCCATCGAAAGGCTGACCTCGCGCGAGGTAAGTTGGTGGAGCGCTTCCTCCCATTCGGAGAGACTCGCAGCGAGAAAGCCACTTTCGCCTGAACGGATGGCCCGGGAGTTCTCCGCGGTGGGCGACGCCACGGCCGGCACACCAAGGATGCCGGCTTCGAACACCTTCAGGTTGCTCTTGGCGTTCGTGAATTCGTTGATCGACTCGATGGGCGCCAGGACTGCGCTGCACCGGCCCATGATCCAGGGATAGACCCTGGGATGCTGAAACGGAATTTGAATCACTCGGTCGCGCAATCGCGCCAGCCGTGGCGGAGCAATCACGTGACCGCAGAGGAGGAGGAGTAGGTCCGGTCGCGCATCCAACACGCGTGCCAGAGCATCTGCTATCGACGCAAGATCGCCGTCGTGGGTATTGGAGCCACTGAGGTATGCAAGACATGGTTGCTGAAGGAGTCGTTCTCGTTTGGCATGAATGCGTCCGGCCTGCTCGATCTGATACTCACCGAGGAGGTTCGGGTGCACCAGGGCCGTCAACCCTGTCCGGCGCATGGCCTGCGCAAGCGGGTCGGTGCTGACGATGGAGAAGTCGACCCGCTGGAGGGTCATCGCCTGTAGCTTGCTGTCCTTTTGGTAGCCCGCGACTTGTGCTTTGGTCATCCGTTTGAGGAACGACATGCCCTCCTGCGCGGCGCTATCGAAGACGAGGTCATCCACATCGTAGGCCACAGAAGCGCCTGAGGTTTTCGCGTTGGCCACGACCTCGGCCACCCGGCTGGACCACGGCAGGCGAAACAGCACGATGAGAGAATACCGAGGGACTAGCTCGGGCAGATTCGAGTCGTGCAGACGCGCAATATTGGCGGGAACACCAACGGCACGCAACTGCTCGCACGCATGCACGCAGCGATACTGAAAGGGAGGGTCGTTTCGATCCGTGACGTAGAGAACGCGCAATCCTTGGTTCTGCCCGCCAAGAACCCGGGAATCCGGCGACATAAGCCGCTTGAGTCGCCAAGCCAAATCCTGAAGCGCGACAAGGGGCTGGCGAACGATTGCTGCGGCCAGCTCGTCCGGCGACGGGAAGAGCGCTTGGAAATCGTCGCTGGTCATGGGTGTGCTGGTTGGTGGGGCAACGACATCTCGACTGGCTGGATAGGCGATGATCAAGTCGTTGTCAACCGTATGGCTCTGTACCGTGCTTTGTCGACTATTGCAGCCGGGCTTGAACACAACTGACGCGTGGGGCTAGATTATTCACAATCGCCGATTCGTCCTGGCGCAGGCGGGTTCGGGGGTTACCGCGCAACATGGGCGCCGGTTACGCCGGTTACCTTGCCCCGCCAGGCCTGGATGCTAGAGTTCCGAATGGAGAAATGCGGGAACTAGTCCGTGGACACTATGTGTGCCCAGTCGACCATGGCGCCCTGGAATCAGGTGGAGATAGTTTCTTCTGCGCGACATGCGGACAGGAGTACCCTCTCGTCCACGGGCAGATTCTCGATCTCGATGTGGTGAAGTCTTCGCAGCGGCTGGTCTTCGACGCGCATAGTCAAGGCAAGGGCGCCATGGACGATGCGGAGCAAGCTGCGGCTGCATCCTTGGCCAATGGGTTTCTTCGTATCCTCGCCGGAGGCAATCGGTGGCCTTTGACGCAAATGACCATTCTCGATGTGGCATGTGGCAAGGGTGAGCTGTCACTGGGACTGCTTTCTTCTCCGCAAGTCACAGACTGCGACATATTCGCGTTCGACCACTCCGTCGAATCCCTGCGGGTTCTTTCGCAAACCGTGGAGGCGCGGTCACGCGGTCGGAATCGTCTCCACTTGTCGGCACAGGACATCGACAAGTTGGGCTACCGTGCGGGCAGTTTCGACTGCATCGTCGGCTCTGCCGCTCTTCACCATTTTGTGAACTACGATGACGTCTTGCGGAGATGCTGCGAGTTCTTGCGGACCGGGGGCCAGACGGTATTTGCGGAGCCATTCCTTTATGGCTACGCGCTGGTCGCGCAAGTTCTCGCCGCGGCAAAGAGGATGACCGGGGCAACAGAGAATCTCGGATCGCTCGACTTCTTTGTCGAGGACTTTCGCTATCGTCTCCGCAACCGGAGAAACAAAGGCGCACTTGGGCATCTCACGGACAAGATGTATTTCGACGACCAACTGCTCCAGACCGTGGCGAGAGCGGTGGGGTTCTCTGACGTGCGCTTCATCAACTACGAGCCTGACGAATTCTACCGCGAGTCCTTCATCACGAACGTGCTTGACACCTACCGCGTGAACGAACCCCGCGTCCGCGAGATCGCGACCGATCTTTATGCAGACGCGGTTTCAGTGCTCGGGGATGGGTTTGCCGAGGCATACGCACACTTCAAATTCATCGTGCTGTCGAAGTGACCGTCTCGCTGTACCGCCCGCGCTCACACAACCCCCGCAGCTTCGGGATCAAGCGTTCCGCGGTAGACGGCGCGTAGACGGGCTCTGCGTTCGAGGTCGCGGATAATGACCGCGGCGAAATCGAGGCGGTAGATTTCGCGCAGGGAATGGAGGCCGCCGGGAGCGAAGACGTTCAGCTCCAGGATCTTGTCGCCGGCAATGTCCACACTGACGAAATAGAGGCCGTCGGTCAGTAGCTTGGGGCGAAGCAAATCGCACAGTCGTTGCTCGGCGGGGCCGAATCGACAACGACGGCTGTTGGGGGCCGCGGGCCTACCCGTGACCGGTTGCGAGTCGCGCGGATGCAAATGCGGAGAAGGCGGACGGCGATAGAGAGCCACCTGCGAGCCCACGCGGATCGGTTCGCCTCCGAGCAGCAACATGCGCTTTTCGCCCGTGTCCGCTTCCGGCAAATACTCCTGCGCCACTGCGTAGCCATCGCGGGTGATGGCGCTGATGATGGCGTTCAGATTCTTGGCCTGGCGCCGGCGCAAGAAAAACACTTTCTCGCGGCCGGCGTGGGCCAGTGGCTTGAGCACCGCGGGTCCATCCAGTTCGCGCAGAAAAGCTTTGATGCCCTCGGCTGAGCGCGAGACCACAGTGCGCGCGCGGACTTCAGGCGGCAGGTCGGCCAGATATAGCCGTCCCCAGGCACGCCGCACCCCTTCGGGATCGTTGATCACAAGGGCGCCGCTTAGGCGCAGGCGCCAGCAGAAGTCGATCACCGGCGAGGGCGGCTCACCCGCGGGTTCGCGCAAGGGGTTGTAGCGAAGAAAGATCACATCAAAAGAGCTGAGCGCGTCCTCCTCGCGCACGGCATCGGGCGACAGCAGAGCCGCGTGATAGTTGGCGGGGCGGCGATAGTCGCCCGCGCGCACGCGCGTGGTGGTGGCCAGCACGGTGTTGTCGTTGAGAAAGGACAGGTCGTGCGACGAAACGAAGCGGACCTCATGCCCGCGTCGGTGCGCGGCCCAGGCCAAGTGAATGCCGCCGAAGCTGGGCTGCTGGGTCCGGACGTCGGGAACTAGGAAGGCGATACGCATGGCCGGTTAGCTAGCGCTGTCCTCTCCGTGCCCTCTGTGAAAAATAGCTAACTCTTCTGTGCGTCTCGGTGGCGCGAGAGGATGTCGGCCAGATGATCAAGGGGCAACGCGGGCGCGAAGTGGCCGGCGGGGCCGGTCATGTCCTCGGCCATGCACAGGGCGTTCACGATCGCCTCTTCGGTGCATTCCACCACCGCTTCGTAGAGGCCGTCGCAGACTTCGTCGAGCAGAACCTCGATCGGGTGAATCATGCCTGAAGTGACGCGCGGGACTTTGTTGGCGGTGGAAAAACCGATCACGATCTCGCCCGAAGCGTGAGCGGCGAAAGATCCGACCCGACCGATTCCCAGGGCCGCGCGTTTACACAGACGATTGATCTGAGACGGCAGAAGCGGCGCATCGGTGGCCACCACGCCGATGATGGAACCGGCATTACGCACGCGCTTCTCGGCCTGCGAAAATTCGGGTTCGAGAATCTGGCCCACGGGAGCCCCCGCGATGGACAACGAGCGCATGACGCCGAAGTTGCTCTGCACCAGCACGCCCAAAGAGTAGGTCAACGGCTCGGCGTCGCCGTGGGTCCCGCGAATTGTCACCTGGCGTGAACTGGTGCCGATGCCAGCCTTGAAATCACAGGTTACCATGCCCGTGCCTGCGCCCACGCAGCCTTCCGCCACCGGCCCACTTGTGGCCTGTTCAATGGCGCGATAGACATGCTCGGAGCGTACATGCCGGCCAACTACGTCGTTGAGCCATGAGTCGTCGCACTCGGCAACGATGGGAATGATGACGTCGTACTCCGTGCCAATGCCGGGAAAACGACGGGTCATCCACTTGATGGTGGCATCCGATACCTTGCCCACGGACATGGTGCTGGTGAGCAGAATGGGGGTTTCGAGCAGCCCCCACTCCACCACCTGGGTGAGCCCCGAAACCTCGCCAGCTCCATTGAGCACGAAAGCGCCAGCCAGAACCCTCTCGGCGAAAATGGGGTCAGGCGGCAGGATGGCGGTCACACCCGTGCGCACCGGTCCCTTGCCCACCACCAGTGGCCCCTCGCCCATGATGAGCGTCGTGTGGCCCACGCGCACGCCCGGTACGTCGGTGATGGCGTTGAGCGGTCCCGCAGGCAGATGCCCAATTGAGAAACCCAGATCGCGGAGACGTCTCCTCATCGGCTACCTGTCTTCACCACAGAGAGAGCAGAGGAGGGAAGAGAACGCTGTACCCTCGGTCCTTGTGGGCTCTGTGTTCTCCGTGGTGAAAAAACACATGAGCCGAACCCGCTCTACGGTGTTGGCGTCGTGATAGTGGGGGTCTTCTCAGCGGCTGACCTTTCGCCCTTGCCGTTGCCGTCCCCCTTGCCGTTGCTTTCCCCGTTGCCGTTGCTGCCCGGCACGGCCCGAGCGGCCTCAGCCTCGCGCGCTTCGGCACGACGCTTTTCGCGCAGCCGCTTGAGCCCACCCGCAAGAATTTCGCCTATCAGTGATCGGTAGTCGATGTTGGCGGCCTTGGCGATGAGGCACAGGTCCGAGTATTCCGGGGTCAGGCCGGGCAGGGGGTTAACTTCCAGCACGTAGAAGTCGCCGCCCTCATCCATCCGCAGATCCACGCGGGCCACATCACGACAATCCAGCGCTTCGAAGGTATCGCGTGCCACCCGTTCAATCGCCTTGACCTCCGCCGGCGAAAGATGAGCAGGACACTGGTAGTAGACGTACTTCTCCCATTCCTGCTTGATCTGGTAGTCGTACACCGGCCGCGGGTTGTTCTTGTCGAGGAAGAGAATCTCCATGGCGGGCAACACGCGTGGGCGCTTGTCGCCGAGCAGGCCCACGGTGAATTCGCGACCGGCAACGTAGTGTTCGACCAGGGCGGGCTGGCGGTACTTCTCCAGCAGTTCTCGCACCACCGCCCGCAGCGATGCCTCGTCGTCTACCACCGAGGCATGCGCGCTCACGCCTTTGGACGAGCCTTCCTGGTTGGGTTTGACGATGAGTGGAAAAACCAATTTGGGCGACAGGCGTTCGCGCCCGGTCTCCATCAACTGGAATTCCGGGGTGAGGATTCCGTGCTGGCGCAACACCTTTTTGGACAGGGCCTTGTCAAGCGCAATGGACAGGGTGGCCGCGTCCGATCCGGTGTAGGGGATGCCCATCAACTCGCACAGCGCCGGCACCGCGGCCTCGCGGTTGCGGCCCTCGACTCCCTCCGCGATGTTGAAGACCAGATCCACTGGCGAGTCGGTGAGTTGGCGAGGCAACTCTGCGGTGGCCTCCAGGGGCAGCACCACGTGCCCGTAGCTCTCCAGCGCCTGGCTGATCGCCTCGATGGTCTCGGGGGCGTCGTATTCGGCCTCCGCGTCATCGCCGCCCTTGGAGTCGACGCGCTTCATGTTGTGGGTGAAACCGATGCGCAAAGGCTCGGGCGCCCGTCGGCGGCGACCCACCTGCGGGACGGTCAGTCCCTGCCGTCGCGCTGCACTGGCCACCACCGCGCCCAGCGCCGCCTGGTAGTCGAGCCCCTCGCGCGCCGCCGCGGCGAAGGTGCTGGACCCGCGTTCCAGCGAGGGCAGAGCGTTGACCTCAAGCAGGTAGATACGACCATCGTCGCCCAGCCGAAAATCGATGCGGCCCAGATCGCGCACGCCCAGGGTGCGAATCACCAGCTTGGAGATAGCGCGCAGGCGAGCCACCACGTCCCGTTGCAGATCGGGTGGACAGCGTACGGAAACTCGGCTGGCTTCGGCAGACTTGAGCCGGTAGTCGTAGATGTTGAAGCGGCTGCGCGCCGCCGGGTCGATGACGTAGTCGACCGGCAGGAGCACGCCCTCGTCGCCCGCGCCTTCCAGAAAGGGAACCGTGACGTCGGTGCCGGTGACGAACTCCTCGACGATCACGCCGGCCGGATAGCGGCGCAGCACCCGCGGCAACATCTCGGCCAGCGCGCGCGAATCGCGGGCCACCGCATCGTCACCGATACCTTTCGAGGACCCCTCGAAGTTGGGCTTGACGAGAACCGGATAGGCCAGGCTCAGCATGCCGACATCGCGGCCGCGTTGCACATCGTCAGGCACCACCAGCCGAGCCCGCGGCGTGTCGATGCCCTGAGCGCCCAGGACAAGCTTGGTCATCCACTTGTCGAGAGTGACGGTCAGCACGTAGGCATCTGAGCCGGTATAGGGGAAACCCAGTTCCTCGAAAAGCGCCGGATAGAACGCCTCGCGTGTGCGGCCGCGACGGCCCTCGGCGGTGTTGAAGATGAGGTCGGGGCCGTACGACTCCAGGCGCGCCGCCAGGTGCGAGGCCGGACCGGTGACCTCGATCTTCTCGATCTCGTGCCCGCTGGCGCGCAGGCCATCGGCAATTGAGTCGACGGTTTCTGCGGTGTCGAATTCGGCTTCGTCTTCGCTGTCAGTGAGGCGAAGGTTGTGGGTAAATGCAATCTTCACGTCGTACGTCGTCACCCGCTATCGATCGGATGTCTTGGGGGAGAGTAGAACAAAAAGGACAGCCGTACGTCAACAGGCACTAGCTACGGCTTGTCGGAAGTCTTGCGGCCGCCGACCTGCGCTAGATCGAAGCCGCCCGACGATCCGTGGCTAGCCAAGCAGAATCCCGCCCCGGCTGCGGAGCGCGCCGGCGACCTTCTCGGCCAGGGCTTTGAGGTCTTCGCTGGGTCGCGCTAGATAGCCATCAACGCCCGCCTCGAAAGCCTCCTTGACCGTCTCATATGAAGGATAGGCGGTGTAGAGTACGGAAGCGCAGTGGGGCAGCAGGCGTTGCGCTTGTTCGATGACGCGCAAACCGGACATGCCGGGAAGATTTCGGTCGGCCAGCACCACATCGTAGCGTTGGCTCTGCAGCAGGGTCAGGGCCTCGTCGCCGTCGGCGGCGGCCGTCACATTGAACGTGCGGGCGAGAAACTCGGCGATGAGTTGGCGGCGTGAGCCCTCCACCTCTACCACCAGCACGCGGCCTTTTTCGCCCTGGCGGGCCTGGTCGACCTTCGAGGTCGCCTGCGCCCGCGCAAGCTGTTCATCGCGGCGCGAAAGCGCGCGGCGGATGCGGAAGCGCAGAGCCTCCACGTCGCGGATTGGCTTCTCGATGTAGTCCTGCGCCCCGATATCCAGGGCTTCCACCGCCGAGTCATAGGACGAATATCCGGTAATCATCACGACGGCGGGTTGCGGATCGAGCGTGCGCGCCACGCGCAAGACTTCCAGGCCCGATGCCCCGGGCAAGTTCTTGTCCGTAAGCACCAGATCGAAGCGCCGCTTCTGCATCATTTCGATGGCCTCTTCGGCTGAGGCTGCGGTGGTTACGCGATAGCCGCCCCGGCGCAAGATCTCGCGCAGCACGGTCAGTACTACGACTTCGTCGTCCACCACCAGTACTTCGTGGGCCGACGGGACCACGGCTCCGCCCTCCGCGGCGGCGGCGTCGGCTATCAGCTTCGCGTCCACGTCCTGCGGTGCCGCCGGGGTCGAGCCCGCTTGCTCGGTCTGGTCCATGACCCCGAAACGCGCCAGCGTCTCTATCAAGTGGCGGCCCATCACCTCGGCGCGGCGCCGGCTAGCGGTGCTGGCCACGATGCGACCGATCTCCTCTGTCCGCGCGCGGCCGAGATAGGCGCGCACACCACCATAGACCGCTGCTCCCAGCCGTTCCGAAGTTGGGGTCGCGTCGACCACAATCACCGCTGCGCCCGCAGCTCGGTTGCGGGCTTCGCGCAAACGTGATTCGATCCGATCTTCCGCCGCGACCCCGACCACCACCACGTCTGGTGAGGCCGAAACCGCCACCGCTCCCACCAGCTTGGCCAGTTCCGCGTCACCCATGGCCATGACCAACGGTTGCCGTTTGCGTTCGCTCAGCGCCGCGGCCAGTGCGCTGGCCAGGGCTGGCTCGTGCGCCTCCATTGTCTCGCGGTGGGTACTGATGGCGTTCCCCAGCAGCAGTTCGCGCGTGCGTGCCCGCCGGCACGAGGCCAGCCAGCGCAAATGGGCCCGCACCAAAGCATCACTTCCCGGCAGGGGCCGCGGCAGCAGCGCCGCTACCCCGCGCGCGTAGAACTCAGAGCAGCGCTCGGGATCGCCCCGCAGCAACAACACCACGTCGGCAAGGGGCCGCAGCTCACGCGCGGTGGCGAAGGGATCCCGCTCAGCATCCACACCATCTTCGTCGAGCACCGCCAGTTCGAAGGGTTCTTCGGCCAGGCGGTCGAGCGCCAGCTCGGCAGAAGGCAGCGCCACCACCTGACCCTCGGCGGAAAGGGCGGCCACGACACGCGCCCTCTCACCGGAGTCGGCTAGCCCGACCAGAAAACGTTCCTGGGCCAAGCGAGCGGCGCTGCGCAGCGAGGCAAACAGTCCTGCAGAGCCTGAGCCCGGCATGTTCATCCACATTGTACTTCAGGAAGGCACCCGCTCGTCATGGAGATTGCACTTCTAGGCTGCTGGCATCAATCTTGTAGGTTGCGAGTATGCTACTAGGCAGCCTAAGGAGAGAGTCATGGAAAGCACTGGCCCAAATCGGATTCTGAAGCGAGGTTCCGTCGTCGCGACCGCGATACTCGCCGTGCTTGGCGTTCACACTGCGGCCCTGGCGCAACAGGGTCAGGTGCCTGATGCGCCGCCCACTGCGGCAGCAGCCGAGCCGGCTCCACCAGCCCCGCCGACGGCTGCGCCGCCCGCCGAGGCCGAGGCTGCACCCACGCCTCCGCCGCCCGGCTACGGCCCGCCGCCCGGCTACGGCCCGCCGCCCGGCTACGGCCCACCCCCCGGCCACCCCTATCCAGGCCACTACGGCTACCAGCCTGCCTACTATCCGATGTCGATGCCGCCGTACGCGGGCCCGATGCGCTTCGTCCACCGTCCCTTCATGTTCAGCATCGGGCTGGGGGTGAGCAGCCTAAATTTCAGCAACGGGGATTCCTCCGGCCACGAGGCGGGACTTTCCTACGCCCTTCATCTTGGCTTCGGAATCACGCCGCGCTGGTTGGTGGTGCTGGCCACGGATGGGGCCTGGGCTCAATTCTCCGGTGGCCCTTTCAGCGGACACGTAAGCTACGCCCAGACCACGTATACCGCGGGGGCGCAGTTCTACATCATGCCCTGGCTCTATTCGCGGCTTGGCCTTGGCTTCGGCTGCATCGAGGGGAGTGACAACTTTAGCAACTGGTCCGACTGCAGTGGCCAGGCCGCTGCCGGCGGCGTCGGGGCTCAGTTCTTGCAGACCCGCAGCACCTCGCTCGCGGCCGAGGTTGCCGCAACTGTGGCGCGCTACGCTAGCTCAGCGGTGGAATTCCAGGGGAACGAGGTGTGGTACAGCATCGGTGTCAACCTGATGCTCAGCCTCTTCTAGATTCGCAGCCTCAGCTCTTCCATGCGCCGATTGGGGCTTCTCATCATCGGGTTGGCTGGGTGCGCGGCCCATGCGCCGCCGCCGCATGCGGGCTGCGGTTGCGACAACGATTGCAAACTGGCGCGTGTGTGCGAGGCCGGACAATGCGTTTGGCCCAAAGCGCCGGCCGTAGTTTCCTGCGCGACGCCCCCGGCTGCGAATGGCGTGGCCCCCGTTGCAGTGGGGCCGCCTGCGCAAGCCATGTTCCGCTTCGAGCCCCAGCACCGGGGCCGCTCACCCTACAAGCTGCCAGCCGGCAAGCCGGAAATCCGCTGGACCTTCGAGACCGCCGGGCCCATCACCTCGTCACCCGCGCTGTCGTCCGACGGGCTGGTTCTGGTCGGCAGCCACGATGGCCGACTGCACGCCATCGACCGTCAGGGCAAGCAGCGTTGGTCGTTTGCCACCGGCGATCTGATCTTCAGCTCACCCGCCCTCTCCGCTGATGGGGCTGTCTACCTCGGGTCCGACGACGATTTCTTGTATGCGCTCGACGGCAAGAACGGAAAGTCGCTATGGAAGGTGCGGGCGGGGAACTGCGCCCAGACGCTGGGGGTGGGGCCCGACGCCAGTCGTTGTGACGTGGATGGCGGGCCCACCATCGGGCTGGACGGAACCATCTACTTCGGCGGCGATGCCGTCTATGCCGTGAATCCCAACGGGGATCTGCGCTGGCGCTTCGCCACGGGTGGGCATGTTTCCACCGCACCAGCGGTGATGCCCGACGGAACCGTGGTGGTGGGCAGCCTGGACAACAACCTCTATGCCATCAACAAGGATGGGACCAAGCGCTGGGACTTCCGCGCGCGTGCCGACGTGGAGTCCAGTCCTGCCATCGAGGAAGATGGAACTATCTACTTCGGATCTGATGACAACAAGCTCTACGCCATCAGTCCCCTCGGCCAGATCGTGTGGGCCTTCTCCACCGGCGACGACATTCGCGCGGCCCCTACCATTGGCCGCGACGGTACGGTGTACGTGGGCTCGTTCGACGGCCTGTTCTACGCGGTTCATCGCGACGGAACGCCGGCCTGGACCTTTCGCACCGGCGATCGCATCCTTTCGTCCGCCCTGGTGGACGCGGCTGGCGCCATCCTGTTCGGATCCCAGGACGACCGCCTGTATTGTCTCGAGCCCGACGGAAAGCTGCGCTGGTCGGTGGAGTTGGGCGGCGATGTGGACAGCTCACCCATCCTGGCTGCCGACGGCACCATATACGTCGGTACCGACGACAAGAAACTGTATGCGTTGCACGCGCCGTAGTAGCTAGCTTTTCCACACGGGACGGGCTGTGGTCGCCCGGGCCGTCAGCTCTTGAGCATGCGTTCCATCAGGATGTCCTCGAGGTTGCGACGCCCATCGAGTACGGCGTGGATTTGAACCACATCGTCAAGCTGGCGGTAGATGATTCTCCACGGAGGCTCTTGCAGCTCACGCCAGGTGCGGTCACCGATGGATCGCAATTCCGGTGGCGTGCGGCCGCGGTTGGGCAGGCTGGCCAGGGATTCGGCGCGCTCCACGATGCGGTCGATGACGGCAGACGCTCGCAGCGGAGATTCGCTGGCCAGGTAGGCGGCGATGCGTTCCAGGTCGCCAGCCGCGACTGCCGTCCAGACGACCTTCAGCTTCTGCGTCTTCATCGCTTGCTGGCGCGTTCGACGGCTGTGTGCGCCCTGCGCCTGACGTCATCGCTCGAGTAGGTCTTGTCGCCGCGGGCCAGCGAATCCTGGCTCTGCGCCAGTAGCTTCAGCATGGACAGCGTCGCCTGCGCATCGTCGTGGCGCCTGGCATCGATGACTACCACACGGGCGCGGCCGTTTTGCGTGATGAGAATCGGCTCGCCGCTATGGATGGCCTGGTCGATGACGTCCTTGGTGTGTGTCTTCAGGTCGGTGATAGGGCGAACACTGGTGGCGCGCATTGGTTTGAATATAGCACCTAATTCCGTCCTTTGTATGGATAGTCATTTGAAGCGCCATTTTCCTTCACCTGCAAGATGTCAGGCCCAAGTAGGAATGT
>PMJO01000281.1:5748-5974 GCA_003158455.1 Myxococcales bacterium | reverse complement strand
TCGCCCGCCCGGCGCATGCCGTCCACCAATCCTGCCTCGATACCACGCCCGGGCTCTATCTTTTGCGCCAGCAGTTCTTGCGAAAGTCGGACAGTTTCAGTTTCGTCCATGGCCAGCACGGCGTCGGACAGGCGACTCAGCAGGGAGACTTCTTCCTGTGACATGCAATCTACCTTTGCCAGAACAGAGCGCGGCGCTTGACCCGGTCGAGCGCGCGCATGCAAAC
>PMJO01000281.1:0-5718 GCA_003158455.1 Myxococcales bacterium | reverse complement strand
CCGGAAAAGATGTGGGTCAGCGACGATGGAAACACCACCCGGCGCAGATACTCGGCCTTTCTCAGGCCCAGCACGCGCGCATTGTCGCGCAGACGTTGCGGCACCGACGCGGCCCCGGCCGTTGCGTTGACAAAGATGGGCCAGAACGCGCCAATGAACACCACTGCAATGGCAGCGCTGCGAAACCCGGGCAAGAGAGCAATGGCGTAGGGCACGTATACCGTTGGCGGCACCGGGGCCACTACACGCGTGAACGGCACCGTCAATCGCTCCAGCCAGCGCGTGGTTCCCGCCAGAATGCCCAGCACCACGCCGGCCACCACGGCTGCTGCATAGCCCGGGATCAAGATGATGAACGACGACAGTGTCCCCTTGCCCAACTCGGGAAGAGAGGCCCAAAGGGCATGGGCCGTCAGCGACGGCGATGGAAACAGGAATCTGTTGCGTGCCGGCACCACCCAGGCGACGAGCTGCCACAGGAGCAGCAAGCCGACCAGCAAACACCAGCCTTCCTTGCCCGACAGCCGCGCGGTCAGCCGACGGGTCGGCCGCGCCGGGCGCGAGGAGGACGCCGGCAGATCCGCGAAAGCCATCGAGGCCACGCTACTCGTCCTGCCTTGGCTCATATCCCCTCGGCCTCTGCCACCGTGTCTGCGGCCGACAGCCGCTGCAGCATGTCGCCCTGCAAGTATTCGGTGACTGCCTTGCGCAACCCCTGAAACTCAGGCCGCAGGTAGGTTTGCCGTCGCGGACGTGGCCGGGGAATGGGGACATCCAGATCGGCAATGATCCCCCCCGGGAAAGCCCCCAGCACCACGACCCGGTCGGCCAGCAGGATGGCTTCGTCCACGTCGTGGGTGACAAACACGATGGTACGCGCGGGCCTGCTGGAATTCCACACCTCGAGCAGAAGATCCTGCAGCCGGGTTCGATTAACCGGATCGAGCGCGCCGAAGGGCTCGTCCATCAACAGCACCGGCGCGCCCATGGCCAGCGCCCGGGCAATGGCCCCGCGCTGGCACATGCCGCCCGACAACTCCTGCGGGTACTTCCCGTGCGCGTCGGCAAGCCCGACCAATTCCAGATACTCCTCTGCCAGCTCGCGCCTCTGTTTGCGATCGAGCTGTGGGTGCGCCTTGCCAATGGCCAGGACCACATTCTCGGTCAGGGTCATCCAGGGAAAGAGCGAGTAGTCCTGAAACACCACGCCTCGGTCGATACCCGGGCCGGTCACCGGCTTTCCACGGTGTCGGATGTGTCCGCGTTGCGGGATCTCCAACCCGGCCAGCAGGCGCAGCACCGTGCTCTTGCCTGACCCGCTCGGCCCCAGCAGAGAAACGAATTCTCCCTCACCGAGCCCCAGCGAGAGGTCGGCGAGCACGGCGCCCGTGCCATAGCCGAACGATACCGAGTCGAGTTCCAGTGCCGGCTGGGCTGCCGAACCCATCAGTTTCTCGACGTGTAGACGGAGTGCAGCGTCTTCCAGTACGCCTCCTGTGGCGCTTCCTTCTCCAGACTCTCCAGTGCTGCCAGGTAAGCTTTGCCGTCGACAAAAGGCGTGATGTCCGCGCTCGATTCGACGAAGTTGCTGGCTTTCATGACCTTCCAGAACTCCTGGATGGCGGTCAAATTGGGGTCGGACGACTGGTCCAGATACGGCGAATAGAACGCCTTTCTGGCCAGCGCCGGATCGACCTTCACGTACTTGACGATGTCGCGAATGGTTGCGTCCTGGTTGGTCTTGCTGAACAGCTCCGCTTTCAGAATGGCACGGATGAATCGCTGCCAGACGTCGCCGCGCGAATCGAGGTCCTTGTGGTTGATGGTGAGACGACAGCACGGATGGCCCGGTTGCAGATCCTTGCTGCGCACCACTACCACCAGCCCCTGTTCTTCGGCCCGCAGATCATGGGGACCCCACACCACACCGGCTTCCACCTGGCCGCTCTTCACCGACTCGATGACGGCGGGCGGGTTCTTGACCTCGAAGATCTCCAGATCCTTTCTCCAGTCCAGACCCGCCCGGGCGAGCGCGCCCCGCAACACCGCGTCTCCCGTCGCCAGTCGCACGGTGGCCACTTTCTTCCCCTTCAAGTCCGCGACCGATTTGATCTCCGTCGCCTTTTCCTTGGTCGTGATGATGGACACATCCTCACCCATCACACCGCCGATGATTCGCAGGTCGGCGCCTTTGGCGATGTGCACGAGAGGCGCCGTGGTGCCAAAGGCGCCCAGGTCAAGCTGGCCCGCGCGCAACGCCGCCAGCCCGTCGGCCGAGTTAGTGAACTCGGACAGTTGTACGTTCAGCCCTTCCTGCTGGAAGAACTTCTCTTCCGCCGCCACGAAGAACTTGGCGTGGCCCGTGACTGGCAGGTGTCCGACCTTCAGGTTCACCAAGGGCGGCGAAGCGGCGACCTTCCTCCGGCAAGCCGGGGCCAGAATAGCGGTCCCGATTGCCAGCGCAGCCGCGATCCTCATTCTTCTCGCTTGCCAGAGCATTGTCGTCTCTCCCGTTAGTAGTTGAGTTGCGCGCGGCCGAAGAACACGTTCTCAGCCGGCCTGTCTCCGCTGGCGGCGCCGCCCTTGTACGAAGTGCGATTGTAGCTAAATAGGAATCGCACACAGCGGCTGAGGTACCAGTTGAGTCCGCCGGCAAGCTCGGTGGCGTCCTTCACCGACGCGGTCTCGTCAACCGGCTTGGTGGTGTCGTTCTTGGCCCCGAAGGCGGACTGGTCGAATCTCAACTGCGAGGCGCGCGCGACCAACTCGAAGGCCCCGATAGTGCCGACCTGCAAGTCGAAGGGCGTCGCGATCTTGGCTTGCGAGTAGGACGCCTTACCGCCGTACAGGAACAGCGACGCTTCGGCGGTCCACCCTTGGTTTCCCACGCGAATGTTGTCGTAGTTGAAGCCCACCCGCTGCTGCGAGTAGATGTACTCAGCCAGCAAGCCGAAAGGACCCACGGAATAGTAGCCATGGGCGTTGATCCTTCGCTGCTGTCCCGAAGCAATGGCCGTATTCGTCAGGTCAGGTGTCCCGCCAGTCTTGTACGAAAAGATGGCAGCGCCCCCTGGGGATTTGTAGGTCGGCAAGTTCGTGGACTGGCCAGAAGCCTGCGGCACTCCGCTCTTGCGACCGACGGTTCCGGCGATTCCGATGATGGCGTACTGAAAGGAATCCGAGTTGGGGGCGCCGAGGGGTTGCGCAAAGAGGCGACCTTCGACATCCTTGTAGTGACTGGGGTCGAGATCCGTGTAGGCGTTGTCGACAGCGCCATTGAACACGCCCAAGGCATACCCCGCATAGCCCTTTGCGATCTCGCCCTGGATCTGAGCGCCCAAGTCCCGCAAAGGCGTGAGTTCGGTCGCCAGCGCGAATTCGTTGAAGAACAATTGTCCGGTCGGCTGCAACCGTTCAAGCCCGATGGGAGCGCGGAATTTTCCGAAGCGGAACTGCAGCTCATCCAGAATCTTGATCTGGAAATAGGCGTCGGGGAGAATGATGGCGGCGTTCGCCTGCGCCGCAGTGTTGGTGCTGTTGATCTGGCTGAAATCCGGGGCGACGAGAAAGCTGACGCCGTAGGGCAGGGTTCCATCAATCCAGGGGATCGCCCGGCGCAAGAAGAACGTTTCGTTGACCTTGGCCGGCGTGGTTCCATGCCAGAATTTCGCGTCGGCCTGAACCTGCAGGTGGAAGCGCAGTTGCGATTCCTTGTTGGCTGAGCGCACGCCAAAGCCGCCCGGTCCTGCGTCCACAAAACCGCTTTGCGCGAGGAGTTGCGCTTGTTCCTTGGGAATTCCCGTCAGGACAACCGCAGGTTGCGGCGCGGGTGCCGGATCGGCGGGTACGGCGGCAGGTAGAGGCACCGCAGGGGGCCCCGCGGCAACAGCGGGTTGTGCCGCCCAAGGGGCTTCTCCTGCGGTCGGTGTGCCTGCCGGCGCGGGCGCTCCCGGCTCGGCCGCACCTCCCGTCTCTGCCTGTGCTGTGAGGGGGAAGAGAAAGAGACCAATAAGTGATGACTTCAGAATTTTCGAAACAGACACTCGGATGCTCCTTGCTGGTGGTTGCGATGCACGAGTTCCCTTCCCCCCGGAGGGGCGCTCGCGGTGTCACGGCTCGCCGGAATGGCGAAACTTGTGTCGACCTTGTCTTCTGAGAGGCAATTTCTGCGTCCTCTTTCCCGGTCTGACAGCCTCGCTCAGCGCCGCGTGCCCAGGAATGAGGGGAACCCGCCGTGCACATCGGGGGCTCCATCTGCCTTGGCGTCGTCAGAGCGAGCGACGCCGGCTGGGAGCCCGCGTTCTGCGACAACAACAGCCAAGATGAATCATGTGGGTGCTTTTACCGACCGGCAGCCCGGACGTCAAGCAAAAAAGACAGGATGTCTTGTAAAACGATCTCAGGCTAAGAACATGCGCCGGCAAACGTGGCACACACGCATCGGCTTCCGCCTATTGCACGCGCCTTCGTTTTATGAGACACCNNCTTGGCCCGGGAACGGTGCTGCTGGAGGTGGGCTGTGGGACCGGCCCGGTGTCGCGTGCTTTGGCTCAGCTCCGCACCGACTGCCGGGTCGTTGGCGTGGATCCCTCGCCGTTCTTTCTCACGACCGCCCGGCGTCTGGCCGAAGGAATCGCCAACCTGCAATTCCGGAAGGGTGATGCGGGCCATTTGCCCTTCGATCCAGGCACGTTCGACGTCCTGGTCTTTCACACTACTCTTTGCCACGTACCTGCCCTTGACGAGGCCCTGGCCGAGGCCCATCGGGTCTTGCGGCCCGGCGGACAGATGGTGATCTTCGATGCCGACTACTCAACCACCAGCGTGGCCATCAGCAAGGCCGATCCTCTCCAGGCGTGCGCAGCGGCCACCGTGGAGGCCATCGTCCATGACCCTTATCTCGTGCAGAAACTTGCCGCCAGCATACAACGCGCCGGCTTTACGGTGCGCATCGTACGCAGCTACGGCTACCACGGCGTCACGGATGCGAGCTACATGCTGACCATCGTGGACCGCGGTGCCGACGTGCTCGCCGGTGCAGGTCGCATCGGCAGCGATCTGGCCGCTGCCCTGAAAAACGAGGCCCGCCGGCGCGTGGAAGCCGGCACCTTCTTCGGCCACCTGGCATACGCCAGCGTGGTCGCAGTTCGTAGTTCTCAGCTTGAGAACCACGCTCTTCAGCCGCACTGCTCGTCGTAGGCTGCCAGCGCATCGGGAAGCGCCTGCGTCACTCCGTGTCCGGCCGCTGGCAGGCCGACGAGAATGGCGCCGACGACTTCCTGCCGGGTTGCTCCTGCCCGCTTGGCACCAAGAACGTGAAATGGGATCCCGCTGGTCATCCGCAAAGACGCCAGCACGGCAAGATATGCCAGTGCTTTGGTCTTCTCATCGAGAGCGGAGGACACGTCCAGCTCTTTCACCATCCGCATCCATGCCTGACTCTCTCTGGGCGCCTGCGAGAGGAACATCTGAAATGCGTTGCTGACCGTAGGTTCGCTTGCCATCATGCGTTGCCTCCATAGCTGAGTTACTTCACCCGGCTTAGATACGCACGATGCGTTTCAAGGTTCCAAGCATCTTGAACGCCAGGTTGCTCACCAGTGGGTGGTGCTTGTCGTAGAGCGTTTGGAAAGCGTCGCGGTCCACGGGTGCGCCTCATGCCCCGAGATGGGAAGATCGTCAAGAGGCGAATTGCCACCTAGGCCGGGAGCGGAATAC
>PMJO01000258.1:12571-33920 GCA_003158455.1 Myxococcales bacterium | reverse complement strand
ATCGAATCGATCACCGTCAGGTTGCCGTCGCGCATGTAGAGGGCACCGCCTTCGCCGTCGTCCCACCCTTGCGAACAAGGCGCCGGCGCTGGGGGAATGGCCTGGGTGGGCGTCGCCTTGCCATTGATGAGCGTGATATGTTGGAGCGTGAGGCCGTTGACGTTCTTCTGAAAGTCCGTCCCGTTGAAATTGAGGATCTGCACGGCATTGCCACCGTCGAGGGTGATCTTGTTGCCGCCGTCGATCACGGTGTTCTTGGTCGTCGGGAGGTTGAGCGTGGCAGTGACCAGAATGGTGACCGGGCTGCTCCCGCAGTCGAAGGTAATCACGCCACCTTTGCTCGCCGACGCCTGCAGCGCGCTGAAGGTGCAGGTCGCCTCGCTGCCGGTTCCCACCACGGTCGTCGGACTGGAAACGTCGGCGGGTTGGCCCCGGGCGGGAACGCCGGTGCTGCACGAGCCGTTGGGGTTGCCGGCGCTGGTGATGGTTCCGGCGTCCTTTGTGATGGTTCCGGCATCGGTCGGGATCGCGCCTCCCTGCCCACTTGTGCCACCCTTTCCGCCCGTGTTACCTCCGGTCCGGCTGACGCTGCTGCCGGCCGCGCCGCCGGAGGGGTTCACGCCCGAGCCGCCGGTCGCTTTGCCACCGGTTCCGCCGGCGGTGTTCCCGCTCGCGCCTCCGCTCGGCTTGCCACCTGCGCCGCCGGTGGCGGCACCTCCGTCGAAACCCGGGTTGCCTCCCCTGGCGGTCGAAGCGCCACCCCTGCCGGAAACCCCGCCCAGAGCTGTAGCGCCGCCCGCGCCGGTGCCACCACTGTCAGAGCTGCCACCCGATGCGTTTCCGCCCGTGCTGCCACCGTCACCCGGGCTTGCATTCCCGCCGGTGGCGAGCATGCCACCCGTACCCAGGCTAGCAGAGCTCGAACCTCCGCATCCGAACGCAAGCAGGACAACCAGAACCCAATATGGTTTTGCGCACATTTGGTCTCGTCCATCATACTGTAGTCCTGACCTCTGGCGTGAATATTCGTCAACCACGGCCTGGTACGTGATTCCGCCCGAGTCGTGTAGGAACCCAATTGCGCGGTCGGGCGGCTGCCGACCAACGTCGGCATCGCGCATGTGTTTCACGGGCGCCAGCGGTGCAAGAATTTCGCCGGCAGAGACATTTTACAAAACTTTACCTCTCAGAAATGGGCGGGAAGAACGAGAGTTGCATCTAAAACACGGAGGGACATGAAGTCTCCTGACAGGAAATGTCTGCACGGCGAAAGGAGGGCCTCCAATGCGATGTGAACATGGAACACCTGATGATGGGCGCGACTTCTGGCGGGGAAATCTGGATTCCATGCGAGTGGTCGTGGGCTGCGCTTTGCTTGCCGGGTTGTTGTCGAGCTGCGTGGGCGATGTTGACCGGATATCACCTGGTGAGGGGAGAGGTGGATATCAGCGGAATAGCGACGGTGGCGTACACCGCGGTTGCGTCGACCAGCCGTGGGCGGTGGTCTTCGGATTTTCTCTCGATGCCAACGGCTTGCTTTCGCATGCGCGCACGGATTACTTGCCAGCCAGCCGCGTTCGACTGACCCAGTCAGTCTCGTCCGTGGCGCAAGGTGTGCCGGGGTCGGAAAACCTGCTTGCGGTGTCGCTGCTCTCCGCGGGCGACAATGTCTTGGCGCAGGATCTGTTCAATGATCCGCGCTCCGCCGACGCCGATGCGAGGATGGAACATGGTGGTGGCTTAGTCGAGTTGGCGCTGCAGCTCGTCCCGGACACCAATCGTCTCGAAATTGCGAACTGGAACACCGGCGTTGTGCTCCTCGATCTCGATCTCCACGGCGATCTCCAGCTTCTGTGCCTGGACTGGCCATGTCTGGATCTTTGCGCTAGTCCGGATGCGGGGGCCGCAACGGCTTCGGACGGCAGCGCAGACCTGACGGTGGCTGTCGACGAAAGTGGGGCGGGGTAGACCGGCCTGGCATCCGCGAGGGTGCGACAACCTGTCGCGCTGGGAGCGGCACGGTGACGCGGCTATTTTCTCATGGGGTACTTCCCGTCTTGGCGTGTATGCATGGAAGTCAGTCTGTTTCGGGGCCGAGGCCGGACGTCTGTCGTGGCATTGCCGATGCAGACCCATGGAATGCGGACGCTCGAAAGGAGTGTTGACATGACAAACCGTCGAATTTCTCCGGAGCGCAAGGATCCGCGGCCACTACACATGGTTGCTGGTGCAATCGCGACGGTTCTTGTCGTAGGGACGATCGACTACATCACGGGATCCCAGGTCTCGATCGCGCCGCTCTACCTAGTCCCGATTGCAGTTGCGACCTGGTTCGTCAGTCTGCGCGCGGGATTCCTCCTCTGCGGTCTGTCAGCGGTAGTTCGACTTCAAGATCTCTGGTTGACCACGCACCATTTTTCGCATCCGCTGATCCCATACTGGAACGGCATCGTAGAGATGGGATTCTTCGTCGTCGTCGCCTACATTCTGTCGCGGCTGCGGTCGACGACTGAGCGTTGGGCCATCTTGGCCAGGACGGATCCGCTGACCGGGGTTTTGAACCGAAGGGCTTTTGGCGAAATCGCCACGCGCGAGGTGGCGCGTGCCGAGCGCTATGGCCGATCGCTTTCGCTCGCCTATTTGGACATTGACGACTTCAAGAAGGTCAATGACGAGGGCGGCCACGATGATGGTGACCGCCTCCTGGTGGAAGTCGCAGAGACGCTGACGCGCAATTTGCGCGCTTTCGATGTTGTCGCACGCTACGGGGGTGATGAGTTCGTGTTGCTCCTACCTGAGGCCGGCGACCAGGCGGCAAGAATGGTCCTCGACAAACTCATGGGCGCTCTCCGCGGCGCCGTGCAGGGCCGTTGGCCAGCGAGCTTCAGCATCGGCGCAGTGACCATTGACGGGCCGCGGACATCGCTCGATCGATTGATCCACCAGGCCGACAAGCTGGTCTACGCGGCCAAGCAAGACGGAAAGGATTGCGTGCGGCACCGGCACCTGCATCGCAGCGGAACCAGTGACCTGGAAGCAACGCCGATGCCCGAGCTGGTGAATCATCGGCCCTTGGTGCTTGCGCCTTCGTCCGGTGCGGCGCACGCCAGAGGTCGCTGAGGAGATGGTTCAGGCCTTGGGCAGTCGGACCACGATGCGCGTGCTGTGATCCAAGACCGACGATAGCTCGCAGGTTCCTCCCAGCGCTCGCGTGGTGCGGTCGACGATGGCCAGGCCAAGGCCGTGACCAGGAAGCTCGCGGTCAATCGGGCCTCGGTAGAAGGGCTCGAACGCGTGTCTGGCGCTCTCCGGATCTATCCCGACGCCGTTGTCTTCGACCGCGATCTCCACCATCGGCCCGACGTCGCAGGTCTCGACCGTGATGCGCAACGGCCGCGAGGGCGCGCGGAACTTGATGGCGTTGCCGATGAGGTTGCGCAGAATCTGGCTGAGGACGCCCTCGGCGCAGGCGACCCGGCCGGCACGGAACTTGGTCACCAGGTCGACCCCTCGTAGTTCCGGTCCCATTTCCTCGATGGTTTTCTCAATCACCAAAGCCGACGATGACAGTCCGGAAGGGGGACGCCCAGAAACCGATAGGGCCAGCATGTTGTCTACGACGTTGGCCATGCGATCGACCGCTCGGCGAATCCGCAGCACCATCCCCGCGACATCCTCTGGCAATCCCGGGGACTCGAGGATGAGGTCGGTGTATCCGCGGATCGGATTCATCGGGCTGCGCAGGTCGTGGGCCGCGCGTCCAGCGAAGGCTTCCAGCTCGCTATTCTTCTCTCTGAGAAACTGAACACGTTCAACAATAAGACGACGTTGGCGAGTGAGGACACGCAGAAGCCAGACGGAGATCAAGACCACGATGGCAAGCGCGATCCCGCCAACCAGGACGTCGCTCCACAGCGCCTGCCGATGGGCGGCGCGGATCGCTTTGAGGTTGCCCACGCCTGCGCCGGTGTTGATCGCCACCAGTTTGTCGATCGACCTGTCTATCTCTTCCACGAGGGAAGCCGACTGCTCGCGGCCCCGGGGGCTGGCCAGCAGTTGCCGAAGGAGATCCTGAAGGTGGTTCCACTCTTCGCGTTCTCCCTGGTAGCTGGCCATGGGATCGTAGCTGCGGGAAGCCGCCGCGATGACGGCTGCCGAATGGGTGCTCTCGCGTTCGCTGTCCGTCGTGGCGAACTGTCTGGCGTGGCTTCGGATTTCATTCAGCAAAATGATCGAATGCTGCGCATTCTCGATGATATCGGTGGTCTTGCTCGCCTCCTGCTGTGAGAAGTGGACGTCGAGGCCGAGCATTCCGATGATGAGCAGCGTCACCAGGCCAAGCGCGACCGCCACCGGCCAGCCGGACAGCACTCGTTTTTTCGGGTTTTCGCTGCTCAAGAAGACCCTCCTGCGAAACCAGGTCGGCGTCACATGAGCACCATGATAGTCTGGGCGGCGTGAGTTCGCACGGCAGGATTCTCATCGCCGAGGACGATGACCTGACTCTTGAACTTCTGGCCACCGTCCTTCGCCGTGACAACTATGAGGTGGTGACCGTGACCGACGGTCGGGAGGCGCTTGACCGACTTGCCCAGGGCACATTCGATCTGGTGCTGAGCGACGTCCAGATGGCCCGCGCCAGCGGCCTGGAGGTGCTTGCCGCGGTCACCAAGGATTTTCCTGACACGCCCGTGGTACTCATCACCGCCTACGCCGAGCCAGGTGCCGCGATGGACGCCATCGCCAGCGGAGCTGCCGATTACCTTTCCAAGCCGGTGGACATAGTCGCGCTTCGTGCCACGGTGGCCCGGGCACTGGAGCGACGGCGTCTGGCCAGTGAAAATCGTTCGCTCCGTTCCGCCATCGCTGGGCGCAAGGTGCTGGTCGGCACCAGCCCGCGCATGCTCCAACTCTACAAAGAGATCGCCCAGGTTGCGCCCACCGAGGCCACCGTGTTGATCACGGGCGAGAGCGGCTCGGGCAAGGAACTGGTGGCGCGCACCATCCATGAGCGCAGCCGCCGCGCCGAGCATCCCTTTGTCGCGTTCAGTTGCGCATCGCTGGCCGAAGGCATCCTTGAAAGCGAGCTGTTCGGCCACGAGCGCGGCGCCTTTACCGGTGCCAGCGCGTCCCACAAGGGTCTGTTCGAAACCGCCGAGGGGGGCACCATCTTCTTGGACGAGGTGGGGGATGTCCCGGCCAAGATGCAGGGGGAACTGCTGCGGGTCCTGCAGGAAGGCGAGGTCCGACGCGTGGGTGGCTCCGCGATCATCAAGGTCGATGTCCGGGTGATCTCCGCGACCAACCGCGATCTGGGCGCCGAGGTGACCGCGGGACGCATGCGCAAGGATCTGGCCTATCGTCTCAACGTTGTTTCGCTGCGGGTACCGGCCCTGCGCGAACGAGGCGATGACATCATCGCTCTGACGGTGCACCTCGCCGCTCGGCATGCCGCGCTCCTCGGTCGGGCCGAACCTCACATCAGTGAGGAGGCCATGTACCGGATTCGCAACTACTCGTGGCCGGGCAACGTCCGGGAACTGGAAAATGCACTGGCACGTGCCGTCGCCATGTCTCAGCGAGGCGTGATTCTGCCCGGCGATCTGCCCGCGCTCACCCGGGAAGCCGGGCCGGTCGACCTGTCTGACCTGCACAGCGATTGGCCGACCCTGGAGGAGCTGCAGCGTCGCTACATTGAACGAGTTCTTGAACACACCGGTCAAAACAAGACCTCAGCCGCCAGCATCCTTGGCATCGATCGTCGAACCATCCAGCGGCTCGCTTCGCGCGAAGAGGAAGAAGACCACAAGCCGGGATAGCGCCGCCTCATGCCTGCGCGGCCACCAGGTCGGCGACCGCGGCGCGCAGCTCGGGAATTCCGAACGGTTTGCGCAGTAGCTTCGCGTTTCCCAGTCGATCGATCTTGGCTTGCAGATCGGGCCGGGTGAGACCGGTAATCACCAGGACGGGGGTGCGTATCTCGGCCGCGCGCGCGGAGTGCAACACTTGCAGTCCTTCCATCCAAGGCATGAGGACGTCGGTCACGATCAGGTCGAAGGGGCCGCTCTCGGCGAGGAGCTCCACCAGGTCCGCTCCGTTCGCCGCTTCGCAGATTTCGATCTGGGGGCCCGCAAGAGCTAGCCGCAAGAGTTCCCGACTGTCGGGGTCGTCATCAGCGATGACAATTCGCGAAACCGTCAGATGCTCTTGCGCCGCACGCGCCAACTCTTCAAATGTGAACTCGCGATGGTCGGATTCATTCATCATGTGACACCTCGTTTTGCTGGCACTTCACCGTGACGATGCATCGGCCATGCCGCGACTGGGAGGTGGCCTTTCCCTGTCGCGAGCGTGCAGTTCACTGGTCAGCCCAGCGACTCCCTGTCGCAGCGACGGGAACGGCCGCGACAAACTGCCGCAGTGTCGTTGCGGTTGGCAGTCGGGAAATGTCCAATCAGACCCGGATCGCATTGACGCTGGTGGTTTCGATCTTGGCACCGCCTTTGCTGGATCCATCAATTGTTCTGCGAAAGGAATTGGCGTCATGAGACTCAAACTGACTGTCAGCATCTTCTCGCTGATTCTGAGATTGGGCGTAGCGCAAGCCCAGGACACCAGCTCGGTCGGGTATTCGACGAGTCAGGCCGCAGCCCCTGGTCCTGCACCACAGGCGGTACAGCCGCCCACGCCCGCGCCCGACATGCAGCCACCCGCGCCGCCGCAACAGCCGCCAGCACCGCCGGTTCAGACCCAGGAGCAGGCGCAGATGCAGCAGCCGGCGGGGCCAGCGCAGGCGGGGGGCGGGGGCCAGTGGGTCTACACGAGTGAGTATGGCTGGATTTGGATGCCCTACGGGAACCAGTACACGTACGAAGGCACCGCCAACGACGCCTATCCCTATTCGTATGTGTACTACCCCAGCTATGGATGGATGTGGCTGGCGGCCCCCTGGGTTTGGGGCTGGGGTCCGTATCCATACTTTGGCCTGCGTGGTCCGATGGGCTTTGGCTGGTATTCTGGCCTGTACCGCGCTGGTTACGGTTGGGGCGGATACCGCGGCGGTGGTCACGGCGGATACGGCCTTTCCGGCGGCTCGCATGGCAGCTTCGGTGGTGGCTATCGCGCTGGCGGCAGCTCGCGCGGTGGGTTCAGTGGTCACGGCAGTGGCCACGGCGGTGGACATCGATGACGGTCGTTCATCTGTGCCGACGGCGGTGCTTGCCGACAGCCGGCGCGCGGGCGGATTCACACAACTTCACGAAGCGGCGATGCCCACGCAGTGCGTCGATTGTAGTTTTGGTGTCACACGAAATTGGGAAACGCAACATGCGACGTAAGCACCTGGCTCGGCTCGGACAGGCTCCGGCCAACTGCAACCACAATGGCCTGAGGTCGCCACCGGCAGCGGAGGAGGGGAGTTCGTCGTCGGGAAAGCGACATATTGTCAGCTGCGACGACCGCGATATGGCGGGTCGGGTTTGGGACCAGGGCCGGTGCGCCTGGTGCATGCATCGGGTGGCGAGCTCGCGGCGCAATCAGGCCAACCGAATGTGGTTGCTGGCGCGCGAACTGTGTACCTCGGCCTCGCTCTATGGCGTGGGAGGCCGCGGGTTGGCCGCGAGCCGTACCCTGCACCTGGCCTTTGTGGTGCTGCACGGTCGCGCGTGGATTTCCAAATCTGACGGACCAAGTGCCAGATTTGAGGGGGAGTAGTGATCCTTCGCTGGATCGATGGATCGCAAGCAACCCGACGCGTCTTTTGGAGGCAGTTCGCGATTTGGGTGGTAGTGGCCTGCGCGACATCCGGTGAAAGCAAGCCGCGATTCGCTGGGCTGCGCGGGTCGTGGGCTGCGCGCCCGGCGAAGGATTCCCGCTCGTTGTTATTCTCTCTGAGTTAGCTGCTTCGCTCCACGGGTCCCTGGGGCTAGTTGATGATCAGGACGCGGCAGCCGGAGGGGCAGGGATGGCCGTCGTTGACGCCGTCGTCACAATCCTCGCCTGGCTGCACGATCCCGTCGCCGCAGTACGTGCCCAGTTTGCAACCCGGGCCGCACTGGCCGTATCCGCCCAGGTTCTTGCCGTCGTCGCACTCCTCCCCAATCCCCACGATGCCGTCGCCACAGGTGGGCCTGCAATCGCTGGGAGCCGCGTTGAAACCGCTCAGGGTCAGCTTGTAGGACGAACCGTTGGTCTGCCGCTCGGCCTGGAAGACCGCGATCTCGTAGACCTGGCCGGTCTGCAATCCGAGGTTGACGGTCTGTTGAGTTGCCACCGGTGGAGGACTGAGGGGATAGGTCGCGGTAATGGTCGTGGTGCCATTGCCGTTCGCGCCGATGACGATTTTGCCATCGACGGGCGTGTGAACACCGCCGAGATCGACGGCGAGTTTTCGGTTGATGAAGACCCACACATCATCGTCGCCGACGAAATCCAGGGTGTAACTCTTGCTCTTGTCGTAGAGAAACCAGTAGCGGACTTCGCTGGTGAAACTGAAGTTGTGCAGACGCTTGTTGCCGTTGGCGTCCAGGTCATACGGCCAAGTCGCCATCGCATCGTAGTAGGGTGGAATGGTTGCGGCCGTCAGCTCGGACGCCGGCGTGAACGTGTCGCCGTCAACTGGGAAGAAAAGCGGATTGCCGTCGGCCCTGGAGACAATGAAAGTGGCACTGTAGTTGCCGTTGTTGGTGTAGCACTTGAGCAGTGTCTCTCCGGCAGCCGACTTGATAGAACAGTCGTCGGTTCCGTTCGCGTACATGGATGTACAGGGGATGGGGTTGCCGCTCGCGTCCGTCTGTTCGGATCCGACGTTGCCGCAGTAGTAGGCAGTTTCGGTGGTGAGCCACTGTTCGCCGTTAGCTCCGTAGCGGTTGACGTAGGCATCCTTGCCATTATTCCACAGCGTCATTTTGGACGGGGTTGGGTGGTTGACCCCGGACACGTCTCGATACCACTCACTGAACGAGTCGGCGCTTGCAATGTGGGCGTTGCCACCGATACCCGAGTAGACGGGCCTGCCATTGGCATCGAGGGTAGGGTTGACCATTCCCGGAAGGGCCGCGTATGAACCGGTGGTCCCGCTCTCGAAATCCGTGGGATTGTGGAACCTGAAGTCACGGTACACCACAGGAACCATCATGGTATTCCCAAGGGGCGGCTGGGTGCAGGTGAAGCCCGGTTCGATCTGGCAGTCCTTGGAGCAGCCGTCACCATCGACATTGTTCCCGTCGTCACAGGCCTCACCAAGCACAATCCCGTCGCCGCACCTGGATGTGCACGAACCGCTCTGGCAACTGGGCTCGTTCTGGCAATCCGACGAGCAGCCATCAAAGGGCATGGAGTTGCCGTCGTCGCAGCCCTCCGCGCCTTCAACTTTGTGATCGCCGCAGGTGGTGTGGGTGCAGACGCTGGGGCTGCCGCTGCACTTGTAGCCAATCTCGATCTTGCAGGTGGGCGAGCAGCCGTCGCCGGCCACCGTGTTCCCGTCATCGCAGAGCTCGGGCAGAACCGCGACCCCGTCGCCACAACGGGCGACTCGATGACATTTCTGCCCGGCGGGTATGCAGGAGTAGCCCGGCTCCACCCGCAGACAGTTGGCGGCGCAGCCGTCACCGGAAACGGTGTTGCCGTCGTCGCAGGCCTCGTCTTTGGTCAGATTGCCGTCACCACAGCCGGGTGGGGGCGTCATGTTGGCAGTGGGGTCCGGCTGGGTCGATGGCGCCGTGTTCAAAGGAATGCCGCCGCCGCCACTCTGGGTGCCAGCGGTACCGCTATTCCCACCACCGGAGGATGGATTTGTTCCCGAGACTTCGGCCCGCGAACAAGCAAGCAGAAGACAAGAACTAAGTATGAGCCCTGCAAAGAGACGGGATCGCATGTGACGCACCTTCGTGAACAGTCCTATCTGCATAACGTATGGGCGCGTTCGGATGGGCACGTCGCCTGTCGTCAAAGCTCGGGTTCTGTGACCTGACGCGGCGGGCACAGGGCGTCAGAGGAGGCAATGAGGATTTTGGGGTTATCATCGGTTCCCATGCTGTCCCGGTCTTGCCACGCCCTGGTCATAGGAAACTCCGACGGCATCGGGCTGCACAGCACGCGACGGTTGCTCGATCGCGGCTGGAAGATCACCGGTGTTTCGCGTCGGGCGAGCCCAGTTGTGCACGCTCGCTATCAGCACCATGTGCTCGACGTCAGCGATCGCGCCTACGTCGAGAAACTGCGTGCGATCTTGGGGCAGGAGCCAGTCGACACCTGCATCTACTGCGCGGGCATCGGCGGCCCGCTCGATCCGCAGGATCTGCGCAGCGAGGTCCACGTCTTCGAGGTGAATCTGATGGGCGCTCTGCGCACCGCAGAGGTGGTCGTGCCCACAATGGTTGCGGCCGGTCGCGGGCACTTCGTGGTGCTGTCCAGCCAGGCCGATATCCTGGTGGTGGTCGAGGCGCCGTCCTATGCGGCCTCCAAGGCGGCGATGTCGAGCTACTTCGAAGGTTTGGGCCTGGCGCTACGGCCACGTGGCGTGGCGGTCAGCAACCTACGCCTCGGATTCGTGGACACCAAGATGGCGCGCGCCACTATGCGGCCTTTCATGTACACCCTCGACCAGGCGGTCGACGTGGTCGAGAGGGTTCTCCACAAACGTCCCCTCCGCCTGACCCGGCCGCTCTCCACCGCCGTACTCGTACGTCTGCTCTGCTGGCTCGGACGCTGGCGCGTGTTTCTCGCGCGCGGCCCGGCTTCGCCGCCGTCATCAGCGCCTACTTCTGAACCGGACATACGCTAGTCAAAAGTGATCTCGGCCAGTGGCACCACGTGCTGCTTTCGCCAAGATCTACGACTCCTGACGCTGAGACCCTTGAGGTCACTGCACCTGTCGCGCTAAACGCTGGTGCGCTTTCCCATCAGGCGCTTCACCATGACACATGACACCGACGCTCCTCCTGTCGATCTGGCTCCGCTGCACGAGATCCTTGCGAGCTGGACGGATCTCAAGCCTCGCAACCTGATCTCCGTCCTGCAAAAGGCGCAGGACCACTATGGCTATCTGCCCATGGAAGTGCTCGACACCATCGCCGACACCATGCACATCTCCGAGGCGCGGGTGTTCGGTGTGGCCACCTTCTATTCGCAATTCCGGCTGGAACCGCGGGGCGAACATGTCATGCAGGTGTGCAACGGCACGGCCTGCAACGTGAAAGGGTCGGAGGATCTGCTGGGCGAGCTGATGGCGGTGCTGGGTATCCACGCCGACGAAACCACGCCCGACGGCAAGGTGACCCTGGAAAAAGTCAATTGCGTGGGCGCATGCGGTGTGGCCCCGGCCATCGTGGTGGACGGGGTGGTGCATGGTCGCATGACCCCAAAGGCGGCGGGCCGTCTGGCCCAGAAGTTGTTGACTACGCCCAAATCGACCAACGGCCAGGGCAAACCCGCGGCGAAAACCAACGGCCGGAGCTTTCTGGAGCGGTGCTGTGACAAGTGCAAGAACCGTCCGGGCACGCCCTGTCCCAATTTCTTGCTGTGTCGCATGGAAGGGATCTCCTGCCACGAGGATTCGCAGTGTCTCGCCTACCGCGAAGACCTGCGCCACCTGGTCGAGCACAATGCCCCGCAATTCATCGCCACGGCCTTCCTGTGCAAGGGGCTGACCTGCGATGCGAGCGGCGAGCCGCCGGTATACAAGGCCTTCCTCGAAGAGCTGGAAAAGCGCGGTCTTGCCGGCAAGGTCGATTTTGTGGAGACCGGCTGCCAGGGCCTGTGCGAGGTCGGCCCCATCGTGCAGCTCAAGCCACTCGATGCCTTCTACTGCCGGGTCAAGCCGGCCGACGTGGCCGAGATCGTTGAGCAGCACATACTGGGTGGCAAGATCGTCGAGCGCCTGCTCTATGCCCCTGGCCATGTGACCGAAGGCTCTATTCCCTTCTATGCCAAGCAGAGCCGCCGCGTGCTTTCCAACTGCGGCAAGATCGATCCCGAAAACATCGACGAGTACATCGCCCGCGGCGGCTACAAGGCGCTGTACAGGGCGCTGAAAGAGATGGCGCCCGAGCAGGTCATCGAACAGGTGACCGCGGCCGGGCTGCGTGGGCGTGGCGGGGGCGGCTTTCCCACCGGCAAGAAATGGGCGGTCGCCGCCAGCCAGATCGACGGTGAACGCTTCATCGTGTGCAACGCCGACGAGGGNNCGGCGCCTTCATGGATCGCAGCGTACTCGAGGGCGATCCCCACCGCGTGCTGGAGGGGATCCTCATCGGGGCCTACGCCATGGGCGCGCAACACGCCTTCATCTATTGTCGCGCCGAATATCCCCTGGCTATCCGCCGGCTAGAGATCGCCATCGCGCAGGCGCGGCTGTACGGCTTGCTCGGCCCCAACATCCTAGGCACGGGCAAGGATCTGCATGTGGAAATCGTGCAAGGCGCGGGGGCCTTCGTGTGCGGCGAAGAAACCGCCATGATCTCCAGCATCGAAGGCAAGCGCGGCATGGCCCGCAACAAGCCGCCTTATCCGGCGGCCCATGGATTCCACGGCCATCCCACCTGCGTAAACAACGTGGAGACTTTTGCCAATGTGCCACTCATTCTGGCCAATGGCGTGGATTGGTTTCGCGGAGTGGGCACGCCCAGCAACGCCGGCACCAAGATCTTCTCGCTGTCTGGCAAGGTGCGCAACACCGGTCTGGTGGAAGTGCCCATGGGCATCACCCTAAATGAGCTGCTGCACGATATCGGCGGCGGCGCGCCCGCGGGCTCGGTAATCAAGGCGGCCCAGACTGGCGGCCCGTCGGGCGGCTGCATTCCGGCCGACCGCATGAGCACCCCGGTGGACTACGAAACCCTGCGCAAGCTGGGCGGCATGATGGGCTCGGGTGGTCTGGTGGTGACCGACTCGGGCACTTGCATGGTGAATTTTGCAAAATTCTTTCTCGGGTTCACCCAGCACGAATCCTGCGGCAAGTGCATCCCCTGCCGCGAGGGCACCAAGCGCATGCTGGAGATCCTGGAACGCATCACCGACGGCAAGGGCAAGCGCGAGGACATGGACGAACTCCGCCACCTCGCTGCCGTGATCTCGCGCACCTCGGCCTGCGGCCTAGGCCAGGCCGCGCCCCAGCCGGTGGTGTCCACCCTGCGCTACTTCGAACACGAATACATCTCGCACATCGTCGACACGCGCTGCATGGCCGGGGTGTGCCGCTCGCTCCTGACCTACCACATCCTGCCCAACTGCCGCAGCTGCGGGCTGTGTGCGCGCAAGTGCCCGGTTCCGTGCATCAGCGGTTCCAAGGGCGAAATCTATGTCATCGACAACGATCGCTGCATCAAGTGCGGCGAGTGCAACCGAGTCTGTCCGTTTGGTGCGGTTGCCCGTACCTAGAGGTTTTCAATGTCTGACGTCAATCTGACCATCAACGGAATCCCGGTTCGCGTACCCACTGGCTCGACACTGTTGCAAGCGGCCGAATCCATCAGCATCCGCATCCCGACCCTGTGCTACGACAAGCAACTGACCGTTTCGGGTGCCTGCCGCATGTGCGTGGTGGAAGTGGCTGGCCCGGCCGGCAGCACGCGTCTGGAGCCAGCCTGCTCGTACCCGGTGCAAGAGGGTATGGTGGTGCGCACCAACACGCGCGAACTGCGCGACGCCCGCCGCACTATCATTGAGCTGATCCTGGCCAACCATCCACGCGCCTGCCAGACCTGCATCCGCAACCAGCGATGTGATCTACAGTCCGCCTGCCGCGAGTACTCCATCGACAAGATCCGCTACGAGGGCGAGAAGCGCCACCACGCCATCGACACCTCGTCGGTGGCCATCACCCGCCATCCGGACTACTGCATCCTGTGTGGCAAATGCGTGAAGGTGTGCAAGGAAGTGCAGGGCGTCTATGCCCTGGATTTCGTGCGCCGCGGGTTCTCTACCACCGTGTTGCCGCCGTTCGATCGCGACCTGGCTGAAACCGTGTGCGTGCTGTGTGGGCAGTGCCTGCTCAAGTGCCCGGTGGCCGCCATCCGCGACAAGAGCTACCTCAACAAGGTCGAGGCTGCCCTGGAAGATCCCAACAAGATCGTCACCGTCCAGGTGGCCCCCTCGGTGCGCGTGACCATCGGCGAGTTGTTTGGCCTGCCCCCGGGCGTGTCGCTCACCCGCAAGCTGCCCACGGCCCTGCGGCGCATCGGCTTCGACTATGTCTTCGATACCGACTTCGGCGCCGACATGGCGGTAATGGAGGAAGGCCACGAGCTCATCGGCCGCCTGCAGGCCGGCGGCCCCTTCCCGCTCATCACCAGTTGTTCGCCCGGCTGGGTGAAGTTCATGGAGCACTTCTATCCGGAATTCATCCCCAACATGTCCTCGGCCAAGTCACCGCAGCAGATTGTGGGCGCGCTGACCAAGACCTTCTTCGCCGAGCGCAACCGGATCGACCACAAGAAGTTGTTCAACGTATCGATCATGCCCTGCTCGGCCAAGAAGTTCGAGATCCAGCGCCCTGAGCACCGTCTGGACGACGGCACGCGCGAGGTGGACGCGGTGCTGACCACTCGCGAATTCGGCGATCTGCTCAAGCTGCACGAGGTCGACGTTCCGACTCTGCCTGATTCCGAATTCGACCCCATCCTGGGCGATTCCACTGGGGCCGGTCTGATGTTCGGCGTGACCGGCGGCATGATGGAGGCCTCGCTGCGTACCGTAGCCTCGGTCCTGGATCCCACAAGTCACCCACGCCTGGAATACTCCGCCCTGCGCGGCACCGGCGGCATCAAGCGCGGTTCCGTCTTGGTGGGGGACCGTGAGCTTAAACTCGCCGCCGCGCACGGCCTAGCCAATGCCCGCAAGGTTCTCGATTCGATAAAGGCGGGTGAGGAAATCCATTTCTTGGAAGTCATGGCCTGCCCCGGTGGCTGCATCGGCGGCGGCGGCCAGCCCCTGCCCACCGACGAGGACTCCCGCCGCCGACGCATCGAAGCCATGTACGCCGAAGACCGTGGCCTGCCCATCCGACAAAGCCACAAGAACCCGGCCATCATGACCGTGTACAAGGAATTCCTGGGCGAGCCCAACGGCGAAAAGGCGCACCACCTGCTGCATACGAAGTACAGTGCGCGGTCACCACGCGGTTTCTAGGGGGATCGGCGGTGGCGGTTGACCCGCTACGCTACGGGGTCGCCCCAGCAGCCACGAATGTTGTGACGCTCTGGGGAAGTGATTCTCGCACCTGTCACGTTTCTCTTCCTGCGGCCCATTCGAGGTTAAGGAAGAAGGAGACTCATCGTGCTCAGGACTCTTTTCGCCACAATCTTCGTCATCGCGTACCAAAGCGATCCAGCCTAGGCTGATCAAAGATCGATGAACGCCGATGCCCGGAAACGCGCGAGCGCTCTCATGATCCGTCTTGCGGACGGCGATCGCTCTGCGTTCGACCAGGTCTACGCAACCCTCTGGCCGGTGCTGACCTCGTTTTGCGCCAAGATGCTTTCGGGTACAGACGCTGAAGATGCCACGCAGCAGGCACTCTTGAAAGTGTTCAGTCGAGCCTCGACGTTTGATCGCGGGGGCGACGCACTCACCTGGGCGATCACCATCGCGGCCTGGGAGGTCAGAACCATCCAGAAGCAGATGGCGCGTTCAAGAACAACATTTGTGGAAGGTCATGATGCGGCTGATCCCGCCGAGAGCCCGGAAGCGCGCATCTCCCGCGAGCAACTCGTCACGGTGGCACGACACGTGCTCGGCACCCTCTCGGAATCGGATCAACAGACACTGGTCGCGACCTTCAACCAGCAAAGCCCGGCGAGCGTTCCCGGCGCCACGTTTCGAAAACGGCGAGAGCGTGCTCTGGCTCGGCTGAAGGAAGCTTGGAGAAGAATCTATGGCAACTGAATCTTCAGGTTTGCAGGAACGAGCAAAGCGCGCCTACGAGGTTGGGCGTTTGCGCCACGCTGCGGTTTGGTCGATTCCAACGCTGCTCATCGGTGCAATGGTGGCGCTTCTGGTTCACGAGGTGTCGTTTCCCCTGGTGCTCGCTTCGCTGCTCTATGTCGCCTCGATGTTCCTGCTTTGGTGGGGACGGGCCCCCGGCCGCGCGGTTCTGCCGGGAATCGTGTACGGTCTTCTGCCCCTGAGCGCCGGCCTTATCGCCAAGTTCCACGGTCACGTTTGCATGGGGCCCGCTTGCTACGGCGTGTGCCTGCCTCTTTGCATTGGAGGTGGGGTTCTCGCCGGTCTCTTCATCGCGCGCGTAGCAGCCCGATCGGAGAATCCTATTGCGGTGTTCTTCAGCGCCGCGGCGACAGCTCTCTTCACGGGTGCGATCGGCAACTCTTGCGTCGGAGTGCACGGGATTATCGGCATGGGGATCGGGATTGCCTTGGGATTCGGCCCCATGATGGTGTTTCGTCGCCCCCACCTCAGCTAGCACGACGTCTTGGAAGTTCGTAGCTCGACCGTTGAAATCCAGCAGCCCTGCAGTGTTTGCCTATCGTCTCATCGGCTTTCGCGGCGGCACGCTGACGAACGAGATCTCGCAATGCCTCGTGCTCGGGCGTGGGCACCCAGACCGGAGTAAGGTCGCCGGCCTGGTAGGCCTGGGCGAGCTTCTCAGCGTCGCGACGATCGGTCTTGACCTTGTCACCGGCCTTCTTGGGGATGAGCGACGGTGCGATGACCTCGCAGTCGACGCCGAGCTTGGTGAGCTGCCAGTACAGGGCATAGCCCGTCGGGCCGGCCTCGTAGCAGACCCTCAGATTCCTGCCGCCGCCCAGCTTCTCGATGAGCTTGCGCACGGCTTCGGGGCGGTTGGGGAACTTGCCGATGCTCCGAATGCGTCCCCGACCTTCGGCGATCGCCGCGGTGATGCTTTCAGCGTGAACATCCAGACCTAGATATCGAGTACAATTGCTCATGACCGACTCCTCCGTTGTGGCTCTGCGTCTTGGTTCTTTCACCAGTCCCGAGCGTAACCCACGGTCCCGGTGTGAGTCGGTCGTTCCATTTTGACTCGACAGACGAGGTGATGTGAGCGACAAGGATCATCAGCGTGAGCTGGAGCGCCTCCTTCCCGCGAGGAGGGGACACTTTCGTCTGGAGTCCGGACACCACGGTGACCTATGGCTGGACCTTGAACTGCTCTTCTTGCGTCCCGCAGAGATCCGGCCGCTTGCTGAGGATCTCGCTCGCACGCTTTCGAAGTACGCAGTCGAAGCGGTCTGCGGTCCCTTGGTAGAAGGCGCCTTCCTCGCATCCGTGGTAGCGCCCATACTGGGCGTCTCATTCACATACACGGAGGGGAAGGTAGCCTTGGGCGCCGACGGACTCTTTCCCGTCGAGTACGTCCTGCCGCGCGCCCTGCGCCCCAAGCTGAACGGCCGGCGGGTGGCGGTCGTCAACGACGTGATCAACGCGGGCTCGGCCGTTCGCGGGACCCTTCGGTCGTTGCGAGAGTGTGGCGCCGAGCCGGTAGTTATCGCGACGCTCGCTGTTCTCGGCGGCAGCGCCGTCATTCTGGCCCGCGACGCTGGGATCGCGCTGGAATCACTCGCCAGCCTGCCGAATGAGATCTGGACACCCTCCGAGTGCCCGCTCTGCGTTCGGCGAGTTCCCTTGAATGATCCCCGAGAGTAAGCGCATGCGTCAGACGCCGCCGAACTCACTCCCTTAGCCGGACCGCAAGCGAAGGATCACGGTGACTGAGCGGCGTGGAAGGGGATGGGCGAATGGCGCTTTTGGAGGGCGAGGAGGTAGCGGGCCTCGTCGTAGGGTTGGCGGTCGTACCAGCAGCGCCAGATGATGCTCGGCCCGCGCCACGCCCATGCCCGCAGCGACCTCTGGTCGACTGGCGCCGCGGCACTAGCAGATTCGCCATCCCTGCCTGTCACGCTTCCTCCCCTGCGGCCTATCTAAGGTAAAGGCCGGAATGGGCCGGCCACCAAACGAAGGGGGATTCGTCGTGTCCAAGACCATGCTTGCCTCAATTGCGATTTTCGTCACTGTCGTGGCGGTTGCCGGCGCGACGGCGCTGGCCAAGGGCCAGAAGCCGAGGAGTTCGCCGGAACAGATCGTAGCGATGCAGGTCACCAGCGAAGGCTTCGTGCCGGCGCAGGTGAAGGTGAAAGCCGGGCAGCCGGTAAAGTTGGTAGTCACGCGCAAGACCGAGATGACTTGCGCCAAGGAGATCGTGATCAAGGATTTCGGTATCAACCAGCCGCTGCCGCTCAACCAGCCGGTTGAGATCACGTTCACGCCAACCAAGGCGGGGAAGTTCCGCTACGCCTGCGGGATGGACATGATCACCGGCGTCATCATCGTGGAGTAACGCCATGATCGCGCGCCTCCCGCTTGTCCTTCTGTTGGCCGCCACACCTGCGCGGGCAGTGGATCCCGCCCAGGTGCCAGCTGGACCGACCTTGCTGGAGGATCCGGTACTTCGGGGACTGGTCAAGCAGGCCATGGAGAAGCGGCCCGAGCTGGCGCAGGCGCGCGCGCTGATCGTGGCAGAGCAGGAGCGCGGGCCCCAGAGCAGCGCCTTGCCAGATCCAACCCTGTCGCTCGGAATCCAGAACGACGGATTCAGCAGCATCCAGATCGGCAAGATGGAGACGAGCTGGATCTCCATCATGGCGTCGCAGACCTTCCCCTGGGCGGGCAAGCGCGGGCTGCGCGGTGAGCTGGCCGGCCTGGGGACGCGCGAGGCCGAGGCGGATCTCCGACGCGTGTTGCTTTCGGTAGCGGCGGACGTGGAGCGGGCCTACGTCGACTTGCTGCTGGTACGTGACCAGCTCGGCCTGTTGACGAGACTGGAGTCGCTTTGGACGCAGTCAGAAGGGCTGGCCCGCGTCCGCTACGAATCGGGCGAGGCAGCGCAGTCCGATCTGCTGCGCGCGCAACTGCAAAGGAATCGTTTGCGCCAACAGCGATGGGCACTGCAAGGCGAGGAACACCGACGGATCGCCGTGCTCAACCGGTTGCGCGGGCACCCGCTGACTGAACCGATTGCGACGACGCGCAGCCTGGCCGACCTGCCGGACCCGGTGTTGCCCGATCCCGAACAAGCGGCAACCGCAGCCGAGGCAGAGAGCCCGGAATTGAAGAAGGCGCTGCTAGCCGGGGAGCAGGCGGGCCGGCGGGTGGAGCTGGCAAACAAAGAGCGCTGGCCGGACGTGACGGTGAGCGCCGGGGTGATGCCTCGTTGGGGCGGTTTCGAGACCATGTGGTTGGCCGGGGTTGCGTTCAACCTGCCCATCTGGGGCGCGCAGAAGCAATCGCGAGCCGTGGCGGAGAATCAGGCACGCGGCGAGGCCGCACGGGATGGCGCGGAGGTGATCCGTCGGCTTCTGCGGCAGCGGATTCACGAGAGGCTGGCGCTGCTGGGCTCGCTGCTGGAAGCGAACCACCTGTACCGCTCCGGGCTGCTCGTGCAGTCGGACGCCACGGTTTCAAGCACGCTTGCGCAGTACCAGGTCGGCCGCGTAACGTTCGCCTCTGTGCTGGAGGCGCTGGCCGGCAACCTGGCTGACGTGAATGGCTTCTTCGAATCGGTCGCGGCGGCGCAGCGGATCACCATCGCCGAGCGGGAGTTGAGCCTGGAGGCGCCCGGCGGTCCCGCAGCGGGCGGAATGGGTGGCTCTGCCATGCCGGGTGCAGGTGCGACTCCTGTTTCCTCATCGTCGAGTCGATCGGCGGGTCAGCCGCCGAGCACGGACAGCGGCGGCGCCTCGATGTCGCGCATGTAGAACGGAGCTATTCATGGACGCGGATGACACCCAAGCTTCCGAACCGTCGGCGGATCCCGCACCCCACCGATCTTCGCGACGGCTCGTGGTAGTGGCGCTGATAGCAGTCACCGTGGGTGTCGGACTCGGCGGTGCAGGAGTGTGGCTGGCGATGCGCGGGCATGGTACGGCGGCAGCGAGCGGGCCCGCAGCGACGGCAGCGAAGAAGGCGCCGCTTTACCAGTGCCCCATGCACCCGGCGATCACCTCGGATCACCCCGGCGATTGCCCAATCTGCGGAATGAAGCTGGTTCTGGTGTCGTCCGCCTCGACTGACAACAGTGCGGCCGCAAAGCCGGGCGCGCGGAAGATCTCCCTTTACCGCTCGCCCATGGATCCGAAGCAAACCTCCCCAGTTCCGCGCAAGGACGAGATGGGCATGGACTATGTCCCGGTCTACGAAGACGAGCTGACCGGTAGTGCGCCGGTGCAGGGCCTGGCCACGGTCAACATCGATCCGGCCAGGCAGCAGCTCATCGGGCTGCGAACGGCCGCCGTTACCAGGGGCTCCATTGGCGCGACCTGGCGCACGCCCGCGCGCATTCAGATCGACCCTACGCAGGTCCGCAAGACCAACGTGAAAGTGGAAGGATTCGTCGAGAAGATCTACGTGGATTTCGTCGGGCAGTCGGTTCGCAAAGGCCAACCGCTCTTCTCAGTCTACAGCCCGAGCTTGCTGGCCGCGCAGAACGAATACTTGCTTGCGCTGCAAACCAGTGAGGTCCTTGCCAAGGGTGCAGCCCTGTCTGAAGATGGGCAAAGTCTGATGGCCTCGGCACGCAGGCGGCTGGAACTGTGGGACGTGCCGGCGGCAGAGATCGATCGGCTGGCGCGTACGCGGCAGCCAACCAAGACGCTGACCCTGGTGTCGCCTATCTCCGGCGTGGTGACGGCCAAGAACGTCGTGCAAGGGGCGCGAGTAAGTCCGGGCGAGGCGCCCTACGAGATCACCGATCTGCGCGAAATCTGGGGAATGGCCGACGCCTACGAGACCGATCTGGCCCGGATTCGGGTGGGCATGAAGGCGTCCTTGACTTTGCCCGCGTACCCCGACCGTACCTTTTCGGGTCGGGTGGCCTTCATTGATCCACTGTTCGACCCGAAGACTCGCACCACGAAGGTGCACCTGCACTTCTTGAATCCGAAGGGCGAGCTCAAGCCGGAGATGTACGGCGAGGTTGTTCTGGAGGGGACGGCGAAGGAAGGGTTGCGCATCCCGGCTGACGCGGTCATTCGCAACGGGACCGAGAACGTGGTCTTCCTGGCACGTGGGGAAGGCAGGTTCGAGCCGCGCGTGGTGNNCTCGAAGAGGGCCAGCAGGTCGTCACGCGCGCCAACTTCCTCGTCGATTCCGAATCAGCGCTACGCGCCTCACTGTCCGCCATCGGGGGTAAGTAGCCGTGCTCAAGCGGATCATCCGCTTCTCGGCCGAGAACAAATACCTGGTTATCGCCGGCACGCTGGTTGCCATCGCGATTGCGTACTGGACCATGCGTAACATCCCGCTCGATGCCCTGCCTGACCTGTCGGACACGCAGGTCATCGTGTACTCGCGTTGGGATCGCAGCCCGGACATCATC
>PMJO01000258.1:0-12533 GCA_003158455.1 Myxococcales bacterium | reverse complement strand
CGAGTACCTGTCCAAGATCCTGCCACAGCTTCCGACGGGGGTGAAGACCGAGCTCGGCCCGGACGCCACCAGCCTGGGATGGGTTTTCCAGTACTCCTTGGTGGACCGGAGCGGCAAGCATTCCAGCGACGAGTTGCGCAGCTACCAGGACTGGTTCATGCGCTACGCCGTACAGAGCGTTCCCGGCGTGGCCGAGGTCGCCACGGTGGGCGGGCAAGTCCGCCAGTACCAAGTGACAGTGAGGCCAGACGCGCTGGCGGCCTACAAGCTTCCTCTGGAGGCCGTTGTGCAGGCCGTGCGCCAGGGGAACAACGACGTGGGTGGCCGCTTGGTGGAACTGTCGGGGCGCGAGTACATGGTGCGCGGCCGTGGCTACGTCAAGTCGATGGCCGACCTGGAAAAGCTGGTGCTCAAGACCGAGAACGGCACCCCGATCACGGTCAAGGACGTGGCCACCGTGGCGCTCGGGCCGGAGATGCGGCGGGGCATTGCCGACTACAACGGCCAGGGCGATGTGGTC
This sequence comes from Myxococcales bacterium, assembly GCA_003158455.1. Taxonomy (GTDB): domain Bacteria; phylum Myxococcota_A; class Polyangia; order Fen-1088; family Fen-1088; genus Fen-1137. The sequence goes on along the minus strand of PMJO01000258.1, from coordinate 12,013 downwards.
GGTGGCATCGTGGTCATGCGCCAGGGAGAAAACGCCCTCAAGGTCATCGACCGCGTGAAGGTCAAGCTGGACGAGCTGAAGCCATCGCTGCCGAGCGGGGTCGAGGTGATCACGAGCTACGATCGCTCCGATCTCATCGGGCGCGCCATCAACACGGTCACCGACAAGCTGATCGAGGAGATGATCGTGGTGTCCATCATCATCCTGCTCTTCCTCTGGCACATCCCCTCGGCCATCGTGCCCATCATGACCATTCCAATCAGCGTGGCGCTGGCCTTCATCCCCATGTACCTGATGGGACTGAACGCGAATCTGATGTCGCTGTCCGGGATGGCGATCTCCATCGGTATCTTGGTGGACGGCGCCATCGTCGAAGTCGAGAACGCGTACAACAAGATCTATCTGTGGCAAGCCGGCGGCAAGAAGGGCGACTTCCATCAAGTCCGCCTGGAAGCGCTCATGGAAGTGGGGCCGTCCGTCTTCTTCTCCCTGCTGGTCATCGCGGTTGCCTTCATGCCGGTCTTCACCCTGGTCGACCAGGAGGGCCGGCTTTTCAAACCACTGGCCTATTCGAAGAACCTGGCCATGGCGATTGCCGCTATCTTGGCCGTCACCCTGGACCCGGCGATGCGCATGCTGTTCGCCCGGATCGAGCCTTTCCGTTTCAGGCCGCGACCGCTCGCCTGGCTGGCCAGCCAGATCGCTGTGGGCAAGTACTACTCCGAGGAACGCCACCCCATTAGCCACCTGCTGCACAGAATCTACGAAGGACCATGCCGGTTCGTGGTCCGGCACGCCAAGCTCACGGTGATCGCCAGCCTAGCGGTCGTCGCACTGACCTTGCCAGTCTACTTCAAGCTCGGCTCCGAATTCATGCCGCCCTTGCGCGAGGGCTCGCTGCTGTACATGCCATCCGCGGTGCAGCCGGGCATGTCGGTAGCGGAAGCACAGAAGGCCTTGCAGGTGCAGGACAAAATCCTCATGAGCTTCCCGGAAATCGACCGGGTCTTCGGCAAGGCAGGCCGCGCTGGGACGTCCACCGATCCGGCGCCATTCACCATGATGGAGACCACCATCCTGCTGAAGCCTGAGTTGCAGTGGCGCGAGAGGCCGCGCTGGTATTCGGGCTGGGCCCCGGAGTGGCTGAAGCGCGTGCTGCGAACCGCGTGGCGTGACCGGATAGCCGAGGAGGACTTGGTTGCGGAATTGAACGCTGCCCTCCNNGACCATGCCCATCAAGGGCCGCCTGGACATGCTGTCGACAGGTATCCGCACGCCGATCGGCATCAAGATCAGCGGCGCGGATTTGAACGTGATCCAGAAGATCGGACTGGAGGTCGAGTCTGCCATCAAGAAGATGCCCGAGACCCGCAGTGTGTTTGCTGAGCGGGTCGCCGGCGGTTACTTCCTCGATTTCGTGCTCGATCGCGACAAGTTGGCCCGCTACGGCCTGTCCGTCGACGACGCCAACATGATGGTAATGACCGCTGTGGGCGGCGACAACCAGACCACCACGATCGAGGGCCGGCAACGCTATGGCGTGAACGTGCGCTACGCCCGCGACTTTCGCGAGGACGTCGATGCGCTCAAGCGGGTGTTGCTGCCCTTGCCCAGCGGCCAGGGCCAGATCCCGATGGCGGAGATCGCGGATGTCAAACTGGTCGAAGGGCCGGCCATGATCCGCGACGAGAACGGACTTCTCTCGGGCTATGTGTACGTCGACTTCGACACTTCGAAGATCGACGTGGGTAGCTACGTCGAGCGCGCCAAGCAAGCGGTGGCGTCCGGGGTGACGTTGCCTACCAGCTACGCCATGTCGTGGAGCGGGCAATACGAGAACATGCTGCGGGTGCAGGAGAGGCTGAAGATCATCCTGCCCATCACCTTGGTACTCATCTTCGGGCTGCTCTACCTGAACACCAAGTCCAGCTTCAAGGCCGGTGTGGTCATGATGGCGGTGCCGTTTTCTGCGGTCGGCGCCATCTGGCTGCTTTACCTGCTCGGCTACAACGTGTCGATTGCGGTCTGGGTCGGCATGATCGCGCTCATGGGACTGGATGCCGAAACCGGCGTGTTCATGCTGCTCTTCCTTGATCTTTCACACGACGAGGCCAAGGCGCGCGGGCAGCTGCGCACCACCGGCGATCTGGTCGAAGCAATCATTCACGGTGCGGTCAAGCGCGTGCGGCCAAAGGCCATGACCGTGTGTGCCGCCTTCATTGGCCTTCTGCCCATCATGTGGTCCACCGGTACCGGCGCCGATCTAATGAAGCGTATCGCTGCGCCGATGGTCGGCGGTCTGGTCACGTCGTTCGCGATGGAGTTGATGGTGTATCCGGCGGTCTACTACCTTTGGCGGCGCAAGGAAGTCCCGACCGGCCCGGCCACGGTGGGGCCGGGCGGGGAAAGTGCGGCGCTGCCGGCGGTTGGGTTCCCCACCTGAGCCAACAAGCCATCGTGCGCTTCTTGCCGTTCCTCGCGCCCGGGGGTATCTTCGGCCGCGCTGGCGAGGTTGGCCGTCGTAAACGGCGTGCGGTTGTTTCGCTCTTCGACATCTTGCTTGAGGAACAACTGAAGCAGGCGATGTGATATTGGCGCTTTCGGGGAATGGCCGTCTGTCAGGCGACCGGTGCCAGCCACTGCGATGGTCACTTACAAAGGGGGTAGCAACCGTGTCTACAACAAGGGTTATTGGACCGCAGACCAATCCGACAAGGGTTTTCGGGAGAGAGGCCAACCAGGTCATCGCGCAGGCCAAGGCGGACGCGTTGGCGCAGCGAACTACGACCGTGGGAAACGTGAGTTTCCGCACGCCTTTCCCTTCGCCCGAAGACTGGCGCGACCAGTTGATCTATTTTCTGCTGGTCGACCGCTTCAACAACCCGAATGCCAGCCCGCGGCAGCTCGACCCATATCTGCCGTATCAGGGCGGAAGCTTCGAGGGCATCCGACAACAAGTTGACTATATCCGGGGGCTGGGAAGCGGGGCGATCTGGATTTCCCCCGTGTTGATGAATCCCCAGAAATTCCTCGACTACTACGGCGGCTACGCCACCCAGGACTTTCTGCGCATCGACCCTCGCTTCTGCACAAATCCTGCGCAGGCCTTGGCACAGCCGGAAGTCGCCGATCAAGAGTTCCGACGACTAGTGGACGAGATTCACGCCAAAGGTATGCACGTCATTCTCGACATCGTCCTGAACCACGCTGGGGACCTTTTCAACTACGAAGGCATGCGCGATGCGGCCCCGTGGAAGGGTGATGGACCCGAGTACAAAATCTACTGGCGCGACAGCAACAACAACCCGCAAGGGACATGGACCGATATTGCGCAAGTCCCAAATCTGCCGCGCGACGCCGGAGTCTGGCCGGCGGAGTTGCAGCGCAACGACTACTTTCGACGCCGCGGCGACGTGGCGGGGAGCCCCGACGTGACCAAGGGAGACTTCAGTTCACTGAAAGAACTGGTCACCGAGTATCTGAAGACTGATGACGGCACTTATCCGGTGCGCGACATCCTGATCCGCGCGTATCAGTATCTGATCGCGAAGTTCGACATTGATGGATTCCGCGTCGACACGCTGATGTACGTCGAGCGGGACTTTGCCCGGAGTTTTGCCAACGCCATGCGGGAATTCGCCCTGTCCATCGGCAAGAAGAACTTCTTCACTTTCGGTGAAGTGTGGATGGACGACGACGAGACCAAGATCGCGGCGTACGTCGGGCGCGATACCGCGTACGACGATGTGGGTATCATCGGAGCCGATGCGAACTTGGATTTTCCCTTGCGCAGGCGGATCGAGGGTGTCTGCAAGGGTTCTATGCCGCCCGCCGAACTGGCGTCACATATGGACTACCGCCGGGAGGTGCAGAAGACGGTGCTCAGCTCACACGGCGACGTGGGCGCGTACTTCGTGACGTTCCTCGAGAACCACGATTTGTCCTATCGCTACGCAGCCGGTTGCCAAGCTGAGCAGGTGACGCTGGCGATTTCATGTCTGCTGACCCTGCAGGGCGTTCCTTGCATCTACTACGGCATGGAACAGGGGCTGAACGATTCCGGCACTTCGCGCGAATCGGTGCGCGAGTGCTTGTGGCGCAATCCAGACGTGTTCAACCAGAGCCCGCAGCACATCTACTACCAAGCCATTGCGCAGCTCACTGCGCTTCGGGCTGGGAATCCCGCTTTGCGCTACGGCCGGCAGTACTTCAGGCAACTGACGGGCAACAATGTCGATTTCGGCTACTCGTCGTATCTTGGCGGCGTACTGGCGTACTCGCGCGTCCTCAATGACCGCGAATTGGTTGTCGTGGGAAACACAAGCCAAGCCTGTTCGGCCACGGTCAGCGTCGTGGTGGACCGGCAGATCAACCCGCCCGGCCAAGCATTGACCGTGCTCTTCTCGAATCTAGTCCTGCACGGGGCTGCCCCCGCCACACCTCCCGGTGCAGCCTACCTTGCCGGCGGCTGCTCGGTCGTTCCCGTGACGATTCGTCCCATGGAGCTGCTGGTGCTGGGGTAGGAGAACGCTCCTTCGTGTGCTCTCTGGTCGCCCGCGGACAGCCGGCACTTTGGGATTTCCCATAGCTGCAATCACGGGTAGACTCTTCCATCCTGCTGGCCGCGGATACTGCAAGGAGTCGTTCATGACATCAGCGCGCGACGGAAGAATTCTTGGTCTCCTGTTGGTCGTCGCATCGATGGGTACTGCCGCTTGTGGAAATTCCGATTCCGCTCGCCAGCTGACTCCCGGCAACACGGGTGGAGCCGGCGGCACGCACACGACCTCCGCATCGAATGGCACCGCTGGCGTGGGCGGCTCGCACTCTGGCGGCACGACCGGCGGATCCGGTGGTGCAGGCGGCGGGGCGGGCTCGGCTGCGGGCGGGGTTTCGGGCAGCGGGGGCTCCGGGGGGCGCGGAGGGGCTGGTGGATCGAACGGAACCTCTGGCTCGGGTGGTTCAGCCGGGGGAGCGTCTGGCTCGGGCGGCTCGGCCGGGGGAACCTCCGGTTCGGGTGGCGTGACCGTGTCCGCGGGCGGAAGCAGAGCCGTGGATGCCGGCACCCCAGCCCCTGACGGTGCGGCCGGACGCGATGGCAGCGGCAGGGAGGCCGGCGCGGGAAGGGCGGGTACTGACGCCAGAGCGGCCGCCGACGGTCCGGGGAGCTTCCAAAGCAGCAGCACGGGAAGCGATGGCTGCAGCGACAGCGAGGCGACCAACCTGACTTTGCAGCAGATCGCCGTGTATCAGTCGGTCAAGATTCCGCTGATGACCAACGGGACCGAGGTGGCGGTGGGGTCGCGCAACAGCAACGTGGTCGAGGGTCGGGACACCATGTTCCGCGTTTTCGTGACCTTGGGCAGCGGGTGGACGGCGCGCGAGCTTTCTGCCCGGCTGACCCTGACGCCGTCAGGAGGGCAGGCGACGCAGTACTATGCCAAGCAGACCCTCACTGCCTCGTCGACCGACGCTGCTCTGACCTCGACCTTTCAGGTCCTCGTCCCGGCCAGCGCCATGACGGCTTCGTTGAGCTACTCGGTCGAAATCGTGGAGTGCGGCACGCAGCCCGCCACTGGGGGTACGGCGCGCTTCCCCGCCACCGGTGACGCTGACCTCGGGGTGAAAACCACGGGAGGTCTGAAGATCACCATCATACCCTTGCAGGTCGGCACATTGCTCCCCGACACCTCGGCGGCCGCGCTTGCCGGCTATTCCAGCCAGATGACTGCCATGTACCCGATCGACGCCATCTCGTTCACCGTCGGCGACACGCTCACGGTGACCTCGCCGGTGGACTGGAACACGATGCTGAACCAGGTGCAAGCCAAACGCGCCAAGGACGCGCCTTCCGCGGACGTCTACTACTTCGGCCTGGTCACGCCGGCCAGTTCAATGCGGACCTACTGCCAATCGGTTTGCACCGCAGGAATCAGCTACGTCGTGACCAGGGCCAACCAGGCGTCCATGCGTGCCGGGGTCGGGGTCGGCTACGCCGATAGTGAGTCCGCCCTGACCATGGCCCACGAAGTCGGGCATAGTCACGGGCGCCAACACGCGCCTTGCGCACTCAGCGGTGAAACCATCACGGGAATCGACCCCAACTATCCCTATGCCAAGGGAGTGCTGGGAAGCTGGGGCTGGGACAGTCGCACTCAGAAGCTTTTCGATCCGACCAAGGCCACCGACATCATGGGCTATTGCAACACTCAGTGGATGAGCGACTACACCTACGCTGCCATCACGACCAGGGTGGCGGCGGTCAACGGCCAGCCGGCGGCCATGGTCGTTGCGCTTCCCGAGACGCTGTCGAAGTGGCGCGTGCTCCTGATCGAGGCCCGCGGGCCGCGCTGGGGAGTTCCCATTGAGCGAGAGGTTGCCCCGGAGGGCGAACCTGAGACAGCTACCATCTACGACAACACCGGCGCGGTCTTGACCTCGGTGGTGGTGTATCGAACCGAGATCAGTGACGGTTCATCGAGCATAGTCTGGGTGCCTGAGCCCAAGCCCAACTGGTATGCGGTGGCGGTGGCCGGAGCGTCGCCACATCCCTTTGCCGCGCCCGTCACCGTGCCGAGGCCGTAGCGTTCATTTCGCGCGGCACTAGTGCCCGGCGGTACTGGGGCAGCCCGCAGCCGTCGGGTTCGCCGCACAGCAAGTCGTAAAGTTGTAGAGCTGCGTTGAACAAACGGATTCGGTGGCGGCCAAATCCATGTTTCCGCTGGAGTCGCACTTCTCATTCGCCTTCACGCAGTTGAGTACGGCCTGCCACTGCTTTCCGCAGGTCGAGCCCAACGTGGCCTGACAGACGTTGTCGTACGCCGCCGTGGGGACCGTGTCCTGCGGGCATATGCCCTTGTCCGAGCACTTGACATCGTCGCTGCTGCAGCCAGAAAGCGCGATCGCGGCAGTAGTGATCGCAGCAAGAAGGAGATTCTTCATTTTGTGTCCCTGTCCCTGTAGGTTTGATCTTGGATTGTATCTGAGACTCTTTGTGCAACTGCAAGTGCGCCGGAGATTGCAGGGAGGTGTTGGAATATCGCTCGCCAAGTCCCCGGCACCTCCAGCGGGTGCTACTTTGGCGTCGTCATCACTGTGCCTGTAGTGGCATTGTTCGTCCAGTAGACGCTGGTGGCGTCAACCGCGATGCCGTAGGAGCTGTTTTGGCCTGAGGCAAGAATGACCATGGCACCACCGCCGATGGGCGTCTTCAGCACTGTGGTACCGGACGTCCAGTAGACGTTTGTGGCGTCAACCGCAATGTTTTGGGGAGCATAGCCTGAGACGAGCGTGGCAGGGGTGCCGCCGCCGGTGGGCACCTTCATCACAGCGGCACCGGCCCAGTGCCCGTGTCTACTGCACTATCGAGCACACCCACGCCGCTGTCAGGCGCAGCAACTGGGACATCCACGGGTTTGTCAGCCGCGCTGTCGCCAGTCTCTTGCCCGCCCGCGACGGCATCAACCCGACCAGCTTCTGCTCCGCCTGCGCCCGTCTCCCCAACCTCCGCGCTGCCGTCGCGGCGCGAGCCCGCGCCAGCGTCGGGAGGCAAGAACGGTGCTTGGGGGTCGTAGGCCGGCAGGCCACCCACATCTACATCTACGGGTTGGCAGTTCCCGCCGGAACACGTCTGGTTCGCGGGACAGGACGTGCCCGCGCAGGCGCTGCCGAGAAAGAGCGGCAACACCAGGCTCTTGCCGGAAACAAACGACAGGTGCGCCGCTTGTGAGACGACCGGGTTGGATTTCAAGTATCCGGTCGCCGTGACATCGAACGGCAGGTCCTGGTTGTCCGGCGGCACCAGCACCAAGACGACCGGCAGGTTGGTCTTGTCGGTCAGAGGGAAAACGACTGGAGGCGAAACGGTAGTGCCGTTGGCCGCGATGCGGATCTCGTCCATCTGGCTGGGAACAGCGAGGTCGCTCCACACCTCAACCACGATCTTGGTGTCGCTCTGTTTGCTCGAACAGGCGGCCACCCCAGCCAGCAGGCTCAACGTCCAAAGAATACGCCGCATGGCTACCGGACCTCCACGCAGTGCAGGCTCGTCCCGCTGCACGGATTGTTCGACGGACGGGTCAGCAGGATCGCGGTCACGATGCCTCCTGCTACAACCACGCCCACGCCGGTCCAGAACCACCACTTCTTGTAGATTGGCTGATCGATGCTGGTCTGCTCAGCCGGCGCGGGCAGAGACACAAGGTTCGTGTCGCCCGACGTAGGGATCGGGGGCACGGCTGGCAAGGGCTTTGGCGGGCCGGCTGCCGGTGGTTCCTTAGGCGTGGCCACTGGCGGGGGCGGCGCTAGCGGAGCTGCCGCTGCGGGCTCCTTTGCCGGCACCGCCTGGGGCGGTGGAATGGGCGCGGTTTCTTTCTTCTCCTCAAGCTGGTGCTTGAGCTCCGCAATGAACTTCTCGGCAATGCCACGGTTCGGGGCATCCGCACTCGCGTTGCGCAGAAAGGCGCGGTACCGGTCAAGCGCCTTGTCCAGCTTGCCGGCCATTCGGTAGCTCTGCGCGATGTTGAAGAGGAAGACCGGATCCTGGACCAGGGTATAGGCGGCATAGTAGTGTTTGGCCGCCTCATCGTAGTGTCCGAGGTCGTAGGCGACATTGCCCTGGCGCCATTCACTTCGCGCAGCGTCCTTGCCCGCCGCATGTGCGGCCGGAGCCCAGCTCATGACCTGGTCGCATGACGCGGATACTATATTTGAAGAGCCACCCGCGAGGCGCCCTTTTTCTCTCACGCTCACGCTAGCCGGCAAAGGTAGGTCTGGCCATGGGCTCGCGCTATAGTCGCGTTCTACCCATGACCAAGCCTTCCAGCCTTTCGCCGCCCGCGCCGCCTTCCGACGCGAAACCGCTGGGTTTGGCGGGCCAAAAACGGAGAGGCAAGAAGGATTACAAGCAGGCGGCAGGACGCGAGAGCACTGCAAAGGTTCCCGTCTTGAGGAAGGAACGCCGCAAGCAGGCGTTTTCGGTCTTCGGCGGTGCGGTGGAACAGGCCGGCGACGTGGATACAGCGGCGGCGCTGGCCGAGCTGCTGGTCCCCGACCCGGGCCTGGCGCGTGCGCTGACCCACGGTTTTCACAGCTACGCGGGTCGCATGCACCCATCCACGGCGCGTATCGCGATCGCGCGCTTTTCGCGGGCCGGCCAGGACGTGCTGGATCCATTCTGCGGCAGCGGCACGGTCTTGGTCGAAGCCATGGCCGCAGGTCGCAAGGCGGTGGGCAGCGATGCCAGCCCGTTGGCCGTAATCATCGCGCGCGTGCGCTCGACCACCCTGGGACCGGAGGGCCGCCAACGCCTGATGGAAGATGCGCGCCGGATCGCCGAGGCCGCGGCCGAGCGCGCCCGCAAGCGCCAGCGGCCCGACATTCCCGGGTGGGCGCGCAGCGAGAGCGACCGGTTCTTTCCCCATGTCGCCCTTGAACTCTATGGCTTGCGCGCGCTCATCGGCGAGACCAAAGAGGACGACGTGGGGCGTGCCTTGCGTGCGTGCTTGTCATCGATCCTGGTGAAGTTCATGCGCGGCAGCGACGAGGCAGAAGCGCGACGCATCGGCCGGGGCGTGCCGTCGCATTTCTTCGCCAGCCGCGCCGAGGAGCTGGCCGGCGGGCTGGAAGCATTGGAACGACGCACGCCGGCCGGCACGCCGGTGCCGCAGATTCGGGTGGCCGACGCGCGGGATCTGGGGCGGCTGCCCGCCGGTGGGTTCGATCTCATCCTGTCGTCGCCGCCCTACGCTGGCACCTACGACTACGCGGAACACCACGACGTGCGTTTCCTCTGGCTGGGACTGCCGCGCGAAAATCTGGATCGCGTCCAAGTCGGCGCGCGCGACGAGGGGTTGGGCTCGGCCGCACAACGCTGGCGCCAGGATCGGCGGCGCTGGCTGTCGGAAATGGCGCGGGTGGCCCGGCAGGGCGCGACCATCATTCTCCAGGTCGGCGATGGCGTGGTGGCGGGCGCGCCCGAGGATGCCGCGTGCGCGGTGCAGGACGAAGCCCGACGCATGCGCCTTGTACCGGTGGCGCGCGTCTCGCAGGCCCGGCCGCCGCATGACTATCGCCTGCGCCAGATCTTCGCCGGCCACCCTCGTCGGGAACATATCGTGATGTTGCGCAAGCCCTGACATGCTCTCCCAGGTGCTTCACACCATTCGCGAGCAGGCGCTGCTTGCTGGTGGCGAGCGGGTGCTGGTAGCCGTCTCGGGCGGTCCCGACTCGACCGCGCTTCTGCACGCGCTGATGCAGCTTGCGTCCCGCTTGCACATCGAGTTGGTCGCCGCGACGGTAGATCACGGTTTGCGGCCGGAATCAGCAGCCGAGGCCGCGCTGGTGGCCGAGCGCTGCAATCGCCTGGGCGTTCGTTGCGAGATTCTTGCGGTCGACGTCAAGGCCGCGCGCCACGCCCATGTGTCGTGGCAGGAAGCCGCTCGCAACGTACGCCTTTCGGTTTTGCAAGAGGCCGCGGTCCGGCTGGGCTGCGCGCGCGTCGCCCTCGGCCACACCGCCGACGATCAGGCCGAGACCGTGCTTTTTCGTATCGTGCGTGGCACTGGCATCCCGGGTCTGGGCGGCATTCACTACCAGCGCGGAGTTTTCATCCGGCCGCTGCTCGACGTTCGCCGCAAGAGCATTGTGGCTTTCCTGGCCAAGCGACACATTCCGTTCATCGAGGATCCGTCGAATGGCAACCGGCACTACACCCGGGTGCGCATTCGTCTTGACCTTCTGCCCATGCTTGCACGCGAAAACCCACGCGTGGTCGACGCGCTACTGGGGCTGGCCCAAGATGCACGCGCCATCGTCGCGGGTGCGCCGGCGCAGGGCGGGTTCGATCTTGCCGTGGTCCCGCGGCGTGCGGCGGCGCTGATCCGACGGATGGCGAGGCAGGGGCAGGGGACGCGGCGGGTTTCTGTCCGCCAGGGTGAGGTGGTGGTGAGCTACGGAAACGTCCGCTTCCGTCCGCGCTCGGGTTCGCGGCAAGACTCTTCACTGGGCTCGGGTTCGCCCGAGTCGGTTCTGGTCGCGGGTCCGGGAATCTATCGCCTGCCGGGTCGAATCCACGGGCATGCCCTCAAGCTGGAAGAAGGGAAGCATCCCGCGCTCCCGCCGAGCGGTGCCGCGATCTTTGATGCCGGCCGGATCGCGCAACCTTTGCAGGTGCGAGCCCGGCGCCCGGGCGATCGCCTGCGTCCGCGGGGAGGCCGCGGCAGCCGCAAGGTGTCCGACCTCCTTGTCGACGCCAAGATCCCCAGCGACCAGCGGTCCGATCTGCCGGTGCTGGTGGCCGCCGACGGAACCATACTGTTTGTCGCAGGGGTGCGGCCTTCCGAGGCGGGGCGTCCGCAGACCAGCACTGGACACTGGCTCGCGGTGCGTGCCGTCTGACGGCGTTACCGACGGCAACTATCGTTGACGCCGCGCCTTTTGCGGTCAATATTCTGATCAGATAGTAAAAAGGCACCAGAGGACAGCGCGTGCGTCATAGCCATAAGACCATTCTCGTATGGGCAATGTTGCTCTTCACCTTCTTCTTGGTGTGGCAGCTCATCAACCCGCGGGCAGCCGAGCAGAAGCTGGCGTTCTCGGAGTTCATCCAGAAGGTGGAGAAGTCGCCGGGCGATTTCAAGTCCAACCCTTTGCAGATCCGGATGAATGGAAACAACGCAGAGTTTCGCGGCACGCTGAAGAAAGGTGACGAGCAGTTCACCACTACCGGCTTCATCGGCGAGCAGACGCTGGAAAAGCTCAACCGGGCCAACATTCCCTACGAGATCACGCGCGAGGCTGAGGGTGGATTCTGGCAGCAGATGTTGATCACCTGGCTGCCGATTATCGTGGTCGCGGTGGTCTTTCTGCTCTTCATGCGCCAGCTCCAGATGGGGGGCGGCAAGGCCATGAGCTTCGGCAAGTCCAAGGCGCGCCTCCTCTCCGAGAGTCAGCGCAAGGTCACCTTCGCGGACGTGGCCGGCATCGAAGAGGCCAAGGACGAGGTCGAGGAGAT
>PMJO01000265.1:29593-56516 GCA_003158455.1 Myxococcales bacterium | reverse complement strand
ACCCCCTCGGTCCGTTGCAGACCGTAGTCGCGCACGTAGTCGTGGAAGCTGCAGAAACGCTCAAGGATCTCGCGCGCCACGGATTTCGGGGCGATGTTCTCCTCGCCCACCCAGGGATGCTTGTCGGCAAAGGCGTTGAAGGTCTCGTAGATGAAGTCGCGGTTGGGCTTGGGCCATTCCAGCTTTTCCAGCTCCTCCATGCGCTGCTCGTACTCGACGCCTTGGGCCTTCAGCGCTGCCACGGTTTCACCCTTGACCCGATCAAGCTGCGCGAAAAGCACGGGCCGCGGGTTTTCCAAGATGGCCTCGACCAGCGAGAGCACGTCAAAGGCGTGGGTCTCCGCGCTGGGGTCGAGCAGAGGCAAGGTATCAACCAAATACAGCGACAGGGTGTGGTGCAGGGAGAAATCGTGCTGAAGCTCGGGGCTGGCCACCGCCTGCGGGCAACGCGCCTTTTCGTCGACGACCAGACTGACCAGCCCCGCCTTGCGTAGGGTGCGGAAACAGGCAGCGGCGGTGCGGCGGTGGCGGTGCTTCAGCACGTCGCTGTCGTGGCACGCGGCGATGATTTCCAGCAATTTGCGGTAGCCGCCTCCGCGCCGCGGGTCAGCCTGCTCGCCCTGCAGAAGCGTGAGCAGCAGCCCATGGTTGACGGCAAAGCGCGATTCGAGTGGCTCGGGCGTGCCCGCGGCCAGGCGATCGAAGGTGCCTTTGTCGAAATGCACGTAGCCCTTCTGCGGCGGCTTCTGCATGTGCACCTTCTTGCCGCTGGCAGCCTTGGCCCGCAGGCGCAGGTTTTCCACCACATGCGCCGGCGCTTGCGCCACCACCCAGCCGCGCTCGTCGAAGCCCTTGCGGCCGGCCCGACCCGCAATCTGCTTGAACTCGCGCACGCTGAGAATGCCGTCCTTCTGTCCGTCGAATTTGCACAGTTGGGTGAACAGTACCGTGCGGATGGGGATATTGACCCCGACGCCCAGGGTGTCGGTGCCGCTCACCACTTTGAGCAGGCCGCGCTGGCTCAGGCGCTCGACGATGCGGCGGTAACGCGGCAGCAGGCCCGCGTGGTGCAGGCCGATGCCGTGGCGGAGAAAACGCAGCAACTCCTTGCCATAGGGGCTGTCCAGCCGCTCGTCGGCCAGGGCGGTCTTGATGGCCTCTTTCTCCTCTTTGCTACACACGTCCACGCTCATCAAGTTCTGTACTTCCTCGGCGGCCGCGCGCTGGGTGAAGTTCACCAGATAGATGGGCGCGCGGTTCTGCTTGATGAGATCGGCGATGGTTTCGTGCAGCGGGGTGTCCCGGTACTCGAAATCGAGCGGCACGGGACGGACGGCGCCACGCACGCTGGACACCTCGCGCCCGGTAAAGCTCGCCACCTGGCGTTCGATGGCGGTGGTGTCGCCCAGGGTGGCCGACATGAGCAAAAAGACCGTATCGCGCAGGGTGACCAGCGGAATTTGCCAGGCGATGCCGCGCTCGCGNNGTGGAATTCGTCCATCACCACGTACTTTGCGGCTGGGCGCGACCGGCGCAGCGCCATGTTGGACAGGATCTCGGCGGTGCCCACCAGGATGGGCGCGCCGCCGTTCACCGCGGCGTCGCCGGTGATGAGGCCCACCCGTTCCGGGCCGAAGCAGGCGCACAGATCGAAGAACTTCTCGTTGACCAGGGCCTTGACCGGGCAACTATAGAAACCGGTCTTGCCCTCGCACAAGGCATTGAACAGAAAGGCGGTGGCCACCAGCGACTTGCCTGATCCAGTCGGGGTGGCCAAGACCACGTGCTTGCCGGCCAGGATCTCGAACAAGGCTTCTTCCTGCGCGGGATAGAGCGACAGGCCCAGGGTGGCCACGTAGGCGAGGAATTGCTCCAGGATGTGGTCCGCGTCCACCGGCCCGGATGGCGGGGCCAGCAGGGGAGTTTGGTTGGCGTCAGCAGCGGTGCTCGTCATCGTCCCCGTCCAGTCATCCCGCCAAGCGTGTGCCGCGCCGCCGGTGAGATCCATTCGCACCCGGACAGGATCGAGCGCGCGGATCGCGGATCGAGGATGCGCAGCTTGCGCGGCCAGGTGGCCATCAGGGCCGGATTGCCAATGACGTAGTGGGCGGGCAGTTCCGACCAGATACTCGCAGTGATGTCCGGATTCCAGCGGCCGTGGGCCACCTCGCCGGCATCGAAGACAAAGGCACAGGCCGACGGGTTGGCCCGGCGGAGGGCGCGAAAGTGACGAAAGAAGGAACCGTCGCCCGGAACCCCGTGATAGCCCGGAAGGCGTCTTCCGATCACGGTTTCATCGAGGGTGGCGTAGCTTGCGGCCTCGGCTCGCCGCCAGCGCCACGCTGCGAACGCTTGCGCGGCGACCAACAACGCCAAGGCGAACACGCCGATCCGACGTAGCCAAGTTGACGAAGAAAACGCTGGCGCAGAAGTCATGAAGAGAAAGGCCACGAAGAGCGGGACAAAGTCGGTGCGTTTCAAGTAGGCGTAGGCGACGTCCCGGTACAGGGCGGTCAGCACCGTGAAGAGAAACAAGCTGGTTGCGCAGAGGTGCGGACCCCAGCAGCGTCTGCGTCGTGACCACACTGTGGCCGCGACGACCACGCCCGCCTCGAGCAGCAGGACGAAGCCACCGATGCCCGCCAACCAGAAACTGGAAGCGAAGGGAATCCGGTTGCAGAACAGTTGCAGGGAGGCAGCGATGCCGACGGTTCTCAGCGACCCGGAAACGTCGGCGAGCAGCTTCACCGCCTCGCTCGCGCCTCTGGGAAACTGCGAGGGCTCGGGGCGGGTGGACAGGAACGAAATGGCCCCCTTGAGGGAAAGCGCCGAGGTGGATGACAGGAAAAGGGCGAACCCCATCGCTCCGACCAGCAGCCCAGCCAGGGCCAGGCCGGCGTCGCGCGCGCGCCGCAGGGCGGAGGTTTCGCGGCTGGGCAGCACGACGGCGACGTACAGGGGTGGCAAGATGTAGATCACGCCCTGGATTGACACCAGCCCGGCCGCGGCGGCCAGCAACCCGGCCAACAGACTCTCCCGCGCTCCCCATTTTTCGCCGCGCACGGCGCACAGCCAGAGAATCCCCGTGGCTGGGGTGAGAAACACAAGGTTGTCCTCCAGGGTGAACACCAGGAACTGGGTCACAAAGGCGCTGGCAAAAAAACCGACCACCAGCCCAGCCGCCAGTCGACTGCCGGCGAGCCGGATTCCGGCGTCTGCGAGCAGGGCCGCGATGACGGCGAGACAAAAGGCATCCAGCAATCTCGCTCCGTCGATATACGTACCGCCTGCCAGGCGCGCCGCCCAGGAGAAGGCCAGGTACAAGTACGGCATGCCGCAGTGGGCATTCCAGGGTGCGCTGGACCAGCGCACGGAACCATCCGCGATCTGGTGGATGTAGCTGCCAGCGTCCCAGTTAATGTGAACCAACAGACGCGGCGATGTCGCCACCCACCCGAACAGGCCGGCGAGTAGACCAGCCCCAGCGACGAAAAGCCTGTCGCCCATTCGGGCTGTCGGACGATCCACCATGCGCCGGACTATAGCAGTGTCACGATGTTCCGCGACCGGGCCGCGGCCCGCACGGTTCGGGCTCCCCACGCGACTAGCGCTCCGGTGGCATAGCGGCTAAAGTCGAAGTCCGCATGTCTCAGCCCCCGGACTCGCCGCAGACCTCGCCCGTGCGCAAGATGACGGACGAGGAAAAACGCGGCCGGCTCTACGAGGAGCAGGTCTTTCCGCTCATCGGCCGCAGACTCGTCGAGCGCCTGGTCGAGGGCGTGCCCTTGAAGCCGCGCGCGCAAGTGCTCCAGATCCGCTGCGGTTTGGGCGGAGCGACCACCGACCTTCTCCACCGTTTGGATCAAGCCAGCCGCATCATCGACTTGGAAAGTGCGCAGGGCTTGCTCGACCGGGCTCGCGCCAACGTGGCGGCTGAACAGGTCGGTCGCAGGGTTTTCTTTCGACTGCAGAGCCTGGCCGAGCGCCTGCCCTTCGGCAACCACGCCTTCGATCTGGTGCTGGCCAATGTGGGCCTGGCGGATCTACACCGGTCTGACGATTTTCTCGCCGACCTTTCCCGCATGGCCCGTCCGGGAGCCGAGGTGCGGGTGGCCTCCCCGCTGCGCGGGACCTGGATCGAGTTTCTCGACGTGTACCGGGATGTGCTGGTGCGGCTCGGGCGCGAGGACGCGTTGGCCAGCCTGCGCGGATACGCCGCATCTTTTCCCGAAGCCAGCGCGGTGATCCACCAGATGGAGCAAGCGGGGCTTTCCGCCGTCACGGCGCAGCGCGATCACTGGGAACTGGTTTTTCGTAGTGCGCGCGAGTTTTTCTACGCGCCGGTCGTCGAGTTTGGGCCGCTCGCGCGCTGGAAGCAGATCGCGGGCAAGGGGGCAGAGGTGCAAGACACCTTCCTGGCGGTCAAGCAGGCCATCGACACATACTTTTCCGGCCAGCCGTTCAGCGTGAGCATCGAGGCAGGGCTGTTCATCGGCCAGAAACCAGAGGAAGCGGGCAGCTAGTCTCGAAAGTTCGTAGCTGGTTCGAGTCACCGGTTCCGAGTCCGGGACCGGCCGCCGGATTCGGTTCCGGCTCCGGCCGCCGGCTTCCGAGAGTCGGTGCTAGAAGAATCTCTCGGACAGCAGGCGTCCCACGCCCAGCAGTGCCAGGGCGAGGCCCGCTGCGGCCAGCAGTGCGCCGGCGAGATCGACGGGCCGGCGTCGCTCGCTGGCCAGCCGGGCGCCGTACACCGTGGCCACAAGGCCAATCGCGATCAAGACCAACGCCAGCAGCATGGGCTCACAATCTTGAGGTAAAGTTCGCCAATGGCAAAGCCTGAAGAATTCGCGGCCATCCTGGCCGGCGGTGGGGGCACGCGCCTGTGGCCAGCCAGTCGGCGCAGCCGGCCCAAGCAGTTGCTCAGCCTGGGCGCCAGTGAATCGCTGCTGGCGGCCACGTTTCGCCGGCTGAGCGCTATCGTCGGCGTGGGGCGAACCCTGATCGTGACCGCAGCGGATCAGGCCGAGGCCATCCGCCAGGCCCTGCCTGCCCTGCCGGCCGACAACCTGGTGGTCGAGCCCGCGCCCCGCAACACCGCCCCGGCGGTCGGTCTGGCGGCTGCCCATGTCGCGCGACGGGCGGGTCAGGAAGCGGTGCTAGCCGTAGTGCCATCTGACGCCTTCATCAGCGATGAGCCACAGTACGCGGCTGTGTTGCGAGTCGCGCTTGCGCAAGCGAGCCAGGCCATCGTCACCGTCGGCATCAGGCCCGTGCGTCCAGAAACCGGCTACGGCTACCTGCAGACCGGGGCAAAGATTGCGGGCAGCGCTGAGGTGTGCCAGGTGGCGCGCTTCGTGGAGAAACCTGACCTGCAAACCGCGCGCGCCTATCTGGCCTCGGGCGAGTACCTGTGGAACTCGGGCATGTTCTTCTTTTCTGCCGGGCGCTTTTTGGCCGAAGCCCGCCAGCACCTGCCCGAGTTGTCAGCCCTGCTCGACCAGATGTGCGCTTCGCCTGATCCAAACGCTTTGGCGCAGGAGCGCTACCCGCGCGTGCCTGCCATCTCCATCGACTACGGCATCATGGAGAAGACGCAGGGCATGCGGGTGGTGCCCGGCGCCTTCGGTTGGAGCGATGTCGGCAGTTGGGCCGCCCTGACAGAAATTCGGCCGGCTGACGCCGACGGAAATGTGATCTCGGGCGACGCCATCGTGAAAGCCAGCAAGGGCAGCGTGGTGATGGCCGAGCCGGGCGCTCCGCTCTTGGGCGTGGTGGGCGTCGAGGGAATCGTGGTGGTGGCCACCCGCGACGCGGTGCTGGTCGTGCCCAAAGATCGAGCGCAGGAGGTGCGCAGCGTGGTAGACGAGCTTTCCGCGCAGGGCAGAAAAGAGTTCCTGTAGCGAGCAGCAGAAGCAACCATGAACCCAAGAGTCTTTCGCGAGTACGATATCCGCGGCGTCGCGGACCAGGATTTTCCCGATTCCTTCGTCAGCGAGCTCGGCGATGCCATCGCAGAGCATCTGCGTGAGGCGGGTGCGCGTCACCTTACCCTTGGCCGCGATTGCCGGCTCTCTTCTCCGCGCATCCACGCGGTAATGCAGCAAAGGCTGGTGCGCGCCGGCTTCGCTGTGTCGGATGTGGGCGTGCTGCACACGCCGGGATTGTACTTCTCGGTCTTTCATTTGCGGGCCGACGGTGGCGTGATGATCACGGCCAGCCACAACCCCGAGCAAGACAACGGCTTCAAGGTCATGCGCGGCCCCACCACCATATTCGGCTCCGAGATCCAGGTCTTGCGTGAGCGCATCTTGCGCCACCGCGCCGGCGCCCGGCCCAAACCTGTGCCGGGTGGCGCGGCGGCCGACGTGGATGTCTTGACTCCGTACATTGCCGAGGTAGCCGACGGCATGCGCCTGGGCGCGCGCCGATTCAAGATCGTGGTCGACGGCGGCAACGGGACGGGCGGCTTGACTTGCGTGTCGGTGCTGCGGCGAATGGGCCTCACGGTCGAGACCCTGTACTGCGACCCCGACGGCCGCTTTCCCCATCATCATCCCGATCCGACGGTGCCGGCCAACCTGGCCGACCTCATCAGTCATGTGCAGAAATCTGGCGCCGAGCTGGGCATCGCGCTCGACGGCGACGCGGATCGCCTGGGCGTGGTCGATCCGACGGGCCGCATCGTGTGGGGGGACCAGCTCGTGATGCTGTTTGCGCGCGAGATATTGCGCGAGCGGCCGGGCGCCACCTTTGTCAGCGAGGTCAAGTGCAGCCAAGCCATGTACGACGAAATCGCCCGGCTCGGCGGCCGCGCCATTATGTGGAAGGTGGGTCATTCGCTCATCAAGACCAAGATGCGCGAAGAGAAGGCGGTGCTGGCGGGCGAGATGTCGGGCCACATGTTCTTCGCCGATCGCTACTACGGGTACGACGACGCCGTGTACGCGTCGGCGCGCCTGGTCGAGCTGCTGACGCGCAGCGAGCGTCCGCTTTCCGCGCTGGTGGACGGTCTGCCCGTGATGCACAACACGCCTGAGATTCGCTTGCCCTGTCCTGACGACATCAAGTTCGAGGTGGTGCGCCGGGCGCTGGCACACTACCGCCGCGACCACCATGTGGTCGACGTGGACGGCGCGCGAGTCAGCTTTCCGGGCGGTTGGGGCCTGGTGCGCGCCTCCAACACCGGCCCGGTGCTGGTGCTTCGCTGCGAAGCCGACAGCCCCGAGCGCCTGGCCGAAATCCGCGCCGATCTGGAGAGTCGGCTGCACGCCATCACCGCCGAGGTGCAACCCAAAGCACAAACCTCCAAAGCATTGTAGACTAGCGGGAAATCCAATTGTCAGAATCTCCTCGGGGAGAGAACCATGCAAAGAATCCCTTTTGGTCCGACACGGTTCCGCAAACTGCTGCCGCCTCTTGCATTTTTCGCCCTGCTTTTCTGCACGCGGCCCGCATCGGCAGCCTTGGGAGGAGACGTGGCATCGATCGCCGCTGACCAGGCTCTCTTGGCGGCCAGCGTGAGCATCGTGCGTGCCGAGCGGTACACCATGCACGAACTCGCGGCGGCGACCGGCACCAAGGTGCGCGAGTATCTGGACAGTGAGGGCAAGGTCTTTGCCGTCACCTGGCAAGGTCCATTTCGCCCCAACCTGCGACAACTCCTCGGCTCGTACTACGAAACCTTCCTCAAGGCGGCGGACTCCCGCATGTCCCGTGGCCCACTCAACATCAGCTTGCCAGGATTGGTTATCCACATGAGCGGCCATCAACGCGCCTTCTACGGCCGGGCGTATGCCGCAGACCGGGTTCCGCAGGGCCTTTCCACCGACGAGATCCATTGATGCGCGGCCACCGTTTGCGACGGACCGGGTTGGCTTGCGCGTCCGCTGCCCTCCTCTGCCTGGGCGCAGCCTGCAGCGACAGTTCTGGGGCTGCCCCCAACCACATTGCTGCGCTAGCTGACAACGTGGCCGAGGTCACCGTCGACCCAGGGTTGCCGCTCATCGGCTACGTCAATGGCCTGTTTGCAACCGTCACCGTCTGCGTTCCCGGCACCAGCGATTGTCAGAGCATCGACCACGTATTGGTCGACACCGGATCCTCGGGCCTGCGCCTGCTGGGGTCGGAGCTGACCATCGCGCTGCCCGCCTGGACTGACGACAGCAGCGGGCTCCCTCTCGCCGAATGCACTCAGTTCGTCGACTCGTATATCTGGGGCTCGCTGCGCAGCGCCGATATCAAGATCGCGGGTGAGCAGGCTAGCAATCTCGCCGTCCAGGTCGTCGACGAGTCAACCTACCCGGTGCCGAACGATTGTACTGGCAAGAGCGCCGACACCGCCAAAGACCTGGGGGCCAACGGCATCGTCGGAGTGGGCACACTCGTGCAGGACTGCGGAGCGGCGTGCGCGGCGAGCCTCTCGTCGGGCAATCCCGGGCTCTATTACACCTGTGCTTCGGCAAGCACGGGTGGCTGCCAGGCGGCGGCCGTGCCTACTGCCAAGCAAGTGTCAAATCCCGTGGCGTTCTTCACCCAAGACAACAACGGCACGATTATCGAGCTGCCTGCGGTGCCTGCGGCAGGGGCGCCAAGCGTGACCGGATCCCTGGTTTTCGGCATCGGCACCCGCGACAACAATGTTCTGGCCGGGGCGAAGGTGATTCGGTTGGACGAATATGGCACCTTTCTGACCCAGTACCCCACCCCGAACGGCAGGTATGCAATGTCCTTCGTGGACAGTGGCTCGAACGGGATCTACTTCCTGGACAGCAGCACGACCCGCATCCCCGCCTGCCGCGGGCAACTCTCGAGCTTCTACTGTCCTGCCTCCGAAATGAACTTGTCGGCCAAGGGCCAGGACGTCAACGGCGTGGTCACCGTTAAGGTGAATTTCAGCATCGCCAACCCCGGAATCTTGCTTACCAATAGTACTATTTCTGCGCTCGACAATTTGGGCGGGCCAAGCATCAGCCCTTCGTCGGGCGACATAGGCATGTATTTTGACTGGGGGCTGCCCTTCTACTTCGGTAGGAACGTGTTCACCGCCATCACAGGCCAATCAACTCCTGGCGGAATCGGACCCTTCGTCGCCTTCTGAGTAGTGCTACTCACCCGTGAGCGTGCGCATGAGGGCGGCCCACGCTAGTTTCCCCAGGAAGAGGTAGGCGAGGGCACTGGCCGCCAGGAATGGACCAAACGGGACTTCGGCTTTGCGAATCGAAGTGGGCGGGGCGGCCGTCGGTCCCGAAGCCCCGGTAGGGGGCGGCAAGGGCTCGGCGGCAGTCGCCGGCGGTGCGGCCTGACGCCGACGGAGCATGAGCACCGGAACGCTGACCAGGATGCCGGTGAGCGACGCCAGCAACACGATGGCAGGAATGGACTTCCAGCCGAACAGGGCACCCATGATGGCCAAGAGCTTGCCGTCGCCCAGGCCCAGACCTTCGCGCCCGGTGGCGTAGTAGTAGCCGTCGCCAACCAAGCGGACCAGGAGATAGCCCGCCGCGGCCCCGAGGGCGCGCTCTGACCAGGGGACCTCGTGGACGGCGAACCCGGCGAGAAAGAACACCGCAATGGAAGGAAGGGTGATGATGTCGGGCAGCCGCTTGGTATCGAGATCGATGAACGACAGCACGACGAGCACGGCGGCAAAGGCGAAGTAGGTGGCGAAGCGGGCGGCGCGCACGCCGAGCGGCTCGCCCGGCGCATCGACCACGAAGGTCCAGAAGACAAGGGCCGCGAGTGCGGCAGCGACAGCCTCGACGAGCGCGTAGCGGGAAGAGAACTTTGCGCCGCAGCGGCGGCAGCGGCCGCGCAAGAGGAAGTACGAAAGGATGGGAATGTTGTCGCGCGCTGATACGTGCGCGCCACAGGCGAAGCAATGCGAAGCTGGCTGCACCACCGACATCCCACGCGGAATGCGCGCGATGCACACGTTGAGGAAGCTGCCCCAGATGGCGCCCAGACCCGCCGCCGCAAGGGTGGCGGCCAGGCGCAAGCCAGGAGAGCTCAGGGTGGGGAGTGCGTCCACCTAGCCACGTTACCACTCCTCGGCGGCAAGCGTGTGGTCGCAGGTGCAGCCAATCACGAGGACCATGCGATGGGCAAAATGGTAGATTGCCGGTCCTGGTGAAGATGGCTATCCTTTGCAAGCGGATCGGCGCCTCGCTGCTTTTCGTCGCGGCGCTGGCAAACTGCGGCCGGGCCAAGCGCGATGGCATCCTGCCGCCAGACCAGGAGTTGGAGGCGGCCATGCAACCAGCCGCGCTCGTTGCGGGGCTGCGCCGTTTGTCGGGCGCGCACTTTCACGCCACCGCGGCCTTTCGGGTGAGCGCAGCCGCCGCGCCCGATGCCGGCGGCCGCGACGCCGTGACCACCACCACCGACCTATGGATCGACAAGCAGGGCAACTTTCGCCTGGCCGAAAGCAACGACCAGGATGGCGGCCGCGAGGTGGTGCGGGTGGGCAGCGACCTGGCCGTGGATCTGCGCTACGGCAAGCTCATCCGCCGGCCCGCCCAGGAACCCGAGCCGCAGCGATTCCTGGAAGAAGCGGTTGGCGCGCCGTCGGCGGCGTGGGACACCGTCGGCAGGTTCGTGCAGATCGTGCCGGCCGGCAACCGCGCCTTCCGTTTGACCACGGCCGGCGAGCCGCGCCCGGCGTCGGCCGCGGCCACGGCTTTGCGTAAATGGCGCGAGACGGTCGAAGTCCAGAGCCTGCTGGGCGACGCTCGGCTCGATGCCAGCGGCGGGCTGCAGGCATTTTCACTCAGCGCCCACTTTCGCGCCACCCGCGACGGGACCCCGATAGAGGGTGAGATTGCGGTCGCGGCCAGCGTGGAGCAAGGGGCGGACCCAGTGACCATGCCGGTCGCAGAAACGCTGCAAGTGCGGCAGCGCACCATCCTGGAAGAACGTATCTTGTTGGGCGGCCTGGGTGGACGCACGCTTGCTTTGCCGCCACCGTCGAAAAAGGGGACCGGCGGGCGCCGCCCGGTCGAGGGCAGCGGACCGGGCCAGCGCAGCCTGGAGCAATCGCGAAAGCCATCGGCCGCTAAGCTTCCCGCGGTCGGCAGGCAGGGAACTCCGTGAGCGCCGAGAAACCTGACGACCGGCCCGCCATCGAGGTTGAGCTGGTCACGCCTCAGGATCCGTCGCGGTTGTCGCACCTAGCCCAGAACCGCAGCCTCATCGTGCGCCGGGCGCTGCTTGCTTCAGCCTTGGGCAGCCTGGTTCCCGTGCCGATCCTAGATGATGTCGTAGCGGGTCGCGTGCGCGCGGGCCTGTACATGAAGCTGGCGGCCAGCCGTCAGGTTGACTTGCCCGCCACCTCGGCCGAAGTGCTGGCCGAATTGAAGGCCGGTTCGGCTTTGCGCAACGTCACGCTCACCGCCGCGACACTGGTTGCGCTGAAGCTGGCCTGGCGCAAGTTCTTTGCCCTGCTCGCTGCCGGCCGCGGCGCCGAGGACATGGCGACGATTTTCCAGGTGGCCACGTTGGTCGATCACTACTGCGCCAGGTTGCACGTGGGCGGACCCATCAGCCGGCCGCAGGCCGCCGAACTGCGTGCGCTGGCTGGTCAAGTCGTCAGCCGCAACTCGAAGACCAAGCTGGTGGCCGCGTTTCGCGAGGGGGGCAAGATTCTAGGCAGCTCGGTGGCAGAAGCGCCGCGCTGGGTGTCGCACAGTCTTTCCCGCCACGCCCAGCGCTGGCTGCGGACCGGTGGCCATCCCGAGGTCGCGCCCGCGGGTTGGCCGATCGACGACGAAAGCGACGAGGAGAGGAGCTGGCTCGATCGTGCCGCGCATGCAGTCGAGCAAAGGCTGGCCGCCCTAGGCAACGAATATGTCGGCGGGCTCGTCGACGACTTGGAAGCCTGCTGGCGCGACCGCCCAGTGGGGGGAAGCCAGCTATTTCGCACAGAGGGCAAGGAGGACACAGGACAGCCTCGCGGCCGCAACCAAAGGGCGTGAGGTAGTTCATCTCGTCAGCCACCAGCCGCCGAGAACGCAGAGTTGAGAGGGGATGCCACAGAGTCGGAGAAAACGCAGTGATGTCCCAACGTTCCGAAGGAATCTTCGCGGCTTGCGAAGAAGTTCGACGTGAGTAGTACAGAAACCGGAAGAGGAAGAGGGGCTAGTCTGGCTTCCTGGACCTTCTGACTTGGATTGAGCCTGGCCCTTGGCTTTGCTACCATTGCAGCAAGTGAAGAAAAGACCCGCCTCCAAGACAAAGAGCAAAGCATCCAAGACCTCAGGCAGACCCGGTCGACATGCCGGGCCCAAGGTGGCAGCGGGCATAAGGGCTGTTCCTGCGCGGGCGCTTCACCCGGACGCGCCCAGGCCCGCGAGCAGTGCGCAGGCGCAGCGCGAAGCGCTGGCTGCAGCACGTACTGCCATCGAGGCCGCGCTGGCCAAGAAGGCACTTCTGCCCGTGCTCATCGACGTGTCGGGCCGGGCTAGCTACACCGACTACATCGGCATCGTGAGTGGCCGCAGCGATCGTCAGGTGGATGCCATCGCGGAGCACGTGCACAAGGTCATGCAAGAGAGTGGCCGGCGGCTGCTTGGCCGTGAGGGCACGCGCAACGGGCGCTGGGCCTTGCTTGACTTCGGCGATGTGGTGCTGCACGTATTCTATCACCCGGTGCGGGAGGTGTTCGACATCGAGAGCCTGTGGATCGACGCGCCCAGGGTCAAGCTGCAGGTCCCGCCCGAGGCCATGGTGATTGCCAGCGACGGTCTGGCCGGGCTGTGAAGATCCTGATCCGCGCGGTCGGCAAGATGCGCGATCGCCGGCTAGAGGCCGTGTGCCAAGAGTACGTGGAACGCGCACGACGCCACCTGCCCGTGGTGGTCGACGAAGTGGAGGGCGACGCGGACTTGCTGCGCAACCTGCCCGCGGGCACTGAAGTCGTCGCGTTGGAGCCGGGCGGCGATCGCTGGACCACCACCGAGTTCATCAAGTACCTTGAGCAACGCATGCTGCGGGGTACGCGCGCCATCGTCTTTGTCGTCGGCGGCGCCGAAGGCCTGACCGCGGCCACGGTCAAGGCTTCGCACAGACGCCTGTCGCTCTCGCCGCTGACCCTGCCGCACCGCTTGGCCCGCGTGATCCTATGCGAGCAGATCTACCGGGCGCTGTCGGCCTTGCGTGGCGAGCCGTACAACAAGTAGGCGCCAGGGTAGACTGACGGCGAACGCCATGACCATCAGCAAGCGGTTTCTCGACATGGCTCGCGCCGAGTTGAATGCCCTGCTCGACCGGGCGTCGAGCCGGGATTCGTCGCGCGATCCCGACGAGGATCTCTATCGCCGCTACGGGCTTGACGAATTGACCGACGAGCAACTGGAGGCCGAACTGGAAAGGCGGCAGCGCGCGCGCGCTGCCGCCAAGGCCGCGCCCCCGCGGTCGACCGCGGCCAGCAGCGGACCGCGGCCCAGGCCAGCGCGCCCGGCGTCCGGTCCCGTGCCGCGCAGGCCTTCACCCGGCGACGAAGTGCGCCGCGCCTACGCCGCGCTGGAAGTTCCGCTGGGCTCGAGCTTCGAGACCGTGCGCAAGTCGTACCGCACGCTGATGCGCAAGTATCACCCCGACCATCATTCCGGTTCACCCGAAAAGCAGAAGATTGCCACCGAGCTGACCCAGAAACTGACCGACGCCTATCGCCTTCTCGAACAACGATTGCGGAGATAGGGCGCCCACACCGTTCGGATGGCGGACCGCTGAGAACACAGAGGGGAGAGGAGTGGGCACAGAGCCGGACGGGCACTGGCACCCATGCTGGCACCCATGCCGTCCGCACTCCCCGCGTCGCGCTCTGTCCAGGCCGCGAAGATTCGTTCAAGACGCCAGAACAGGACTTGCATTCCCGCTGGCTGCATTCCCGCTGGCTGCATTCCCGCTGGCTCTGTGTGCTCCCCTCTCCCCTCCGTGTTCTCGGCTGCCTTCGCAGTGTCCCGATACGTCGCCGCTTTTGTTGTCTCCTCGCTACTTAGCTTTGCCTTGGTTGGCGACGGCTTTCATCGCCGCTTCGATGGCAGCCTGATCCCCAAGATAGTAGTGCTTGATCGGCTTGAGGTTGGCGTCGAGTTCGTAGACCAGCGGGATGCCGGTCGGGATGTTCAGCTCGACGATCTCGCTCTCCGGGATGTTGTCCAGGTACTTCACCAGGGCGCGCAGGCTGTTGCCGTGGGCCGCGATAATCAGCTTCTTGCCCGACTTCACCGTGGGCGCGATCGTCTCGTGCCACAGCGGTAGGAAGCGCGCCACGGTGTCCTTCAGGCACTCGGTCTGGGGCAGCTCGGCGGGCTTGAGATCCTTGTAGCGCCCTTGTGGATCGTTGCCCGGGAAGCGCGGGTCGGTCTTCTCCAGGGGCGGGGGCGGGATGTCGTAGCTGCGCCGCCAGATCTTGACCTGCGCCTCGCCGTACTTGGCCGCGGTCTCCGACTTGTTGAGGCCCTGCAAGGCACCGTAGTGCCGCTCGTTGAGCCGCCATGACCGGTGGACGGGAATCCACATCAAGTCCAGCGTGTCGAGCACATACCACAGGGTGCGGATCGCGCGCTTGAGCACCGAGGTATGCGCCAGGTCGAAGCTGTAGCCCCCGTCTTTGAGCGCCTGGGCTCCGGTCTTGGCCTCCTGCCGGCCCTTGTCCGACAGGTCCACGTCGGTCCATCCGGTGAAGCGGTTCTCTTGATTCCAAACGCTTTCGCCGTGGCGAAGTAGCACGAGCTTGTACATCGGGTTCTCCTCTCTCACTTGGCGGGAAGTATTTGTAGCATGCCCTGGTGGGCTGAGGGGCCAGCCAAAACGACCAGGCCGTCGGGCCACGCCTCGATCTGGATGAAGGTGTCAGAGGCGGCTCGATAGCGCCACACCTCGCAGGTCCCTGCGCTGCGCCCCGGCGTGTGGCCGCTGGTCGCCACCTGGGCCTGGCCCGCGAACACGCCGAGGTAGGTCCGGCCCTTGTAGTAGATGTTGGCCGGCGGCGGGGTGGTCATGTCGAGATCGTGCACCTCCTCGAGCAACAGCACGCGCTCGTCGAGTTCGTCCACCAGCGGCTCCATCCACAAGACGCGCTCGCCGTCGATCAGGCGCGCCAGCAACCGTTTGCGGCGCCCCACGCGATAGCTGAGGAGCCCCTCGACCAGGTAGTCGGTCCCCGCGTAGCTGACGATATCTTTCAGGTGAAGCTGCATGGGTGGCCTTTCGCGTCCAAGGGACGGCATGAGTATCTTGCCTGGCCCGCGGCTTGACAACTCGGGACACCACCGATAAGCAAACTTGGTGAAGTTTGAGCTCATCCGGGTTCTCGACGATGCGGGCTGCGTGCTGCATCCCGAGTGGGAGCCTGCCATTCCGGCGGTTGAGTTGCGCCATATCCTGCAGACCATGGTGCAGAACAGCCTGCTCGACGAGAAGCTGATGCGATTCCAGCGCCAGGGACGCATCGGCTTCTACCTGACCGCGTGGGGCGAAGAGGCGACGCTAGTGGGCCCCCTCTGGGCGCTGCGACCGAGCGACTGGATTTTCTCCTGCTACCGCGAGGCCGGCGCCGCGCTCCACCGTGGGTACCCGCTGCGCACGTTGCTCTGTCAGCTCTACTGCAACGCCGAGGATCCGGTGAGAGGCCGGCAGTTGCCCGTGCATCACACCGCGCGCGAGCTGAACTTCGTGTCGGTTAGCTCGGTGGTGGGCACCCAGATCCCGCACGCAGTGGGTATGGCCATGGCGGCGAAGCTGAGCGGCCGCGACGATGTCAGCCTGGTCTACTTTGGCGACGGCGCCACCTCGACCGGCGATTTTCACGTCTCGTGCAACATTGCGGCCGTGCGCAAAGCCCCCTGCCTGTTTTTTTGCCGCAACAATGGCTGGGCTATCTCGACCCCGCGCTCGGTGCAAACCGCCACGCCGACCCTAGCGCAGAAGGCGGTCGCCTACGGCATGCCGGCGGTGTTGGTCGACGGCAACGACGTGCTGGCTTTGGCTCATGTCACGGCCGGGGCCGCGGCGCGCGCACGCCGGGGCGAGGGGCCCACACTCATCGAGGCCCTCACCTACCGCCGGGGTGCCCACACCTCGTCGGACGATCCCACCGCGTACCGCGATCCCGACGAGCCACGCGAGTGGGAATGCCGCGATCCGATTCGGCGCTTCCGTGCCTACCTTGAGGGCAAGGGATTGTGGAATGCGGACGAGGAACGCGCGTTCGTGCAGAGGTGTGAGCAGGAATTCGCGGCGCTGGTGGCCGAGGTGGAGAGCTTGCCCAGCAAGTCGCCCCTTGCCACCATGTTCGACGACGTGTATGCCGAGCGGCCCTGGCACCTGGACGAGCAATTCGTGGAGCTGGACCGTGAAGTTCGCCGCCACAGGGCCTAGCAGCCCTTGTAGGAGTTGGTGTAGAGTGCCGTAAACCCCGACGGGCCACAGGCCCGCAGAAGAGGATGAAGCCATGAAACGAGTCATGTTCCTGTTCGCCGCTGTCTCCCTCACGTCCATCTTGGGCTGCGCTTCGAACCCGCCGCCTCCAGCCCAGAACCCCGAGGCCGCGGCCGTGCAGGAGCTGAACAAGGAAGCGGCAGCCGCGCAGCCCGCGCAGCCTGAGCAGCCCGCGCCGCCCGCCCAGCAGTAGCGACCCCGGCACCGTCGGGCCGAAGGCCGTCACGCGGTCTTGACCGACTTGACCTTCAGGCGCGGGCCGGTCATGGCCAGGGAAAGAGCCGTCCGGTCGACGGATCCGTCGATTTCTACCCGCGCTCCGACACGGTGCAGGATCGGATCGTAGGCCTCCACCTCGTAGGTGGTGCCGTCGTCGGCCACCAACTGAAAATGTCCGCCCTCAAGGGCGCTGTGTCTGATCGTGCCGCGGAATTTGGCCATGGGCGAAGTATAGCCCGGCAGGGAGCTCGCAAGACCGGCGTTGCCGATCCTGGCTAGCCGCGGAATGCCTGCGCGATGGGGTAGCGGCGGCCGGTGCCGAAGGCCTTGCCGGTGATCTTGAGCCCAGGCGGGAGCTGGCGCCGCTTGTATTCCGACTGGCGCATCAGGCGCATGACCTCGGCCACCACCGCGGGATCGAAACCAGCGGCCTGCAGGGCTTCGCTGTCCAGACCGCGCTCCACATGCGCCTCCAGGATCGCGTCCAGCACATCGTAGGGCGGCAAGCTGTCCTGGTCTTTTTGGTCGGGTCGCAACTCGG
The DNA here is from genome assembly GCA_003158455.1 of Myxococcales bacterium. Classification (GTDB taxonomy): domain Bacteria; phylum Myxococcota_A; class Polyangia; order Fen-1088; family Fen-1088; genus Fen-1137. The sequence continues at coordinate 39,319 of PMJO01000265.1, read as the reverse complement.
CCGATGGCGGCTTGCTCAAGGTCGAACGCGGGATCACCGCACGCTCGCTATTGATTTCGCCGGCGATCTTGTAGACCAGGGTCTTGGGCACATCGGAGAGCACGGCCAAGCCGCCGCAGGTGTCGCCGTAGAGGGTGCAGTAGCCGGTGGCGATCTCGCTCTTGTTTCCGGTCGAAAGCAAGAGCGCGCCCAGCTTGTTCGACAGAGCCATGAGGATGCCGCCGCGTATGCGCGCCTGCAGGTTCTCCTCGGTGACATCGGAGGGACGGCCCGCAAAGGCCGGCGCAAGCGCTTCCAGATAGGAGGCGAACATCGGCTCGATCGAGATGGTACGGAACTGGATGCCCAGCGCCGCGGCCAGCGCGGCAGCGTCGGCGCGCGAGTGGTCCGAAGAAAAACGCGAGGGCATGGACACGCCGAGCACGTTGGCCGGCCCCAAGGCGCGCGCAGCCAGAGCAGCCACCACCGCCGAATCGATGCCACCCGAAAGCCCGACCAGAGCGCTGGAGAAGTGGCAGCGTCGGGCGTAGTCGCGGGTGCCCAGTACCAAGGCCTCCAGCGCCGAGCGGGCGTCAGATTCCAACCACGGCCTGATCGTGCCGCGACCTGCGTCCAGATCCACCACAACCAAATCGGCCGCATGCTCGGCCGCGCGCGCAATCAGCTCGCCGCGCGCGTCCAGCGCCAGGCTGGATCCGTCGAAGAGCAAGTCATCCTGGCCGCCGACCTGATTGACGAAGACCAAGGGGCGGGCCCAACGCCGTGCCACTCTGGCCAACATGCGTGGTCGCAAGTGGCGCTTCTCCATGGTGTAGGGCGAGGCCGCAATGTTGATCAGCAGCTGAGCGCCCGCGGCCACCAGCTTCTCGATGGGATCCTCGCGATACAGGCGCCGGGGCCAAAAATCGCCATCGTTCCACATGTCCTCGCAGATCGAGATACCCAAGCGATGTCCGGCGAAGTCGACCGGCGCCACGGTCTGGGCCGGCTCGAAATAGCGCCATTCATCGAAAACGTCGTAGGTCGGCAGCAGCGACTTGCGATGGACCGAGACGACGCGACCCTGCTGGATGAGCGCCGCGGAGTTGGCGATCCGGCGGCCCACCGGCGACTCGGGTAGCAGCTCCGGGAATCCGACGATCACCGCCGAGCGGCCGGCGGATCCGCTGCCCACCCGAGCCACCAGGCGGTCAAGGCTGCGCATGCCCGCCTGCACGAAGGCCGCGCGTTCCAACAGATCGCGCGGTGGATAGCCGGAAAGCGCCAACTCGGGAAGCACCAGGAGATCGGTACCCGCCGCCTCGGCCGCGGCCAGGGCATCCTCGGCCAGGCGCAGGTTGCCGTCGAAGTCGCCCACGGTGGGGTTGATCTGGCCAAGTGCGATCTTCACGGACGTGAGGTTAGCTCTTTTCACCACAGAGGGCACAGAGACCACAGAGAATCTGATGAAAAGAAGGAGTTCGGACCGCACTAGGCCCCTCCCCTTTTTCCGGCTCTGCGTCCTCTGTGATCTCTGTGGCGAAAGAAGCTCGCCCCTACGCTCGATAGCCGATGGCGTCCAGGGCCGCGTCGTTCAACGCTGGCCGGAGGGTTCGGAAGCGCGGGTCCTTGCGCACCGTCGGATGGACGAAGTTCGTGAGCAGCACGATGCAGGTCTCGCGCTCAGGGTCGATCCAAAGTGAGCAGCCGGTGAAACCCAGGTGGCCCACCGCCTGGCGAGACAAGCGATCGCCAGCCAGCGATCCCTTGGCCGCCGGCCCGTCCCAGCCGAGACGCCAGGTCGATTCCGGGATCCCGGCTGGCCGCCAGAACAGACGCAATACTTCGGCCGGGACAAGGGGTGCGCCGCCCGCCGGCCCAGCATCGCGCCAGGCAGCGCACAAGGCGCCGGCTAGCCCAAGCAGGTCCGCAGCGTCCGCAAAAAGCCCGGCGTGACCCGCCACCCCGCCCATGGCAAAGGCGTTGAGGTCGTGCACCTCGCCCGAGAGCATGCGCTCGCGCACCGGACATCGTTCGGTCGGCGCCAGTTTGTCCCCTGAAAGAGCCGCCGAACCGGCGAATCCCGTGGCGTGCAGCCCGAGCGGCGCGAACAGAAACCGCTCGGCCAGCGCATCCAGCCGGCCTCTCAGACCGCGTTCCACCAGCTCGCCGAGGAGAATGAAGCCCAGGTCCGAGTAGAGTGAACGCGTGCCCGGCTGGTAGGCAAGGGGCTCTGCCGCGGCCAGGGCGATGATGCGTTCCCGAGCGTCTGCCGGAGCCAGACCTTGGTTGATGACCCGTTCAAAGAAGGGGCGATGGGCGGCAAAGCCGGCGGCATGGGCCAGCGCGCGCCGCACGGTTGCCTGTGGCCGGGCTGCCAAGGCCGGCAGGTGCGCGCCCAGCGGATCGTCCAAGACCCAGATCCCGCTGCCCACCCCGCGCATGACCAGCAGGCTGGTCACCACGGCCTTGGTCAGCGAGGCCAGATCGTAGACCACGTCGGTTGTGATCCCGTCGACATATGGGACGATCTGTCGATGGCCAAATGCATCAAGAAACCGCACCTGCCCGCCTTGGGCAAGGCCCAGCACCAGACCCGGAGTCACGCCGTCGTCGACGGCACGCTGGGCCAAGGCGCGGACAAGGGTGAAATCTGCAGCCATGGCTGCGAGGCTATCATCTAGGTTTCGTGTAACCCAGCGAACCCGTGCACGAGTATGATGAGGAGCTGGGTTGCTCGCGCGGACCTGACAGCGATGAGATTCGGACAATACGAGCTCTTCGACCGCTTCGCGGTCGGCGACATGGCCGAACTGTACATGGGCCGTGCCCTGGGCGAAGAGGGCTTCGAAAAGCCGGTGGCCATCAAGCGCATCCTGCCCCATCTGGCGGCTGACGAGCGCTTCGTTCGCATGCTGCTCACCGAGGCGCGCATCCACGCGTCGCTGTCGCACAAGAACATCGTGCAGATCCATGATCTCGGCATTTCGCCCGAGGGCGAGCATTTCATCGTCCTCGAGTACGTGGATGGCCGCGACCTGGGCGAGCTGCTCGCGGTGCTGCGCAAGTCATCCAGCCCGGATGGCCAGCCCAAACGCCTGGACGATGCGGTCGCCCTCTACATCATGGGCGAGTTGTGCGAGGGCGTGCATTTCGCGCATGAGCTGCGCGGGCCGGATGGCCAGCCCTCGGGCCTGGTCCATCGAGATATCTCGCCTGACAACGTGCTGCTTTCCTATGCCGGCGAGGTGAAATTGTCCGACTTTGGCGTGGCCAAGCGGCGCACCGACAACTCGCTGGTGGCGTCGCTCAAGGGAAACCTGGCGTATATGTCGCCGGAACAGGCACGCGGCGCAGCGCTTGACCGGCGCAGTGATATCTACTCGTTGGGCGCGGTGCTGTTCGAACTGCTCACTGGGTATCCGTTGCGCGGTTCATCGAACCAAGCCGAGACCTGGCGCCAGGTGGCCTCGGGCCTGGTGTTCTCGCCCCAGCAACGCCGGCCCAACCTGCCGCCACCGCTGGCAGGACTCATCGCCAATTCGTTGGCGCCGGATCCGCGCGATCGCTTTCCCGATGCACGCGTCTTCGCCGACAACTGTCGCGCGGCGCTTGACCTGGTCCCGCGCCCGCCTTCCGGCGAGGCCACCGAGTTGAAGCTCTTGCTGCGCACGCTGTTGCCGCCCGGCAGCCTGACCAAGACCCGGCCGGCATCAAAGGTGATCCGGCTGGCACCCGATCTGTGGGCCGACGAAACCGCGCCCGAGTCCGCGATTCGCGTGCGAGCCGACGTGGCGGGGCGCGCGGTCGGCGCTGCGCAGAAGCCGGCCGGCGGACCAGATGCGGCCGGCCCGTCGTCCCGGCCGGCCGCTGTGTTGGTTGCGCCTCCCCAGATGATCAGCCCACGTCCCACCCTGCCGATGCCCTTCGGCGTGGGATCCTCGGGTTTGACTCCGGCCCTCACGCCGGTGACCCGGCGGCGCGGGCTTTGGGCGCCGGTTCTGGTCGTGCTTGTGTTCGTCCTTGCCGCAACCGCGGTGCTGGTACATCTGGTGGTGGTACCGCTTCCCGTGGCGGCCGTGTGGTTTCGGCCCGCGCCCCTGCTCATCGAGTCGCAGCCCGCAGGCGCGGAGGTCGTGCTCGACGGCAGGAAGCTTCCCACGCCCACGCCGGTGCGCGTGCAGGTGCGCAGGGATCTGGCCGTGCACGCGGTCGATTTGCGCAAGCCAGGCTTCTTGCCGGCGTCGCGCGCGATCCGCTACGACCGAGCGATCGATCTCGCGCTGACCGTGGCGCTCGATCCCGAAGCCCGGCCTGCGCCGAAGCCGTGATCCGCGGTTGCTGAGTTCGACACGGTCGAGCAGACTCGTCACGTGAAGTACACGCGCATCTTTTGCCTCGGGAACGAACTCGTTCGTGACGACGGGGTGGGAATTCGGGTAGGGCGTGTTCTGGCCTCCTTGCCTTTGCCCGACCATGTGCGGGTTGAATTGACGCCCCATCTGGGGTTCGATCTGTTGGAGGCCGTGCAAGGGACGGAGCGTTTGATCCTCGTCGATGCCATGCACACCGGTCGGTCTCCCGGAACCTGCATCACCCTGGAAGGCGCGGCCATCGAACGCCATGCCATCGGCGCTGCCGCTTCACACACGGTGGGGATCGCCGAACTGATCGAGGTGGCGCAGCGTCTGGCGCCAGACCGCGACCGAGCCTCGATTGTCTTTGTCGGCATCGAGGGTCAGGCTTTCGATGAATGCGGCATTGATCTTACCCCGGCGGTCCGGCAAGCCATCCCCGAGGCTGTCCGGCAGGTTCTTCGAGCCATCGGCGCAAGCGAAGCGCTGCTCGCCCAGGGAGCTTCTGCCATCGCGCAGTACTCGGAGCCGGCGCTCGAAACCATTCTGCTGGGCGAGACGAAGCGACCGTGACCGACGCCCGGGCTGGAAGAGCGCGGCTCCAGAGCGGCTACACAGATGAGGCCCGGCGCATGCGGGTCCGGGTTGCTAGAAGCTCGCGGAGAGCGCTGCTCCGCCCAAGCCGGGCCCGACAATTGGGACGACGGCGACTGGTTGCGGCGGCGACTCCGACGTTGCGCTAACGCGGCGGACAATGCCCCAGATAATTAGGGCCCCGCCGACAACGAAGGACGCGGAGGCTACGCCAAAGGAAACATATTCCAGGTTCCGGTAGGCCTTGGCGTCCTGGGATTTCGAGTTCCCAGAAACGCCGCCCAATTTCTTCGCATCGTTGTCGAGCGAGGCCGCCCGCAAGCCAAAGACGACGCCAGAGCCGACGCCGCCGACGGTGCCGCCCGCGGCGATGATGATCCCGGCGATCAGGAGACCGCGGCCTGCAGAAGTCGCCTGGGCAGGCTGCGCCTCGACTGGAGACTCGGGTTGCACCCCGACCGGCTGGAACGGAGCGACCGGTGCAACGACGACGGGCTGTGGAAACGGAATCGGAGTCACGGCCGGCTCCGGAGCGACAGCAGGCTCGGCCTGGACGTAGTGGCGGTAGAGGAGGATCCTCCGCCGAGGGCCGCTGTCCTGCTGGTCCGACTGCGTGATGCCGTATTGGCTCTCAGTCCCGATCTGGGAGCGGGGGGCTGACAGTCCAGGGCGCGCGATGACTGTGCCAACGGAACAAATGAACAGAACCATCAACGTGTGCTTGCTTGCTCGCTTCATGGTGATCCCTCTGCCACTTCGCCGAGTATACTCCCCAGTCCATCGTACCTTCGACTTCTTCTTGACGACTGAACCGCCGAGGTACCGAGGTACGCGAGGTACCGAGGTACCCGAGGTACCCAGGTACCCCGAGGTACCCGAGGTACGGTGCCTGGGTCTTGATGGAGGGGTCTTGATCGAATTCCCGGAGGAACCAGAGGGGTAGTCGACTGACGGCGTGAAGATGGCGGCGAAAGCGTTCGCTGTGGCTCCGAGAGGGTGAAATCGCATGCTCAGAGGTCGCGTGTCCGGTTGACGGCCCACGGACAATCGTTCAGTCTTTGCCGCGTGAAACAAAGACCGTTCGGCAATTCTGGCGTCGGTGTCTCGGAGATTGGCCTGGGAACCTGGCAGGTGGGAGGGCGCTGGGGCGAGCCATTCGACGCGGCCAATGCCGACCGCGTGCTCGGGCGCGCGGTGGCAGGGGGCATTGATTTCATCGACACCGCCGACGTCTATTCGGACGGGGACAGCGAAAAGGCGGTGGGGCGTTTTGTTCGCGCCTTTGGCAAGCGTCTGTTCGTGGCTAGCAAATGCGGCCGTCAATTGTCACCGCACGTGGACGAGGCGTACACGCCACAAGCAATGCGCAAGTTCGTCGAAGCCAGTCTGTCGCGTTTGCGGCTGGAGTGCATCGATTTGATCCAGCTTCACTGCCCGCCCACGCCGGTCTACTACCGGCCCGAGGTCTTCGAGGTTTTCGATCGCATGCGCGACGAGGGCAAGATCAAGCATCTCGGGGTGAGCGTCGAAAAGGTCGAGGAAGCCCTCAAGGCCATCGAATTCGACAACGTCCGCAGCGTGCAAATCATCTACAACATGTTCCGCCTGCGCCCGCGGGAACGGTTTTTCACCCAGGCCGCGCAGCGCGGGGTCGCCGTGATCGTGCGCGTGCCCTTGGCCAGCGGCCTTCTGACCGGGCAGTACAAGAGTTCGACCACGTTCGGCCCCGGCGATCACCGGCAGTTCAATCGGGAAGGCGCCGCGTTCGACAAGGGCGAAACGTTCTCGGGAGTCCCGTATGACGTCGGCTTGCAGGCGGTCGAACGGCTCAAAGCCTTGTTTCCGGGAACCCCGCTTCACCTCGCGGCTTTGCGATTCGTGCTCGACACGCCGGGTGTGACCACGGTGATCCCCGGCGCCTCCCATCCAAGTCAAGTCGACGCCAACCTACAGGTCGAGAACATGGCTCCCTTGACGCCGGAGCAGAACCGCGGCGTCGAACAAGTCTACGACGACCTAATTCGCCGCTACGTTCACGCGCGTTGGTAGGCCGGAATCTAAACTTCACCCGGTCAGACGCACCTGGCGGTTCAGGCGCTGAGATGCCAACAGCAACAAAACAGCGCCCGCCGTGATGTAGACGTCCGCGACATTGAAAACCGGCCAGTGAGCCAGGTGGATGAAATCGACCACGTGGCCGTGGGTCAGCCGATCCAGCCCATTGCCGAGGGCCCCGGCCGCGAGCAGCAAGAGCGCAGCGCGCGCCGCCGAAGACAAGCGCCGGCGAAGGCACAGAGCAAGGAACGCCAGACCCCCCATGAGTTGTGCGGCCGTCAGCAGAGGCGTCCGGACCGAGGGCGAAACCCAGCGCAGGAGATTGAATCCCGAGTCCGTGTTCTCAGCGTAGCTCAGCTCCAAGATCCCCGCCGCGAGGGTGTGCGGCGGCTTGCCCTCGAGCTCCGTCTTGGCCACACGCTTGGCAACATGATCGCAACCCACCAGGAAGAATGCTGCCGCGAGCAAGGATAGACGGAGCCATTGCAGCCTCATGTGACTTACAACCTGCCGGGCGCGGGAGTTATTCCCTCGCGTGACCCCAAGAGCGGGCGCCTCCTCGCGCAATTCGCAATTCGCGACTCGCGAACACAGTAGCCCAGGCGGGTTTTCATTCCTCACGGCGTTCGGGTTCACACACGCTCTGGGCGGAGAAGTTCGTAATACCTGCCTGATCGACTGTGACGGCGACACACACACGGTTGGAGCTCTCCGGCCGCCGGAACGTATCCCCAGGGACGCCTTGCTTTCGGCCACTGGTTCTGAAACTCGATCCGCTACCGGTCGGCGTGTTCACGCGGCCAACTCCGGGCTCCCTTCTCTCGGAATCGATGCCGCCTGCGCCGCCCTCTCCGCTTCAAGATCCTTCTCATGCGCCTTGCGGTGGTCGCGGGCGAGCAGCACATAGATCGACGGCACCGCGAAAAGCGTGAAGAGCGTGCCGATTGACATTCCGCCCACCAGCACAATACCGATCGAGTTGCGCGCCACTGCGCCTGGGCCGGTAACCAAAGTCAGGGGAAAGAGGCCGGCTACCGTCGCAATGGAGGTCATCACGATGGGACGCAGCCTTATCGCGGCTGCGGCGCGCACGGCCTCGATCTTGGACAGGCCGCGCTCCTGCTGGACGTTGGCGAATTCCACAATCAGGATTCCGTTCTTCGACACCAGGCCAACCAAAGTCACCAAGCCGACCTGGGAGTAGATGTTCAGAGTCACTGTCCATCCCGCAGTTAGCGGGAAGCTCAGGCCGGGTGGGCCCTGGAATTTCAGGAAGGTGAAAATGAGCGCGCCGAACATGGCCAGCGGGGCTGACCCAACCAGAATGACAAAGGGATCGCGGAATGAGTTGAATTGTGCCGCCAAGACCAGGAATATAAGAACCAGGGCTAAAGCCAGCGCCGGCAGGAATTTTCCACTTTCCTGACGAAGTTGGCGCGACTCACCGGTGTAGTCAATCCGGTAGCCGGGCGGAAGGATCTTCGTCGCCTCATCCTCCAGCACGCGCAAACCGTTTTCCAGTGAGCGCGACGGGACGCCGGAGATCTTGATCGCATTGAGCTGCTGGAAGCGATTCAAGGTGCGTGGTTCTATCTCCTTGCGGATTTCGGCGATCGCACCCAGAGGTATGAGCTGGCCATTAGGTCCGGTGACGTAGATACGCTGCAAATCATTGGGTGTCAGTCGTCCACTGCGCTCCACCTGTGCAATGACCTTGTAGGCCCGGCCGTCGATGGTGAAACGGTTGACGAAGTGCCCGCCAATCATCGCTGCCAGGTCGCCACCCACCTGCCCCAAGCTGATCCCCATCGACGCGATCTTGTCGCGGTCGAGCACAATCTCGGCCTTGGCTTGATCGATCTTCACGTCACTGTCAGGCGGGAAAGCGAATTGGCCGCTCTGGGTGGCCGCTAGCTTGAGCCGGTCGGCGAAGCGCATGATCTCCTCATGGTCAGCGGTCGAGGCGATCAGGAACTCGATGGGCATGAGTCCGGCGCTGGGCAGGGCCGGAGGCAAGAAGACCGGGGCACGTACGCCGGCGATGTTGGCCAGCTTGAAGTTAGTCTCATTGGCGATGGCGAAGATCTGCCGTTTGCGCTGGTCCCAGGGCTTGACCAACATGCCGCCGAATCCCTGGAAGGGGAATGTGATCTGGAAGGTGTTCTCGAACTCCGGCGTCTCCATAAAAACGCGTGTCACCTCGGCGCGGAAGGGGTCGAGTTGCTCGAGGGTGGCGTTGGGCGGCACAAGCATCGCGCCGAAGACCACCCCTTGGTCCTCGTTGGGGGCAAGCTCTTTGGGCGAGAACATGTACATGGGAACCACCGCCAGGGTGAGCATGAGCCACCCGACGTACACCGCGCCTCGGGCCCGGAGGGTGGCGGCGAGCATTCGGCCGTAGACGCGCTTGAACCAATCGAAGCCACTGTCGATGTGCCGCGGCAGCCAGCCCGGCTGGTACACCGGATTGAGCAGCTTGGAACACATCACGGGCGAAAGGGTCAGGGCCACCACGCCCGAGATAAACACTGCCCCGGCCAGGGTGAAGGCGAACTCGCGAAACAGTGCTCCCGTCAGCCCGCCCTGAAATCCGATGGGGGCGTACACGGCCGCCAGAGTAATGGTCATGGCGATGATCGGGCGCACCAGCTCGCGCGCGCCAATGAAGGCCGCCTCCAATCGCGAGCGACCCTCGCGCACGTGGCGCTCGCAGTTTTCCACCACGACAATGGCGTCGTCCACC
>PMJO01000265.1:0-29566 GCA_003158455.1 Myxococcales bacterium | reverse complement strand
GAGCGACACCGGGATGGCGACCACCGGAACCAGCACTGTCCGCAGCGAGCCCAAGAAGAGGAAGATGACCACCATGACGATCAGCACCGTTTCGGCCAGGGTGGTCACAACCTCCTTGATTGCGCTCTTGATATATTTCGTCGAATCGTAGGCCACGCCCACCATCATCCCGGTGGGCAGCTCCTTGCGGATCTGTTGCACTTCGCGGTTAACCCGGCCGATGACGTCGACGGTGTTGGCGTTGGGCAGGACCCAAACACCCATGAACACGGCGCGCTTGCCGCTCATGCGCACGTCCTGCTCGTAGTTGTCGGCTCCCATGGCGACCTCCGCGACGTCCTTGAGGCGAATCAGGGTGCCGTTCTGCTCGCGCACCACCAGCTGGCGGAATTCTTCGACCGTGCGCAAATCGGTCGACGCCGTCAAGTTGAGCTGAACCAGCGCGCCCTTGGTCTGGCCCACCGCCGAAAGGGCGTTGTTCGCGGCCAGGGCGTTGCGTACCTGCGCCGGGCTGACGTTGAGTGACGCCATGCGATCCGGCTTCAGCCAGGCGCGGATGGCGAAGGTGCGGCCGCCAATGATCTCGGCGCGCTGCACGCCCTCGACGGCGGTCAGACGCGGCTGCACGATCCGAATCAGATAGTCGGTCACCTGATTGTCCTGCAGGATGGTCGAGTTGAAGCTCAGGTACATGGCGGCGGTCTGAGCGTCGGATGGCTGCAGGCTGATGGCCGGTATCTCGGATTCCGGGGGCAAATCCGCGCGCACCTGGTTGACCCGCGTGCTGATGTCGGCCAGGGCCTTGGCGCCGTCGAAGTTGAGCTTCAGGCGGACGCTGATCGTCGACAAGCCCTGCACGCTCTGGGATTCGATGTAGTCGATGCCGTCGGCGGCGGCGATGGCCTGCTCCAGCGGAGTGGTGACGAAACCACGCACCAAATTAGCGTTGGCGCCCACGTAGACCGTGGTCACCACTATGCTGGCCGCCTCCAGCTTGGGGTACTGGCGGACGTTGAGCGAACGGACCGCCTGCAGGCCGGCAATGATGATGATCAGGCTGACCACGACCGCGAGGATCGGCCTACGGATGAAGAGATCGACAAACCGCATGGGGCCTCAGCGGTTTTCGGGGCGGGGCGCAAGCAGGGGCTCGACCTTCACCGAGTTGTTGATCCTGACCGGCGCGCCGTTGTGCAGCTTGAAGGCGCCTTGTGCGACGATCTCCTGTCCCGGTTTGACACCTTCCAGGATCTCCACGAAATCCCCACGCGACTCGCCGGTCTTCACGAACTGCTGGCGCGCCAGCAGGGCTGGCTTGCCGTCCGGTCCCGTGACCCCGGCGCCGCTGTCGTCCTTTTTGCCCTCGACGACGAAGAGCGAGTCGCCAAACGAAGCGTGCACCAGCGAGGTTGCCCCAACCATGGTCACTCTTCGCTTCTCCGGCAGCACCACCGAAACGTTGACGAACATGCCGGGGCTAAGACCATCCATCCTCCGCACCGAAGCGCGCACCCGCCCGCTACGGGTCACCGGGTCCAGCGTCGGATCGATGGCGCTGATGGCAGCCTCGGCGCGCGGACCGGGCAAGTCTTCGTTGATTCGCACTACCATTCCCACCGCGAGCTGCTTGAGCTGTTGCTGCGGCAGGGTGAAATCGACATAGTTCGCGTCGGTGGACTGCAGGTCCGTAATCGCTGTCCCGGGGTTCAAGTATTGGCCCAGGTTGACCAGCCGGATGCCCAGCCGCCCATCGAACGGTGCGCGCACGATCTTGCGATCGATCTGCGCCTGCAGCGCCGCCGAGTTGGCGGCCGCGGATTGCAGCGCGCTTTCGGCGTTGTCGAGCTGCGCCTTGGGGACAGCGTCTTGCTTGAACAAGGCGCGGGCGCGCTCGGCCGAGACGTGCGCCAGGTTCGCCTGGGCCTCTATCGAGGCCAGCTGGGCGCGCTCGACCCGGCTGTCGAGCTCGACCAGGATTTGCCCGCGGCGCACCGTCTGCCCCGACTGGAATTTGATCGCGGTCACCACCCCCGCCGCATCGTTGCTCACTGTCACGCCGCGCGCGGGGGCGATGGTGCCCACCGAGAAGAGCCTATTCTCCCAGGTTTGTTCTTTCGCCTCGCCGGTCCCCACCACCTCGGGTGGCGGACCGGCCGCGCGCGCCGCCTTGCCATAGGCAATCAGCGAGCTGATCTGAGCGAACTTCACGCCACCCAGACCGCCGATGAGAAAGATGACCCCCACAATGACTGATAAGTACCGCATGAAAATTCGATGCCGACAGCGGCGCAGGGGGCTCACACTTCATGCCCAGTCGGCCAACCAGGCCTTGCCTTGTTCGAAAACGCGCAAAGCTTGCCGGCGCGCCGACGCAGCAAGAGGGTTCAGAACGAGAAGGAAAGAATCGGAACGTCCAACATCTTGCCAAGTGAGGTCGGCGGATATGGCCTGCCGTAGGGTGAAGGAAACCGCATCGACCTCATGGAAATTGATTCCTGGTAGCGACCAACCGCCTCGGTTTCCTCCTCCGACTGTCTCGCCATCTTGACGATGCCTGGAATTCCGATTCCCAGACCGACGCACACGGAAGCCACGGCAATCAGGAGGCCGGCCACAACGGTGTTACTGCTATGGTTGCAGGAGCCGTTATCGCCGCACCCCAAGTCCTGGGTGATCCCATCCAACATGATCACATAGCCAGCGATCCCGCCCACACCCAGGATGCTGAATCCGACGATCGTCATGGTCCTCCCAGTGCTCTTGCGCTCCGCCCGGACATCGGCCGCTGCCGCCGCGTAGCGAATCAGGCTAGGATCCGCCTGGAGGTTCCGCCAGACCACGAAACTGGGTTCGCCGAGCAGTTCGGCGAATCTCTCCAATTGCAGCGCCGTCAGCGTCGGGGCCGGTGGCGAGAAAGAAGGTCGAGGCGAAGCCTCAACCGTGGGTGGAGGCGGGACTGGCGGTGCGACGGACGTGCTTGCCGGTGCTTGGTTGGGGATGGGCGCTTGCTCAGCGTAAGCTGGCATCGACATGGCACCCATCGTCGCGACGACGCTGCCAACTAGAACCAACCTCCGGCAACTCTTGGCCCTGGGACAAGCAAGCCTATTTCTCGCCATGTTGCACCTGCGCTAAGTCTTGATCAAGCATGCCACAATGAGCAGGAAGCATCGCGCGGATTCATAGGATCCAGTAATTGTCGCACGGTCGCGTCCAGCCCGTCCGGAATCTAGCGACTGGCCATGATGCTTCTTACGATGGCCGCGAAGATGCCGAAAGCTATCATCATTCCCACAGCCGTTACCACCAGACATCCGAGCTTGGAGCGGATGCCCACCGCGGCGCTCGGCGTGCTGGCCTGCAAACTGCCCTCCAGGTTGATTGACTCGCGATCAACGATGATGGCTTGCGGAAGCAGGGTCGGCGTCGCTGGCTCGACACCATCGAGTCGACGCACGGCCGTGCCAACCCCGATGACGTCGATGACTCCTCCGCCCAGATCGTTGATCATGAGCTTGTTGCCAATCACGCGCTCCGCGCCGTAGTGCTGGGCCTCCTTACGGATGAGCTCCAGGCAGTTCTCGCGCGCTTGGTAGACCAGACGCGTGACTTCGGGAAGCTCGCCGCGGCTCATGCTCTGGAAGACGGCCCCGATGCTCTTGGTCAGACCAAGCGAATAGACGCTGGTTGCCATGACCAGGCGAACCGGCGCATATCCCATTTGCGCCAGATTCCAGAGTTCCTCGCCGGTCAGTTCGGACGTGACGACATGCTCTGGGCTGACTGGACCAGTGGAAAACCGCGGGTGGTGCGAGGCGGTTCCGGTAATGAGCAACTCCACGGCGCCGGACATGGGGAGCATGCGCAGCTTCACATCCACGACCGAGTTGGCTCCCAGTTGCGCGGCTTCGCGCTGGAGTCGCGCCAGGGCGGTGTGCCGAATCTGGTTGTACATCTGCGAGTACTCGTGGACCTCGCCTCGCGCGAGCGAGCGCAGCATGCCGGTCAAGCCAGCCCCGATCCCAAGCGCATACGCGATGTTGCCCATGGCGAAGCGAATCGGCTGGTAGCCGGCATCAAGGTGGCAGTACAGATCTGCACCCGATGCCGAGGTCGAGAACATGCGCGCGGGCGCGATCTTGGTGTGCACCGAAGTGCCCTGCGAAAGAAATTCGTGGAACCCCCCGAGCGAGCGCAATTCGCTTACAACCCCAGTCACTCCTGCGGCACCCAGGCGGCGCGCATCTTCCTCCATGCGATCGATCGCCGCGTGTCTGCCTTGTGAAATCAGCTCCGAGAGATTGCTGAGTTCACCCCCAGTGAGGGTTTGCCCAAACGCGGAAATGGCGCCCCCCAGGCCGAGGGAAAACACGCTGTTGCCGACGGCAATCTCCCCGGGCCAGTAATCTTTCGCTGCGAGACAAAAGAGCTCATTACCCGACATACCCGAAACCGTGATGCTCATGAGAACCCCCGATTCTGCACTCTACGCGCGACATTTCACGCCGTCCAGACCAAGCGCTTTGCAACAAAGCGAGCGGCCCTTGCGCCCCCATTGCGCGGATTGTGGGCGGAGAAACGCTTTCATGGGGTCATCATTCCTCTCCCGCCACTCCTTCTGGGAAACACGAAAGTTGCAACTGCACAGCCAAGAGTGTTAGCCACAGCACCCTCATGGATGCTGTCAGGCACATGGGCGAGCTGTCGATCGGCCGACTGCTCCTCCGCTACTCGCTCCCGGCCATCGCGGGATTTCTCGCCAACGCGCTCTATCAGTTCGTGGACCGCATCCTGGTGGGCCGCGGCGTGGGTACCGACGGCATGGCGGCGGTGACTTCGGCGTTTCCGCTCGCCATTGTGGCCATGGCACTGGGGCTTCTCGTGGGCACGGGCACGGGCAATCGCATTTCGGTGCTTCTGGGACAGCGCGATCGCGAGGGCGCGGAGCGGGTGCTCGGCCAGGGGCTGCGGCTGGCGCTGATCAATGGGACGTTGCTGGCGCTGGCCACCTGGGCGTTCACCCGGCCGCTCTTGCTCGCCTGCGGATGCGTGCCCCGGCTCCTGCCCATAGCCATTCCTTTTGCGCGCATCATGGCAGCCGGCCAGATCTTCCTCATCGCACTGGTTTCCATGGGCAACATCTTGCGGGTGCAGGGGCGGCCCATGCTCGGGCTGCTCATCATGCTGTCCAGCAACCTGCTGAATGTGGGATTGGCGGCACTGGCAATTTTCGGCCTGCACTGGGGTGTGACCGGGACAGCGTTGGCCACGGCGGTTTCCCAAGTGGCGGGCTGCCTGACGGTGATTGCGTTCGTGCAAGGCCGGCGGAGCATGCTGCACATACGGCGCGTATTCCTCAAGGCGGACCGAGCGCTGGCGCGCTCCATTCTCACCCTGGGCGCGCCGTTCGGGCTGATGCAGTTCCTCGCCACCATGGTCTTTCTGGCGGCAAACCACGGCGCTGGCAGCCAGGCCGGCACGCGCGGGGTGGCAGCACTCGGCGTGCTCAACACCGTGGCCATGATGCTCATCTACCCACCGCTCGGCGTGATGCAGGCCATGCAGCCTCTCGTCGGGTTCAACAAGGGAGCCGGTCAGATGGACCGCGTGCGCGCGATCCTGGTGCGCGTGCTTCTGGGAACCGTCACCATGGGCGCAGCTTTCGCGGTACTGGTCGTCGTTTTTCCTGGCTTCATCGCTGGGCTGTTCAGCAAAACCGATTTGGAGCTAGTCGCGATGGTACGCCGGGGCTTGCCCTGGTTCGTGGTCCCCATCACGCTCTTTGGCCTGACCGGAACCATGGCGCACTACTTTCTCAGCGTGCACGAGCCGCGCAAGGCGGCGTTGCTCCTCCTCGGCCGGCAGCTGGTGGCCATGCCTCTGTTTGTGCTGCTGCCGCGCTGGCTGGGCTTCTACGGAATCTATCTGGTAGGGCCTTGCGCGGATCTGCCGTTTGCCGTCGCCGCCGCCATGCTGATGGTGCGCGAGCTGGCCAAGTTGCGCCCGTCGGAGAAGCCGGCCGTCACCGGACCCTGAATCCTCCGAGATTCTTCCGGCATGCGTTGGGCCACCGCAGCATGGCTCGCTAGCTGCGCCGCCGGTGGGAAGGGAAACCAATTCTGTGCTAGAAATCCGTCCTACTTCTGCGTGGCGTGACCCCGAGTGCAGATCTGGTTCTGCAGCGGACGCCCGCGCGGAAAACCTAGGGAGATCTCATGCACCCATTGCCCGATACGCTGGTGGAGCGCCTGAGGAATCGACAGGCCGTACTGGTAGCCGGTGCTGGCTGTTCCGAGCTGGCCCAACTTCCCGGCTGGGCTGCGCTCGGCCAGTGCTTCCTCGAATGGGTTACCGCCGCGGAGGACAAGGCCGCGCTTGCCGATCTTCTGCAGAAAGGTCGCTTGACCTCGGCCTTGGCGCTGGTGCGCGAGCTGTTTCACGAGAGCACGCTGGGCGACGTGTTGGCGGATGCGTACAGCAAGGACATTCGGGTGCCCGATGCCATAAAGACCGTGGCCCACGCACCCTGCTGGCGCGGCCTGATCACGACGACGTTCGACGCGCTCTGGGCAACCGCGCTGGCCGACGACGCCGAGGTAGCGAGCCGGATGGCGTTTGCCGCCAACGCCAGCTCGTTGGAACATGGCCACGGCCGCTTCCTCTTGCAGATATTCGGTCGCGCCGATGTTCCCGTCTCGCTCTGTCTGTCCCCCGCCGAGATTCCGGCGAAGATCGGTGCCACCGGTGCGGCGGCTTTTGTCGCCAGCCTGTATCGCAGGTGGTCGTTCGTTTTCGTGGGCTATCGGCCCGACGATCCGGACTTGACTATGCTGGTCCAGCGCGTGCTGGGCGCGACCGAGACCCGGGTGCCGCACTTCCTGCTGGCGTCGCAACTTTCGGACAGCGAGGCGCGCGTGGTGCGGACCGAACTGGGCTTGATCCCGGTTTCCGTGGACGCCTCCTTGCCGGAAACCCTCGCGGCCTTGGCCGTGATCGCTGCCCAGCCCGGCCGCAAGCCTGCCGACGACGAAGTGGAAGCCTGGTTGGAGCTTTTCGTGGCCGATTCCGGGGATTGGGAGGCGCACGACGGCCTCAATCGAGGCTTGGCCCACCTACGCGAACGCAAGGAATGGGAGCGCATGGTCGGGATAATGATCAGCCGCGCGGAGGTCATGCACGAGCCAGCTGCCCAAGCGGAGGCTCTGCGCGAGGTCGCCTTGTTGCTGGACCAGGAGCTCGGCGCCAGTGATCGAGCCTATCCCGTGATGATGACGGCGTTGCGCCTGCAACCGCGCGATGCCGATCTGCTTGCCGATGCCAAACGCTTGGCCGAAAAGACGGGCCAGTGGGATGACTTCGCCCGGGAGGTCGCCCAGCTCGAACACCAGGGGGCTGATGCCGCGGATTCAACCCAAATCGCGCTGGGCGTGGCGCGGGTTTGCGCCCGGGACGCGGCCCGGGTCGACGAGGCCATCGCGGCTTTCCAGAAGGTGCTCGACCGCGATCCGCAGAACCCCGAGGCATTGGCCGAGTTGGAGAACCTTTTCCGCCAGGCCGAACGTTGGGATCCGCTGCGTGCACTCTACGAAAAGATGTTGGCGCGCGATCCAAACAACAACGCGGCTTTCGCCAATCTGGAGGCGCTGCTACGCAAGACCGAACAGTGGGCGCCTCTGACATCCCTGCTGGAAAGGGAGCTGGCGCGCAATCCCGCCGATCCGGCGGCCTTTGCCACGCTGGAAGAGCTCTACCGCAAGACCGAGCAGTGGAAGGCGCTGACGGATCTGCTGCGCAAGGCACTGGCGCGCAATCCCACTGACGCGGCCACCTTTGCCAAACTGGAACAGCTCTACCGCGCGGCCGAGCAATGGAAGCCGCTGATTGAGATGCTGGAGGCGTTGACCGCCCGCGATCCCGCCAACCGAGACGCACTGGCCAAGTTGGAGGAGCTATATCGCAAGACCGAGCAGTGGACGCTGCTGTGCGATCTGCTCGAAATGCGCGCGCAACGCAAGGGCGACCCCGAGCTGGCGCGTGGGCTTCGCATGGAGCGGGCCAGCCTGCTGCTCGACAAGCTGCAGGACGTGGAAAGTGCGCTGGTCGTGGCCCAGGGTTTTGCGGCCGAAGATCCGGCCGCCGCGGAGGCGTTGTACTTGCGGGCGCTCGACCGCGATCACGACAATGCGGTGGCCTTGGCAGCGCTGGCTGACCTGTGCAGCCGCAAGGGCGAGTTCGAGCGCGCGGCCAAGTTTGCCCTGCAGGGCGCGGAGAAGACGCAGAACCCGATGGAGAAGGGGCGCCTTTGGGCCCAGGCAGGCATCTTGGCCCTCGACCGTCTCGACGATCCGGAGGGCGGCCTGGAGCTGCTCAACCGTGCCGTGGCCGCCGATCCAGAACAGGTGAGCGCGGCCGAACGCCTGGCCAAGCTGCGCGAGGCACGCCAGGAATGGCTACCGCTGGAGCCGCTGCTCGACATGCTCTTGCGCCGCGTCCCCGCCGATGACGACGCGGCCCGCGCCATCCTGCACGAACGGGTCGCCCGCTGCGCGAAGCAATTGGGAAAGACGGACAAGGCACTGGCCAACTTCGAGGCCGCCACCCGGCTGTCCCCGCACTCGCTGCCCCTGGCGCAGGCGTCGGCCGACTTGCACTTCGAACGCGAGGCGTGGGCCGAGGCGGGCGCGGCCTACGAGCGCGTCTATGTGCTGGGCCTGACCAGCTTGAGCGTCCCGGAACGGGCGGCGCTGTGCGTGCGCCGGGCCGTCTGCGCAGAGCGGGTCGCCGACAGCGACGCGGTCATTCACTTTCGCGAGGAAGCCGCAGCCTTGGAGCCGCACCAGCGCGGTCACCTGGAAGCGCTCATCGCGCTGCGTACCGCCCGGCAGGAGTGGCGCGAGGTGGTCGATCTGCGCCGCAAGCAACTCGCCCTGGTCAGCGACGAGGACGAGCGCGTGCAACTTTGGGATGAGCTAGGCGATATCCTGCGCGAGAAGCTGCATGACTCAGCCGATGCGGTGGCCTGCTACACCAAGGCGTTGGCGGTGCAGCCTGAGCGGCGGCAGACCCTGTACAAGATGCTCGACTACTACAGTCAGGGCAAGCAATGGGCCAAGGCGGTCGAGACGCTGGAGACGCTGTCTGGGCTGGAGACCGAGCCCACTATCCGCGCCCGCTGCCGCTACACCCTGGCCGCCATCTATCGGGACGAGATGAAGGACAATGCCAAGGCGGTGGCGGTGTTCACCCAGGTGCTGGAGGACGACCCAATGTTCGTGCGCGCGTTCGATGCTATCGAGCGCATGCTGACGGAAAGCCGGAGTTGGAAGGACCTGGCGCGCGCCTACCGCCGACAACTGAAGCGTCTGCCCGCCGAGGCGCCGGTCGAGTTCAAACTGCGCCTGTGGGACGCGCTGGCCGCAGTGGCCATCAAGCACCTGAAGAACCGCGAGAGCGCCATACTGGCCCTCGAAGTCGCCGCCAAGCTCGACCATGACAATTTTGCGCGCCAGGAGCAGCTCGCGCAGCTGTACCAGGAGTCGGGTCCCTCGGCAGTGAACAAGACCATCGCGCAGCACCAGATGCTGATCAGCAAGAAACCCGACCGCGTGGCTTCGTATCAGGCGCTGGCGCCACTTTTCTATCAAATGGGCGCCCACGACCGGATGTGGTGCGTGGCTGCGGCGCTGGTCTATCTGGGCAAGGCCGATCCACCCCTGGCCAGCTTCTACGAGAGCTACCGGCCCAGTCAACTTCCCAACCTGGCCGGAAAAATGAACGAACAGCTGTGGCGCAAGATCCTGCACCCGGCAGAGGATCCCTATATCGGCGCCTTGCTCGGCTTGCTGGGACCCGCCATCGCCATGTCCAGCGCGAGCCCGCACAAGGCCATCGGGTTGGACCGGGCCGCGCGGGTGGACCTTTCCGGCGCGGCCTGGCCGTTCGCCGCAGCCCTGCGCTACGTGGCCAACACGATTGAGGCGACCCTGCCTGACGTCTTCTTGAAGAGAGATGCGCCCGGCACCGTGTCCATCGTCAACCTGAAAGAGAAGAACACCCTGACCCCGGCCCTGGTGGTGGGCCCGGGCTTCGGCGAGTGGAGCAGGTATAGCGAGGTCATTTTCGACTTGGCCAAGCGAATGGTGCTGATGCGCTGGGAGCGGTTTCCCCGCTTTGCCCTGGGCACGCCGGCGCTGTTGGAGATCGCGGTACGCGCGGGGCTGCAGCTCGGCGGTTGCCCGATCGGCAATGGTCCGCACGGGGACGAGGTCGACAAGATGGCCAAGACACTCGACCCGCTGCTCTTGCCGGCCTTGCGGGCCGAACTGAAGGTGGTGGCGAAGAGATTCGTGGAGGCGCGTGGGGACAGACTGGATCTGCTGGCTTGGATCGTCGCCTCTGACCTCACCGCCGGACGCGCGGCTCTCGCCCTGTGTGGCGATCTCGGCGCGGCGGCGCGGGTGATTGCAGTCGAGCCCTCCGGGCAAAGCCCGTTGTCGGCCCGCGAGCGCATCAATGACCTGCTGGCCTTCTCAGTCAGCGAGGACCACTTCGCGGTTCGTGCAGCGCTTGGCCTGCACTTGAACCTGACGCCGCCCACGCCCGAGGCCGGCAGCCTCGCCACCGCGACGCGCCGCCGGACTAGCCACATGCAGATCAAGTCGACGCCGCAGTCCTAGCAGCCACCCACGGGCACACATTGAGGGGAATTCTGCCCGTCAAGCAAGGTCGGGCATGGCGGGAGTGAATTGACACAGGCTTCCATCTGCGCCACGGTGGCCTGGCAGTTTGGGGTGTGGCTGGGGCTGGGCGAGTCGGCCACGCACGCGGCCTGATCGGGATATGAGAACAGCGGGGAATCGCACGTCCTCTGGGTACCGTAGCCGCCGAACTTCGCCACCATCCAGTCACAAAGCTGCCCTTTCTCCGTGTCAGTAAGGCTGGTCAGCGGTTTCGACCCAGAGACTCCAGAGGTCCCGGATGTGCCGTCTCCCGAGCCACATCCGGCAGAAACCAGCGCGAGCGAGGCAGCAAGGCCAAAGGCTCTCAGCATGCGATCCTCCGTGGCCAAATAGTGGCAGTAGACTCATGTTATAGCAAATAGATCGGTTACGGACATTTCACCGGCCGGAAACACACCGGCAACGTGTTCGGAGGGATGCTTGGGAACATGAAGAAGATCGAAGCCATCATCAAGCCGTTCAAGCTGGACGATTTGAAGGACCGGCTGCGCCAAGTGGGCGCCCAAGGCATGACCGTCTCGGAGGTCAGAGGCTTCGGCCGCACCGGCGGCAAGAAAGAGGTGTATCGCGGTTCGGCCTATGTTGTGGACTTCATCCCCAAGGTTCGCATTCAGATTGTCGTCGACGACGATATGGTGCATCCCATCGTCGAGGCGATCTTGGCCACCGCGCGTACCGGCGAGATCGGGGATGGCAAGATCTTCGTCAGCGAGGTGGCCGACGCCATCCGTATCCGCACCGGAGAGCGCGGCCACGAGGCGCTGTAGCGCGCGATCTACGGCACGTAGGCCGGGCCTTGACCATTGCGCAGCAGGTTTCCCCGGCCGGTGGGCCAAGGCATACACTTGCTCCCCGAGCCGGGCACGTTGAACACGTCCACGCCGTGGTCGAAGGTCAGAAGCACGATTTCCAGAGTGCCGTCGCCGTCGAGATCCGCCACCGATGGCGCCGCAGGCACGCCGATGCCGTTCTTTTCGTCGTTGTTCTGCCCTGGCAACGGGATGTCGTAGAGCTCCGCGCCGGTGTTGCTCAGGATCACCAAGCGGCCGGCATTGGCTGAAAGCGCGTAGGTGCCAAACACAATCTCGGGCACGCCGTCGCGGTTCAGGTCCACCACCACCGGCTCGGAAGCGAAGGTCTTGGCCGCGCCCTTGGCGTAGTTGTAGTGCCACAGGATCTGGGCGTCGGGGCTGACCGCGTAGATTGCACCGTCGTCGATAGCGGCAATGATCTCGGGCCGGCTGTCACCCAGGATGTTGGCCAGCACCGGTGCGGGCACGCCGCTGGGAGGGTACCAGTCGCCCTCAGCCCGCGGAACCGGCTTGGCGCTCATGGGCAGGGTCTCCCAACCCGGCAGGCGCATGGCGCTGCGGGCGCCCCCGTTCTGCGCACCCTGCAGGACCATGAAGGCATAGCCCTGGGTCTCATAGGGATCCTTCATCTCGGCGTTGGGAATTCCGATCACTTCGTTCTTCCCGTCACCGTCGATATCTGCCACTGAAGGTGGCGACGCGGTCCACTGCAGCCACATGGTGGTCTTCACATCCGGCCAGGCGTCGGTGTGCAAGTGATAGTGGTTCTCCTCCACCAGGGGATCGACCCAGCGGATGAACTGGCCCCAATCCAGCGGTCGGTTCAGGTACTCAGTGGCCGGATTGGTGAAATAGGGTGCGGCGAGAATCGAGGTCCCGTCGGCCTTGAAAGCGTTGATCTGGTGGTTGTCGTAGGTGACGATCACCTCCTGCTGGGCGTCGTCGTCGATGTTGCCAATGCTCACATTGAGGCCGTAGCAACCGTAGCCTTGCTGGCCCTGGCCATTGGTGTCGGCGTCGCCGCCCAGGCCTTTGCGCGTGTTGTAGCGCGGCCAGGCCGGCCAGGTGACCCCGGCCGGTTGGAAGAGCTTCCCGTCGGGTGAAAAGGCGAACACCTGGGCGCCAATGGCACTGGTTTCCGTGGTCGTGACCACCACCTCGATCTTGCCATCTCCGTCGAGATCGCCCGCCGCCATGCCGCGGACCTCCGGCTCGGCATCGCCGCCGTTCGTTGTCGCATAGGCAGGCCAGCCGGCCTTGATGGTCAGGGTTCCGCTCTTCCATTCGTAGGCCGCCACGGTTCCGAGGTTGCCCGCGGCCACAATCTCGATCGTGCCATCACCGTCGAGATCGGAGACCACGGCCGGTGCGTAGATGCGGCCTTTGGTGTAAGCGTCCTTTTTGATGGTGGCCAGCTTGTTGCCCGCAGCATCGAACACGAACAAGCTGTAGAAGGGCGCGACAATCTCTTTCTTGCCGTCGCCGTTCAGATCGTAGAGCCCCGGCGACGAGAACCATCCGGTCTCGCCGCTCTTCATGTTGCGCACGAACACCGGCTGCGCTACTGGCGCAGAGCCGCCCTCGCCTTCACACGTGGCCGTAGGAGCGACGCCCGCGTCCGGGAAGGTGGTACTGGGTCCGGCGCCGCCGGCGTCCGGGAAGATGGTGCTGGGCCCGGCGCCGCCGCCTGGCTCTGCCGAGGAGCAAGCTAATGCCAACGCCACGCAGCCGATGAGTCGCTCTTTCATGTTCTCCCCAGGCCATTGTACACCCACCTGGTTAGGTCCACATTCCGCGCAATCGCGCAGCCACATCGACGCGCGCGCTTGCGGGCGCTGTCGTTGCTTCCTCGCTGGTGCGCGCGTCCGTCGGCGTGCAGCAGTCGAAGCGGTCGAGCAGGCTCTCGGGCAAGAACCTCGATCGCGGGGTGAAGACGTGCCGATCGCCGTAGCGATTCTGCTGGCGCACGAAGAAACGCAGCGGGTGGATCAAGGCCAGGGTGTTCTTGGCGCGAGTCATGGCAACGTAAAGCAGACGCCGCTCTTCCTCGATTTCGTCGGGATTGCCGGTGGCCATGTCCGAGGGAATGCAGCCATCGGCCACATTGAGCACGAAGACCGTGTCCCACTCCTGGCCCTTGGCTGAATGGATGGTGGACAGGATGAGAAAGTCCTCGTCAAGATGGGGCGGGCCGGCCTCGGTCCCCACTACCTCGGGTGGATCAAGAATCAACTCAGAAAGAAACCGCTCGCGCGTAGGCGCAGCATCAGCCAGCCGTTCGAGCTGGTCCAGATCGCCCAGCCGAGTACGGGCATTGTCGTAGAGAGTGTCGAGGAAGGGTTCGTACCAGCGCCGCACCAGTCCCATCTGGCCGGGCCAGGGCGTGGCCGCACTATTCAGCCGCTGCATCAGCTCGACCAAGTGTGGCCAGTCTTCTTGGGCCGTGCCCGGCGGAACGAAGCCGGCCAAGGTTTCGCCCAGACTCGCACCTGTGTGGGCCAGCGCCTGCCACAGTCGTTCCGCGCATTGCGGCCCGATGCCAGGTAGCAACTGCACCACGCGATATACGGCCAAGCCGTCTTTGGGATTTTCCGCCCAACGCAAGCAGGAGAGCGCGTCCTTCACATGCGCCGCCTCCAAGAAGCGCAGGCCGCCGTACTTGACGAAAGGGATATTTCGTCGCTGCAACTCGACCTCCAGCGCATCGCTGTGCTGGGCGGCGCGGAACAAGACCGCTTGCTGCCGGAGCGCCACCCCCGCCTCGCGCTGTTCGAGGATTCGGTCTGCCACCCAGTTCACCTGCGCGTCCTCGTCGGCCACCGTGACCAAACCGGGCCGGGCGCCACCCCGCCGGCTGGTGAACAGATCCTTGGTGAAGCGTTCCTTGGCCAACCCAATCACCGCATTGGCTGCGTGCAAGATCGCCTGGGTGGAGCGGTAGTTCTGCGCCAGGGTCAGCACCGTGGCCGGCGGGTCATATTGCTTGGGAAAATCCAGGATGTTGCGCACGGTGGCCGCGCGGAACGCATAGATCGACTGCGCGTCGTCGCCCACCACGGTGACCCCGCGGCCGCTCGGCTTCAGCCGCCGCAGGATCTCGGCCTGCAGGCTATTGGTGTCCTGATACTCGTCGACCAGCACCTGCTCGAAGCGATCGCCGATACGCTGGGCCGCCTCGGCATCGCCCATCAGGTGCAACCAGTAAAGTAGAAGATCGTCGTAGTCGAGCACCTGGCGTTCGATCTTGGCGTCGACATAGGCAGCGAAAAGCTCGCGCAGGGCACTCTCCCATTCCAGGCACCAGGGGAATGACTGCTCCAGGCAGCGATGCAGGTCGCCCTGGGTGTTGGTCACGCGCGAATAGATGGCGATGCAGGTGCCCTTGCGCGGAAAGCGTCGATCGGTGCGCGCCTGCCCGCGCGTCTGGCGGATGCGATCAACAAGATCCGCGGCATCCTCGCGATCGAGCAAGGTGAAGCTGGGATGCAGGCCCACCACCGCGGCATGCATGCGCAGGAGGCGGTTGGCCATTGCGTGGAAGGTGCCGGCCCAGGGCAAGGTTCCCTCGACGTTGCGCACACGCCCGGCCAGCCGCGCCGCCCTTCGGGTCATCTCGGCCGCCGCGCGCCGGGTGAAGGTGAGCAGCAGGATGCGCCTCGGATCCACGCCACGCCGAATGAGCCCAGCCACCCGATGCGCCAGGGTTTGCGTCTTGCCCGAGCCTGCGCCCGCTATCACCAGCAACGGCCCGTCGCCGTGCTCGACCGCGGCGGCCTGGGCAGGATTGAGAGTGTCGTCCTGGGCGCGGACCTGCATTTCACCAATACTATGCAAATGTTCAGCTTAGGCAAGTTAGGATGCATGCCTGCCCGCCCGATTGCCCGCCCCCCACGGCACTCTCCTCTCGCGCCTGCTGTGGCTTACGGCGCGGACGCTCGAACCGGTTGAATCTCAGCGGAGGCGAGAAGCGAATTCCGCGGCGGCGTCAGGCGCGTCGATTATTGCATTTCGGGTCATGTTGCCGATTCGAAGGGCAAGCGGTGGCGGGGGCGTCTACCATAGTGCAATGCCGACATGGACCCTGGACGTCGCCGAGCGGCGGGCGCTGTTGGAGCGATTTGTCCGCTACGTGAGAATCGACACGCAGAGCGACGAGAACGCCTCGTGCTCTCCCTCCACCGAGAGACAAAAGGAACTGGCTCGACTGCTGGTCGGCGAGCTTGTCGCCCTGGGTTGCTCGGATGCGACCATGGCCGGCTCCGGCCACGTGACGGCCACTCTGCCGTCCAATCTGCCGCCAGGGCATCCAGCCACGGGAAGAATCCCTGTGCTGGGTTTTCTCGCGCACCTGGACACCTACCACGGTACTTGCGGGACCGACGTGAAGCCTCAAGTGCTTCACAACTACGCGGGCGGCGAAATCATTCTGCCTGCAACAGGGGCGACGATCACGGTTGCCGCCAACCCCAATCTCGGTCGCTGCATTGGACACACCCTCATCTACACTGATGGCACGACCTTACTGGGCGCCGACGACAAGGCGGGTATTGCCGAGATCATGACGATGATCGCGTGGCTTGGGCAGCATTCGGAACTGCGGCACGGAATCTTGCGGGTCGCCTTCACGCCCGACGAAGAAGTCGGGCGCGGCACTGAGGGTTTCGATTTGGCCGGCTTCGCCGCGCAGTACGCCTACACGGTGGATGGATCGGATCTGGGCGAGGTGGAAGACGAGACTTTCAGCGCCGACACAGCGCTCGTCACCGTCACCGGACACGATGTTCACCCCGGTCACGCGAAGAACGTCATGATAAACGCCGTGCGCGCAGCTTGCGCCATCGTGGAAGCCCTGCCCGTGGCTTTCCTTCCCGAGACCACCGACGGGCGGCAACCCTACTTGCACCCGTATTGCATGAGCGGCGAGGTGGCGAGCACGCAGTTGAAGCTGCTAGTGCGCGCGTTCAGCGACGACGAGCTACACGAGCGCGAAAACGTCTTGCGCGGCATTCTTGCCTCGGTCGAGGCGCGTTTCCCCGGCGTGGTGATCGCCCTCACGATCAAAGAATCATATCGCAACATGCGCACCCATATCGCGAGGGACCCGAAGGTCATCGAGTACGCCATCGAAGCAATCCGGCGTCAGGGACTGGAACCGGTCCGCAAAGCCATCCGCGGTGGCACCGACGGATCGCGATTGTCTGCGCAGGGGCTGCTGACGCCGAACCTTTTTGCCGGCGGCCAAGCTGTTCACTCTGTGCGGGAATGGGTGTCGCTGGAATGGATGGCGGCCGCCGTGGGCGTCTGCCTACAGCTGCTGTCCGTCTGGACGGAAAAGAGCGGCTAGGAAACGCGAATCAGCAAGATGGTCCGTCGTTCCCGTTGGGTAGAATGACGGGGGTAGTCCAAGGTAGGAGATGTCGTTGTTCTCTCACCCGAGATGTCCGGAAAGATGCGCAATCCTTGCAGTGCTCGGTCCCGCGCGAGCAGAATGGAGCCAGTGGCGATTTCGCCAAGAATGACGTCAATGGCTGAGCCGCGAGCTGGTCTTCCTCGTCGGGGGCCTCGTCTGGGGCTTCTAGCGGACGCCTTTGACGACGAGTTCCAGAAGCAGGTACTGGTGGCCGCGGAGCGCGAGGCGCGCGAGCAGAGCCTGGACTTCGTGGCCATCTCGGGCGGCATGCTGGGCATCGAATTGCAGCATCCCAAGGGCTTCCTGTTCGACATCGTGGGCTCGCACAACGTGGACGCTCTGCTCATCTGCGCGCACACCATCGGCCACCACGTGACCGCGACCCAGATCGAGGCGTTCGTGCAGCGCTACCACGCCCTGCCGTGCGTCTGCCTGGGGGTCGAAATACCGGGCATGCCTTCGTTGCTGATGGACAACGAGGTCGGGATGTACACCGCGGTCAAGCACCTCATCGCGACCCACGAGCGGCGTAAGATCGCCATGATTGCTGGCCCGACCCCCAACCCCGAGGCGCAGGCGCGCTATCGCGGCTTCGTCCGCGCGCTGGCCGAGCAGGGCATGCACGTCGATGCGCGCCGAATAGGATTTGGCAATTTCACCCGCCCCAGCGGCGGTCTGGCGGTGGCCGAGCTGTTCGATCGCCGCGGGCTTGGGGCGGGCGAAGTGGACGCTATTGTGTGCGCAAACGACGTCATGGCCTTGGGGGCACTCGACGAACTCGACCGGCGCGGGATTCGGGTGCCGCGCGATCTCTCGCTGGTGGGATTCGACGATCTGGACTTCGCCCGCTACGCGCGCGTGCCACTCACCACCGTTCGCCAGCCAGTGACCGAACAGGTCCGCCATGCGGTTCGCAGCTTGGCTGGGGCCCTGCACGGAACCCCGCTGCTCAAGCGCGCCATCACCTTTGAGACGGAATTTGTGCGCCGTCGTTCTTGCGGGTGCAACACGCGAAGCCGCGAGCGCGTGCTGTCCTGGCCCCTGCCGGGTGAGGCGCAGGATTTCGCCGAGGTCTTGCGGGTCCGCCAGAAGAGCGTGGTCGCCAATCTCCGTCAGGCCGCGCACAGCGGATTCGACTTCGTGCCCGAAGAATGGGAGGAGCAGCTGTTCTCCACCTTCCTGGTGCAGATTGCCGAACCGGAAGTGCCCGCCTTTGTCAACTGCGTGGAAGACATTTGCTATGCCCTGCTCCGTCGGGATAGCTCGGTTGGTGCCACGCATGACGTGCTCTTGGTTCTGCGGCGCGATGCCCTGGCCTGCGTTCACGATGCCGCCACCCGGGGACGCATCTACGATCTCATTCAGGAGGCGTTGCTGGTGGCGAGCGACATGGCGGCCATCGCGCAGGCTCAGCAACGTGGCGAGTTGGTGGCCCTCATGGGGACCGTGGCCGAGGCCACTGCTGCAATGCTGGCGGCGCCTAGCTTGGAGGCCCTCGGCAAGGCAGCGGCGGAGCATCTGCCCCACTTGGGAATTCGCGCCGGCGCGATCTCGCTGTTCACCGAGCCCAACCGAGTCACCGAGGAGAGCGAGGCCACGCTGGTGTATGACGAGAACGGTCGTCGCGAAGCACCCTTGCGCTTTGCCACTCGCCAGATCGCGCCCGAGGGTTTTCTCGACGGTCGCTCGGTGGTCCTCGTGCCGCTGGGCTTCCGCGGCGAACGGCTGGGCATGGCGTCGCTCGAGTTCGGAGCGCCCGACACCATGCTCTATGAGGAACTGCGTCTGGTGCTCAGCTCGGCGGTGACCGGCGCCTTGCTCACCCGAGCGGTCGATCAGGCCCGGCGCGAGGTCGAGAAGCTGGCCATCACCGATCCGCTGACCGGCCTGTACAACCGGCGCCACTTGTCCGAGCGCATCCGCGACGAATTCGTGCGTATGCGCCGGCACCCGCGCAGCCTGAGCCTGGCCTTGGTCGATCTCGACGGATTCAAGCAGGTCAACGATCGCTTCGGCCATGAGGCCGGCGATCGCGTGCTGGTGACCGTGGCGCAGCGCTTGCGTACCGGGCTGCGCGAGGTGGACATCGTGGCCCGCTTCGGCGGGGACGAGTTCGTCGTTCTGCTTCCCGAAACCAGCGCCGCCCAGGCCTGCATGGTATCCGGCCGCATCTTGCAGGCCTTGTCGGGCCAGCCCATCGACGAGCACGGCATCGTGGGCGCAACCTTCGGCGTCGCCACCACCGACGACGACGGCTCACAGATCGACGCAGACGAACTCCTGCGGCGCGCGGATCATGCGCTTCTGTGTGGCAAGCGTGCCGGCAAGGGGCGGGTCTTGCACTTCGATGATTGTCCGGTGGCCTTGCCCGAGAAGTGACTTCGGTAGCAACTTTTTTGCGCGAGCGCCGACAACAAGGGCATGTCGCGCGGCTGCGTGGTGACTCTCATGTTCATGCTCGGGCTGGCCCCGCCGGCTCGGGCGCAGAAAGCCACCCTGGAGGGCGTGGTCAACCTCAACACTGCCTCATCCGAGGAACTGCGCCTTCTGTCGGGTGTCGGCCCGGCGCGCATTCGCAACATAATGGCTTATCGCCACAAGCATCCCTTCCGGACCGTCGAAGAGCTGGCGCGCATCAAGGGCATCGGTCGCAAGATGGTGCGGCACCTGCGCAGCCACCTGGCGGTGAGTGGCCCCACCACGGCCCAGAAGATCATCCGCCCAACCGGGCCTGTGGTGACCCCGCCCGCCGCACCCGAGCCGCCGGCCCGTCCCATGTCGCGGCCCGTGCCCGGTCAGCGTACCCCTTTGCCCAAGGGAGAGCCCGCCCATAAGGCGATTGTCAATAGCCGCGGCAGTTCCTGCCTGCCTCCGCCCTGATATCACCAAGGACACGCGGCGCTGCAAGCGGTAGCCGCGCGCGACGCGTACACTTCAATGCGCCCCTTTCTCTCGGAGTTTGCGCACGAGGTAGCCGTCGTTGCCCGCCGCCTGCAGGGGTGTAGTGCCCGTGCGATCGGAAAGATTGGGATTGGCGCCGAAATCGAGCAGTACACTCACCATCTCGTGATCGCGGCGGCGAAGAGCTTCGTGCAGCGGCGTTTCGCCGGCAGAATCGCGCGCGTTGGGGTTCGCACCCTTTTCCAGGAGCATGCGCACGATGCTGGGCTCGCCCCAAAGGACGGCTTCGTGCAGTGGCGAGAATTGACCGTCAGCCACGTTGGGCTGCACGCCGCGGTCGAGCAGGGCGCGCAGGCTTTCCCCGTCGCCTGCCTCGATCGCAGCCGACAGCCCGCCGCTGCGCGCACGCGGTGACTCGTGCGACGGCCAACTGTTTGATGGCTCCATGCGACCGGCACCGCGCACGGGCAAAGCCTCGCGCGTCGCCCAGCGGGCTGATGGCTCGGTGGCGGTCCGTCGTGGTCGGTGTTGCGCTCGGGCGGACGCAGTCTCGGTGTGCGCGGCATTGGTCGCAACTGGATTCTCCGGCGCGCCTGCGGCTGCAGTGGCCGCCGGGCTCTCCCTTGCCGCTGGGATTTTCTCGGCGCGACTACACCAATAGATGGAAGAGCCCAGGCCAATAACCAAAATGCCTGGCCCAACCAACTTCAAGGAGTGCAATCCACGCCAAAGGCGGGTGAACCGGTTGCCCTGGCGAGCTGCCTCGGGTTGCAAGAGCGGCTGCAGGGCTTGCCGAGCCTGGGCGGGCGTCTGATAGCGGTCCTTGGGTTGCTTGGCCATCATCTTGGCGACGATGGGGCCAAGCGAGGCTGGCACTGCCGGTGCAACCTGCGACAGATCGGGAATGGGGTCGCGAACGTGTTTGAGAATGACCTCCAGATGGGTCGTCCCGCCAAAGGGCGGTGCGCCCGCCAGCATGTGAAACAGAACGCATCCCAAGGAATAGATGTCGACCAAGGGACTGGCGTTCTTCGTGTCGCTGGCCTGCTCGGGCGCGATGTAATAGGGGCTGCCCATCACCATGCCGGTTTGGGTCAAATTCATTTCGGTGCCGATTTCCTTGGCCAGCCCCAGATCCGCCAATTTCGCGACCCCGCAGCCGTCGATCAGGATGTTGTCTGGCTTGATGTCCCGGTGGACGATCCGGTGGGCAAAGGTCAACTCCAGCGCGTCGAGGAGCTGTGCGGTGATGGCGAGCGCCTCGCCCACCGGCAGGGATCCGCGCTCGTCCAGCAGTTTTTGCAGGCTCTTGCCTTCAACGAACTCCATGACCAGGAAACGGAACTCCGCCTCCTCGCCTACATTGAACACTCCGACGATGTTGGGGTGGCGCAACCGCGCCGCAGCCCGGGCTTCGCGCAGCAGGCGCGCACCTGCGTCCGGCCCCAGCGCCTCCATGGGCAGCATCAGCTTGAGCGCCACCGGAATGTCGAGCGCCAGGTGATGCGCCTTCCACACCGCGCCCATGCCCCCCACGCCCAGCAAATGCAGCAGCCGGCACCCGCCGATCACGCGACCGGCGAGACTGGGATCCACAACGTGAAAATCACTGGTGGCCAAAGCGGGGAATGCATCTTACCTCGCACGGTCACAGGGAGCTGCACCTGCGCATCAGGCCATCGTCAATAGCCGCGGCAGCTCCTGCCCGCCTTTGCCGTACTATCCGGTGCTTGCCACCTGCGGCCAGGCAGTGTTAGTCGGATGGATGTGACCACCATCTCGGTTCCGTTGGGCCCAAGAAGCTATGACGTTTGCATCGCGCCCGNNAGGCGCGACGGACATGGCGCAGAAGATCGCCGTGGCACTGGGCAAGCCCACCGGAGTGGCCGTACTGGTGGACAGCCGCCTGGGCCAGCTGTCGCCGCGCGTGCAGCCGCTGGTCGAAGCGTTGGCAGCACGCCTGCCCGGCGTCCAGCGCTTGGATCTTCCGGCGGGCGAATCTTGCAAGACGCTGGCCGCCATCGAGCGCAGCTGCGACTGGCTGGCCGGCAACGGCTATGATCGGGGCGCTGCTCTGGTGGGAATCGGGGGCGGCGCCACCAGCGACCACGCCGGCTTTGCCGCTGCCGTCTACCTGCGCGGGATAGCGTACGCCACCTGCCCCACCACCCTTCTGGCCATGGTGGACGCTTCGGTGGGCGGGAAGACCGGGGTGGACATTGCCGCGGGCAAGAATCTGGTGGGCGCCTTTTACCAGCCGCGGGCGGTGCTGGCTGATCTAGGGTTCCTCGATTCGTTGCCACCCCGCGAATTCGCGGCCGGGATGGCGGAAGTGGTCAAGGCCGGGCTCATCGCCGACGCAGCCTTGCTCGACACGCTGGAGGCGCAGGCCGGCGCGGCCATGCCGGCGGCTGTGCTGGCAAGAATCATCGAGGCTGCGGTACGGGTCAAGGTGGAGGTGGTGGCCGCTGACGAGCGCGAGAGCGGTCGGCGCGCGATTCTCAATTTCGGCCACACCGTTGGTCACGCCATCGAGGCCGCATCCGGTTTCCAGCTTCTGCACGGTGAGGCGCTGTCGCTCGGGATGGTCGCTGCCCTGGGGTTGGGCACTGCCCGCGGCGTGACCGAGCCAGGGTTGCTTGCGCGCGTGACCGCGCTGCTCACGCGCCTCGGGCTGCCGGTGGACGCAAAGCACCGGCTTGCCACGCCGGTGCTCGACCGCATCGGAGTCGACAAGAAGCGCGTGGCGAACGCCGTCCGCTTCATCTTGGTTCCGCGTCCAGGCCAGGCCGTCATCGAACACATCACCCTGGACGCGCTCAAGCGACAGCTTCCTTCTGCGGTGTAGAGGCTAGCAACGGCCGATCCGTGAACACATGGCCGCGCTCGCCGTGTCCGTACAGCTGGATCTCGTCGACCGCGAGGAAATCCACCTCGCGTTTCATTGGCATGGCCTCGACCGTGCAGACCCGGTCTGTGCTGCAGCATTCGCTCGACGGCGCGACGGGTCTTCCCAGCTGGGCGAAAATGGACTGCGCACCATGGGCGCGACGTGAATCCATGGGCCCAAGACTACTCCGGAGACGCGGCCGAGGTGGCAGAACCCCCATGGTTTTAAGCAAGAATGCGGTGTAGACAGGGAGCGCGGCGATGGTCCAACATCCACGCTCCAGCGAGGGTTCTCAGTGATCGACGGAAAGAAAATCATTGTTGTCATGCCGGCGTACAACGCGGAGCAAACCATCGAGCGCACCGCCGCCGAGATTCCCGACATGGTCGACGAGATCATCGTGGTGGACGACCGCTCATCGGATAGGACGTCCGAAGTCGCTCGACGTCTAGGTTTGCACACCATCGTCCACCCGAAGAACCGCGGATATGGCGGCAACCAGAAGACTTGTTACACCGCCGCCCTGCAGCGTGGCGCGGACATCGTGGTCATGGTCCACCCTGACTATCAGTACACGCCCAAGCTCGTGCCGGCCCTCGCCCATTGCGTGGCCAGTGGACTCTACGACGTCGCCCTGGGCTCACGGATTCTTGGCGGACGCGCCCTACAGGGCGGAATGCCTCGCTACAAGTACATCGCCAATCGAGTTCTGACCGCAGCGGAGAACCTTCTCATCAACGAGAAACTCTCCGAGTATCACACAGGGTACCGTGCCTTCTCGCGCAAGGTTCTCACCACGCTGCCTCTCGAGGAGAACGCCGACGGCTTCGTGTTCGACAACCAGATGCTGGTGCAGGCCGCGTACTTCGGGTTCCACATCGCCGAGGTCACCTGTCCCACGCTGTACTTCGAAGAAGCCTCCTCCATCGGATTCCGCCGCAGTTTGCAGTACGGCCTGGGCGTCCTGCGGACCGCACTACAGTGCCGCCTGGCGCGCCTAGGAATGGCTACTCCCGCCTTCCTGTCGCCCACTGGTCGCAGACTGACTCTCGAGCGCACTGAATGAGCGTTCTTCCGCCCTTCGTCCTACCCCTCCCGGTTGGCCGGGTCGGAGTGAATACGAGTTTTGGGAGGGCGGGCGGTATGGATCGTATAGGCGCACACGCCGAGGAAGAATAGCGCCAGTGCCAGATAGATCCCCGTCATGGTCACGTGACCAAGGGCGGTCAGACCGAATAGCCGGAAAGCCACAATCAAGAAGAGGCCGAAGGCCGCGGAGGTGGCGACCTTCGTCTGGGCTGGCAGCTCCGGCGCTGCTTCCAACCACACGATCAATGCGGGCACCATTCCCAGGGTCGCCACCGTATGATATTCATACGAACAGGTTCCGAAACAGATCGCGAAATTGACGAGCGCAAGCGCGAATGGGGCGCTGATAGCTCTCAGAATCCGCGGTCGGTCAGCGGTCGGGAATCGGATGAGGGCAAAGATGGCCACCGACGCTGTGGCCAGAATAGGGGCCAGTTTTGTCCAGAAGCGCGGCAATATGTTCTGCAAGGTCAAGCCACAAGGAGAAGAGTTGAGTTCGTAGAAGCGGAGGCTGGTCCAGTATTCCAAGACGCCTCGCCAGAACAGGCCCGTGCCAAGCGCAGCAACCGCGAGTATTGCAACAAAGACCCACCGCCTTGGGCGCGACGCGAGCGAGAATCCGAGCACTGCGAAGCAGCCGAGGAAGGGTATGGCGGTCCATTTGAGAGCGCCCAAGAAGCCGGACAGGGCTGCCAGGCCGAATGGCTTTCGGGCAGCAAAGACACAGGCGAAACAGAGCAAAAACGAGGTCGCCACCAGCAAGTCGAATTGACCACGTTCGAAGTGGGTGAATCCAATCGGCGTCAAGAAGTAGAGGCTAGCCTGCACAAGGAGTACTCCCCCTACATGACGCTTGAGGGCCCTCCGCATGAGCACGAACACCGTCGCTCCGAACAACGCCAGGAGTGAGAGCCCGGTATGAACCAAGAGCGCGACGTAGTAGGGCAATCGAGACAGGGGGAGGCAGAGCCAATACATGAGCGGTGGATAGTTGGGAAGCTGACCGTTGCGGTCCACAAATTGTGGGCTGGTCGGGTGATAGGCAGACTCCCCGTGGCGCAACGCCAGAGCTGAAAGGTAGACCTGACCAAAATCCGCGCCCGCCGCCCCGGAAGATCCCGCGACCGGGGATGTTCCCGGCACCGCCATCAAAGTGTAGATCGATTGCGGGTAGGGCGCCGGCACCTGCGAGGTCAGCAAGAGTCTGAACTCATACTCGACCGTGGCAAACACCAGCGCCACCAGCACCAAGCCCAAGACTCCGAAGCAGAAAACCCTTGCTATGCTGGTGCCGGTCGGCGCGGCGATCTTGCGAGCAGCGTGTTCGACGTCGGTCATTGATCCGCAGCATGCCACGGGCACGTGCCCTCTGTGTAAAATCGCTTACCCTAGTCCGTGCCCGCGAAATGCCGTCTCGCTGGCGCTCGCCAGATCCGGGTCACCGGCGCTGCCTTCACAAGGGCAACCCTGGTGGGGCGCTATTGAACCGGGCCGGGCGCGCGCCGGCGCTTGGCCACGCCCAGCGCGACGACCACCACCAGCATCAGCCAGCCCAGGTTGGACACGAGCAGTCCCGCGATCTCAGCGCGCGCCAGGAAGCGCATGGTCACAAGGTGCGAGCCCGGGCCCACCGGGAGCGCCCGCATGATGTGGTTGGCACGCAGAATTTCGGTGGGTTTGCCGTCCACCCAGGCCCGCCAATCCGGGTGGTAGTTGTCGCTCACCACCACGAAACCGGCCGAACTGGCGTCGACGCGCATCTCGATCGCGTCCGCTTGATAGCGCACGATCACCACCGGCGTTACCTCGTCGCCTACCGGCTCGGGCCGAGCCAGCGCCGGCTGCGGCACCTCCCGCTCCACGATCACCGTGCGCGCGAAGTCTCGACGAGAAAACCCGCGCAACGTCTCGAGGCGGCGGTGGGTGTCGGGAACCACGAGCGCACGGGCCGCGAAGAAGGCGCGCGGAAAGGCGTAGAGGTTTTCATACACTTGCGATTCTCCCCGATAGACCAGCCGGAAATGCGGTTCGGGTACCTCGACCACTTTGGGCAAGAGCACGTACTTGACGTTGAGCACGTCGAGCAACGGCGAGCCCATGGCCTTGAAGCTGCACCACCGGGGGAATTCATCGGGCGGTTCGCCGGGGTCGCCCTGGGAAAGGAACACGTATTCGCCATAGCGGCGCGGATAGAAGGAGCGGTAGCCACCGGCGTCCTCGATACCGAAGGGCGCGAGCGAGTTGTGCAAGTAGAACGGGGCCAGGCTCATGACCCGGAATTTCGCGGGATCCCGTTGCAAGAATTGGATTGCGCCAGTGCTTGGATACGCCAAGGCGCGTGGCGAGCGGGTGTTGTAGTTCCAAGCAAAGCCGGCCAGGTCGACGAACAGCAACGAGGTCAGAGCGCCCGCGCACAGCAAACGCCAACGCCGATCGCGCAGCAGCACGAGTGCGCTGCTCAAGATCACCGACCCCGCGAGCAATGCCAGCGGCCGGGCGAATGCCGGGCCGGTGATCGCAAAGTGCGTGGCGATGCGTTCGGGGTGCTCGGCAGCCTGCTCGCCCATGAAATGATGCCAGAGCCACGCTGGGCCTGCGGGGGCCAGCAGCACCGCGACCGCCAGCGCCGCGACCACCAGCATGGCGACCGGTGCCACGAGCTGCACGCGTCGCTGACCGGGCGAAGTGCCTTCGAGCAGCCGGTCGAGGGAAAACGCCGCCAAGCAAGCGAGCGAGAAACCGAACAGGAACAGCAGACGGCAAGGCGTGGAAAGAGCCATGCCCGGAACCAGGACCGCGATCGGGTAATAGAGAATCGTACCGCCGGCAAGCAGGAGGGCAAGCCAAGCGCAGCCAACAAAGAACCGCGGCACTCCCGGCTTGCGGCAAAGCCGCATCCCCCCAAGCGCCAGCAGCAGCGTGGGCACGCCCGCATAGATGCACAATTCGGAGTAGTTGTTGTAGGGCTGCGGCGGCGTGGGTCTGGGAGCCGCGGCCCAACCCAGGGTGGGACTGCCGAAGAAGTCGGGAAAGATCAGCGTGAGCAGATACGAAGGGGGCAGCGATCCGGTTTGGCGAAACAGCTGCGCGAACGTGAGCGAGCGGCGGCCGCTGCCGACGATCTGGTCCGCGCTCTGCAGCAGATACCCCGAGGCGAGAACTGCGGTGGTCACCAGGGTGAGCCCGAACCGACGAACGAGCGGTCGCCAGGGCGCGGGAGGCTCACCATCGGGCCGGCGTGCCCACACCCGCCAGGCGAAGTAGCAGAGGACGAAGCCCGCAAGATAGATCGACTGTTGCGGATGGGCGATGGCAATGCCCGCGCTGAGGCAAAGCGCGATGGCGAGCGCGGCGGTCCACGTCCGGTAGGCGAGCAACCGTTCGCAAAAGTAGAGCGAGCCGGCGAGACCCGCCGCGAGAGCCAAGATGTGCTCGAACTCAAGCCACACCATGAGGTAGCCGTTGAACATGAAGGCCAGCGCCCCGAACACCGAGGCCAACCCGCCCAATCCTAGGCGACGAAGGAACAGATACGTGAACAGACCGACCAGACAGAGTCCGCAGAACAGCAGCACGTCATGCGCCACCGTCAGCGGCAGCAGCGAGAAGACGACGTAATAGATGGGAGAAAGGTAATGCTGATACGGCAGCCCGCCCAGAATGGAGGTGTCCCAGAAGTGCAGGCCGCCCAGGTGAAATGCGTTCTGGTAGTGGAGATGGCCGAGATAGAACGTCGGTGGATAGAGTCCGATGATCGGATCGGTGAGAAGCGGGTTTCGGGTGTGGGGGAAGTCGGCGCCGCCCCGCCACGGCCAGTACTCGCCGAGGGCGTCAAACGCGTAGAAGGTGGTTCCGTCGAGGATGAGCGGCAGGAAGAACAAGCATGCCGCGCCCAAAACCGCGACCAACGGGAGAAACCTCTTTGCCTTGACGAGCACGGTCCGTCCGCCATGACTACCACGCTTTTCGGTGGTTGAAGAAGCTCCCGCAAAGAGGAACAATCGCCAAGAGACGATGGTGACTTGGACGCCAGCAGCTACTGTGTTCCCCTCTCGCCGGGTGTGGCGCTATTGCGCTCATTGCCAGAGGGCGGCCCAGGGCACAACGATGCGTTGACTGCTCTGCCCAACCAACGTGACGGTTTGGGCCGTGTGGTCTACCTCGATCTGGTAGAGATACCGCGCCCCGATCAGGGTGTTCTGGTACACGGCGGTCTTGCTCGCGTCGTAACCGACGAGGGTCATAGACCAGGTGTTGTCTATGGGGCTAAAGGCCCAATAGGTGAGATCTCCGCACGTAACGATCGGGCAGTACGCGGCAAAGTCGACCTGTTGGGGATCGACGAGGCATACGAGCTTCAGCCCTGAAGGGATTGGGGGTGGGCTCGCCGCGGACGCGGA
Organism: Myxococcales bacterium; assembly: GCA_003158455.1. Classification (GTDB taxonomy): domain Bacteria; phylum Myxococcota_A; class Polyangia; order Fen-1088; family Fen-1088; genus Fen-1137. Next base: position 1,325 of record PMJO01000265.1, on the reverse strand, counting down.
GGCCGTCTTGGGCTCGCAGCCACATCGGCCTTGCGAGCAGACCTGATTGGCGCCGCAGGTCCCGCAGGTGAAGCAAGCGGACGGCGACGGGCCGCACACCCACGTGCCACAATCGTTGGCAAGGCCGTTGCGCTGGCACTGTTTGGTGGATTCGTTGCACGACTCGGGGCCGCCGCAGAGGTTCCCGTCGTCAGGGCAAGGGTTGCCCGATGAGACGCAACGATGATTGGCCTCGTCGCAGGTCTCGACGCCATTGCAGAAAACGCCGTCGTCCAAACAGGGGGCACCCGCATGTCGCGAGCAGGTTCCACCGTTGCATGCGTCCGTCCCGTTGCAGTAGACGCCGTCGTCGCAAGCAACGCCATCGCGGCTGCTCCACGCCGATGTACTAGCCTGCGGGTTGCAGATCTGACACGGGTTGGTGGGGTTGACGCCGCCGCTCTCATACTGGCTGTCAGCGATCGAGCAGCCAGAGAAGGGTACGCCGCCGGTTCCGGTCGCGCCGCCGGTTCCGGTCGCGCCGCCGGTTACACCGCCGGTTCCGGTCGCGCCACCGGGGCCGAGCACGCCGCCTGTGGCCGTCCATTCACTGTCGGCCAGGTCCGATGCGTCCGAAGTGGCTCCATCTGACCTCGGGCCATGCAATGAGGTGTTGCCACAGGCCGAAAGCCCAATCACGGCCGCGAGGAGGGTGAGGTTCGACAAGGCTACCTTCGCGCGCAAGTGAGTCTTCATGAAAATGTCCTCCGAATTGGGCGTCCAGAGAAGCACTAAGGATCATAGGTGCCTTGCGAAAAATGGCAATGGCCCGGTCAGTAACTTCGATCCGGGTCCGCGAGATGCTGTCTAGCCCGGGGCTACTCGCCGATGACGATGCGGCGGAGGTGCTTCTTGCCTGCGTAAAGAAGGGTGCCATCCGCCGCGATTTCGTCTGGACGGACTAGCTCGTCAACCGACGTCACCTTGCGCTCGCCCAGTCTGACCCCGCCCTGCTCAATCAATCGGCGAGCGATGCTCTTTGACACCGCCAAGCCTGCAGCGTGCAACAGATCCACGATTCTCAGGCCGGCGGTCAAGCTCGTCGCGTTGACCGAATATGTCGGCACCAGGTCACCGGTGCCGCCGCCGCCGAAGGCCGCCTGTGCGGCCGCTTGCGCTTTGTCAGCCGCGCTCTTTCCGTGAACCGTCTCAGTCACCGCGTGGGCCAGCGCCTGTTTGGCAGCGCGCAGGTCGGCGCCTTGCAAAGCCGCGTAGCGGGCAATCTCGTCGAGCGGCAGGAAGGTGAGCAGCTTGAGGAAACAGATCACGTCGAGATCGTCGACGTT
>PMJO01000341.1 GCA_003158455.1 Myxococcales bacterium | reverse complement strand
CCTGCGCGCCACTCACGTCGCCGAGATGGAACTTCCAGCCGGCGTCGAAGCTGACTGTGGTGGTTCGCGCTCCATCGTAGTTGTTGACCAAACCGGAGGGCGCGGCGCTCCCTCCGCCTTGCCCGCCGGTGGTTGCACCCCCAGTGGTACCTGCGCCACCGGCTTGGCCGCCCGTTGCTCGGCCACCCGTCCCCGGGCCCCCCGCTGCGTTGCCGGCTTGGCCGCCCGTTGCTGCGCCACCCATCCCCGGGCCGCCCGCAGCATTGCCGGCCTGCCCGCCGGTTGCCGCACCACCCATCCCCGCGCCGCCCGCTAGGTTGCCGGCTTGCCCGCCCGCTCCGCCGCTTCCTTTGCCACCTGACCCCGTCGCACCGCCGGACCCGGTCGCTCCGCCTCTGCCGGTCGCGCCGCCAACTCCTGCAACCCCGCCGGAGGTCGTTGCACCGCCGCCAGCGCCCGCGCCACCGCTACTCGGTCCGCCACCAGAGCCGACCGTGCTGCTGGTCCCTCCGCCGCTGCCGCCCGATTGCTGACCGCCACTGCTCGTGGCACCGCCAGCCTGCGTCGGTCCTTTATCCGCAGTCCCGCACGAGGCGAGCGCCAAAAACCCGAACAAACTTGCTAGAAACACTCGGTTCTTCACAGAACTACCTCCTGATAGAGCAGTTGAAGAGCTGGACCCGGCTTTCGCTCGCTCGTGTTCACACGTGGCGCATCGACAAGACCGCACCACCCGCTGGCGCGAACATAAGGACCGCAGATCATCGCCAACACTCTATAATTGCCTGGGACGGTGGCGTCTTGTTACGCCTCTTTCGCAGATACATCTCCCCAAAAGGGGCCTGACCAGGGCTGACTCAAAATCCGCAACGCGATTGGCAACACAGGCACCAGGGCTGCCGATAGTCTTGGCATGTCCCTTCCCCGAGGCGTCGTCTCGGGTCGCCTCTACACGATCACTCGTCGCTGCTTCGCGTATCCACTTCCCTAGGCATCCCGAAATGCAGAGTCTCGAAGACAAGCAGCCGGTTGGATCGATGCCAATCCCACTGACCGCGAGGTGCTGCATGACATGCGTGTGCGCTTCGAGGCGGAAGAGCGCTGGGAAGCCGCGGTGAGTGTGTGGTCGCGTCTGGCCCAGGTGGAAGAAGGTGAGGCCAAGGCCGAGGCGGTCCTGGCCATGGCCAGTGCCTGCGAGAAGCTTGGTCGCGGCGCTGATGCTGCCGCCTTCTCATCCGTGCCGCCGAGATCCTGCTGGGTGCCGGTGCATTCCCGGCGGCCGCGCAGGCACTGGAGAAGGCCGTGGCGCTGCGGCCCGCGGAACGAGCGGCACGCCCCCTGCTCATCGATGCCTGTATCGGAATGGGTGCTCTGGAACGTGGCTCGGATGTGCTGGCCGAGTTGCTGGTGGATTCCAAGACCTTCCGCGCCGAGGAACTGGCCACCCTCTATCAGCGCCAGGCCCGGTTGGCCGCCGCCAAGGGCGATGGTGAAGGCCGATTGTACGCGCTCAAGAAGGCGCTGGACACTGACCGCAAGAGCGTGGCCATAGCCAACGAAGTGGCGGACCTGGCCGAAGTGGTGGGCGACGATGAACTTGCAATGCGCGCCCTACGCGTGGTCACCGCCAACCCAATCAAGGACGCCAAGGCGTGCGCCTTGGCCTACTTCCGCCAGGCGCGCATTGCCCACAGATCCCACGACAAGGCCCGCGCCATCATCTTCGTGAAACGGGCCCTGCAAGAAGATCCCGACCTGGCCGAGGCCAAGGCGCTGCTCGACGAATTGAAGTAGCGGGGGCTGAAGAACGACTACGTCGTTGCCCCGCGGCCGCTCAACGGTGGCCTCGAATGTTGCATACCGCGAATGGTCCTTCGCGCAAAGGGCGTGCCCGCATCCTCGCCGAACTGAGCTGCGCGCCGGGCGAGGACCCACGAAGATTTATCCACGGGAACGAGAGCATCCGGCAAGCTATCCTGTTGTTGCCAGGGGGAGAATCGTCACATGCTGAATTCCGGAAGAACCCATGTGAAGACAGTAAGTGCCACCTCACAGAAGGGGGCCGTGGGAACATCACTTGTCACGCTGCTTGCCCTGGCGGCGATCGCGTGCTCGGAATCGGGAGGGAAATCCGGAAGGACAGCGACGGGCGGCTCCGTCTCGACGGGTGGTGAGACGGGGACGGGCGGGCTGACCGCAACTGGGGGCACGAGCGGCACGGGTGGCAGGACGGGCAGCGGTGGGGCCGTGGCGACTGGCGGCGCTGCGGGAGGCTCGGGGACAGGTGGCCGCATCAGCACGGGCGGAACCCCGTCGGCTGGCGGAACCACGCCGACGGGCGGCAGCGACGCAACGGGAGGGACCTCGTCCGCGGGAGGAACGACGCCAACGGGCGGGGCGACTGCGACGGGCGGGGCGATGCAAGACGCGGGTGTCGACGCCCGGACCGATAGCGGAAGCGCCACCGGCGGCAAACCGGCCACGGGCGGCGTCACCCGTACGGGTGGCACCACGGCCGCGGGCGGTACCACGGGGACCGGGGGCAGCTCCGCCGCTGCATGCACGCTTCCTGACCTGAGTACGATCCAAGACAACTTGTCCGTCGGTGGAGGCGGCTCCCAGTACAAGACCTCCGATCACTTCGTGGTATTCGGGTCCACGTCCGTGGACGCTACTCTCAATCTTCTCGAAGCCGCGCACCAATGTTTTGTCGAGGAGTGGTGCTGGCGCTCGCCCGGGCTTTCCACCCTTTCGACCAACAAGAGCTACTACCGGTTCAATGTCTATGAGATGAGCTTGAGCGGAGGCGCCGCCGGGCTCACACCCTATGACCAGAAGACCGGCTTGGCGTACTTGCAGGTTGTCCCCGACTACGCCACCGAGCCTGGCGTCACGGTGCACGAGTTTGGCCACGCGATGACCGACAGTGAGAAGAATTGGATGGATCAGGGCCGCACCGGATATTGGTGGGAGACCGTGGCCAACTTCGTGGCCGACTCGTTCATGACGTCACCCATTTGTGCCAACGCAAGAAACAAGCATGGGATCACAACGATCCATTCAATGCTCGAACCGGACACCAACATCAGCAATTCATTTTGGGTCATTGTCATGGACCAGAATTACTACCAGGCCTGGCCCTTCCTGACCTATATGACCAACAACCCCGACAGCTATGCCGGGCTGGGTAAGATGACGGTGCTGAACCTCATGCGCACCTACAAGCTCAACTCCAACGAAACCCCTCTGCACACGCTGGAACGGTTGGCAACCCCGGTGAAGGTTCAGACCATCGTCGGGCGCTACTGGGCCCGCATGGCGTACCTGGACATCGACAATTCGCAGGCGCAGCAGGCATTCCTCAGTGCGCGCAGCGGTTTGAACTTCAAGAACTTGAGCTCGTCCGGGAATCAGACGTACACGGTCATCGCTGCCCGCCAGCCGAAGTACTTCGGCTCGAACATCATTCCGCTAAAAGTGAGCGGCGACGGCACCGTCAGCGTACAGGTGACCAACCTGGGCAATGGGCTGACCGAAAGCGACTTCATCGCAACCTTGTCCATCCACGCGACGAGCGGCGGAGCTGTACGGTATGTGGATCTGCCGAACGGTTCGGGCCAGACGACCATTGCCAACGGCGAAGAGGCCAGCCTGGTAGTGGTCAATACCCCAACAACCCTCTACCTCTACGATCCATCGTCCATCCCAGCGAACGATCCTGTGAATACTGGCCTGAACTACACGGTGCAACTGACTGGGGCAACGCCCGCCAACTAAGTCAACGGTTGTGGATAGTCGTTTCTCTTGCAGCGAGGGCATATTGTGTCAATTTGGAACGTTCTCCGGAGCAGATCGCTCCAGACCGCCCGCGCTGCCACCCTGCGCCTGGCCGAGGTGGCGCGCAGCCATGGCGACGAGGCCCAGTCGGACCAGATTCTTTTCCGCTGGATCGATGCCAGTCCCACTGACCGCGAGGTCCTGCGGGCCATGCAGGACCACCGGTTGGCCGCCGCCAAGGGCGATAGTGAGGGCCAATTGTATGCACTGAATGGCCGGCGGCTGACCATCGCCCCCTGCGGGGGTTAGGGCCTACGTCGAGCCTCTGCCGTCCCGCGGGTGTATATCACATCGGCCGTGCGACGGTTCCGTCGTACCACCACACTTGATACGCGCCGCAACCACCGGTCTGCGCGTCGGAGCCAACGCCGGTCGCAAAGACCTCGGTCGGGGAATTGCCCCACACGTCGGTAAACGAAATGGGTCCTGCCTCGGCAGGCAAGAGATTGTGAAGCTGAGATCCATCCCATTCGGCGAAAAGCTGATTACTTAATAGGTGTCCATCTTTGCCCCACAATCGCACGACGGTAACGCCCCTTCCCGGGGGGAGGGAAGCCTTGAGGGACCACTGCGAACCGTCGTAGTGGTAAAGTTCGGATCCTTCGGTGCCAATCCAGATGTCGTTGGCGGCGAATGCCCACGCCGTCAGAATGTTCGATGCAATCGGTTCTGGCAGCACTACGGCTGTCTGCTCGTCCTTGATCATTACGACGTTGCCATTGCTGCCGGTGACCACGATGGTCGAGGCATCCGCCCAGATGCCCTTGGCGTCGCCCCAATCCTTGAAAGGAAGCGGCCCACCAAGCTGGGTCCACAGCTCGCCGTCGTATTTCAAAAGAATGTCGTTGTACGCGGCGTATGCGAGGTTTGCGTTTACGACGGACAAGTCAGCGATCTCGGCCGCAGCACCGCTACAGTGTGCGCCGACATCGTCCACCAACTGAATGCCGCAATTGGCATAGCCGAAAGCGAACAAACGGCCATCCACGATGCCGCGGATCCCTCTCATGGGGTTCGGCGTGCCTTTGGGCCAAGTGAAGTAGCTGCGCCACCCCGTTCCACTGTTGGCCCAAATCGAAACGGAATTGTCGCCATCCGGCACAAGGACGAATACACCGCGGTCGTCCTTCCTGTGGAGTGCTTGGCGAGGGCGAAAACAGGTTCGGATCGTCTTGGTGTCGGCGCCAGAGTAGACTACGCAAGAAGCTGCGCCTGCGTCGGTTGCGTACCACATGGTTGGTTATGCGAAAGAGCCAGGTCCGGATGTCTGCCTCGCCCCGGAAGGTGAAATGACGACCAAGTGCGATGACGAACACGTCATGCATCAAATCTTCGATATCCGCGTGGGGCCCTGCCAACCGACGTGCCCAGCGTTTGACCTCATGAGCGTGCGCCTCGTACAGATCGTCGAGGCGATCAGGTCGCGTTTGGGCGGTCTGCCGTTCTGGCGTCGAACGAACCAGGTGCAATCGCATGGGTTCTGAATTCTTATGTAAGAGAGGAGAGAAACCTTACCAGAGCGCGAAGCTTCATGCGGCATGCTCTACCAGCGCCAGGCCCGGTTGGCCGCCGCCAAGGGCGATGGTGAAGGCCGATTGTACGCGTTCAAGAAGGCGCCGGACACCGACCGCAAGAGCGCCCACAAATCTCACGACAAGGCCCGCGCCATCATCTTCGTGAAGCGGAGAAGAAAAAGCTCCCGAGTTGCTCGACGGCGCCTACCTGCTCAAAACCGACCGGAAGGGCCTCAGTGACGGCGAGCTTTGGAAAACCTACAGTCTTCTCAGGCGGGTTGAGGCGGCTTTTCGTTCGTTCAATGAAGAGCCCACTGGGAATGCCGAGAACTGGACCCGCTTGTCGCTAGCCTGGACGCCGTTAAGATAGGTACATGACGATTCTCATCATTGGCGCCGGCATCGTCGGCAGCATCTATGGTTGGGCCCTCGCGCAGGCCGGGCACCCGGTTCGCCACCTCGTGCGGGCGGGGCGAGCAGGAAAACTCGCGGAAGGGATCCGCCTCGACCTGCTGGACAAGCGAAAGGGGTACCCGAAGCGCCTCGTGGGGAGCTACGCGATCCGGGCGGTCGAGACGCTGGAGAACCCCGAGGAGTATGCTCTCGTCATCTTCCCGGGCCACCACTACACGATGAGTGAGGTCCTGCGCGACGTCGTCCCGCGGTTCAGTGCGACGGACTTCCTCTTCCTCACCCAGAACTGGGACGGGTCGGCCGCGATCGACGCGGCGCTGCCGCGGAACCGTTACGTTCTGGGCGACGCGAAGGCCGGCGGGTCCTGGAAGGACGGAACCCTGGTGGGCGCCCTCCGCTCCGTAGACATCGGGGCTGTGAGTCCGGAGAGCGATGCGCTCGTTGCGCGGGTCAAGGAGTGCTTCGAGTCGGCCGGCATCGAAGCGCTGGTGCACGAGAAGATGCTCGAGTACCTCTGGGTGCAGTTCGGCATGACGGCCGGGCTCTGGCCGAGCCTCGTGCAAGCGGGGAGCTTCGATGCCCTCTTCGCGGACCGGAGCGCGGTCACCACGGCCCTCGAGGCGACTCGCGAATGCTTCGCGCTCCTCGAGAAGCGGGGCGTCGATCTCGACGAGCACCCCGAGGTCAGGCTCTACCGGTCGAAATCGAGGCTACTCAACTTCATCGCATTCCTGGTGATTCGGCAGATGTTCAAGCACTCGGAGTGGGCGCAGCGGACCTCGTCCCACGCGCTGAGCGATCCGCGCGAGGTCGGGGCATTCTACTTCGACGTTCTCGAGACGGGTCGGATGTTGGACGTCCCGATGCCGATCTTCTCCTCCTACCGGCCGATCATTGAAGCCTTCGTCGGAGACGAAATACACTCGATAGCGCCGCACCGATAGCGCCGCACCGATGTTG
>PMJO01000052.1 GCA_003158455.1 Myxococcales bacterium | reverse complement strand
GAATTTCGCTTTGATAACGCGGAATTGCAACTTAGCACTTGACGCGCCATAGAGGCAGGGCAGATTAGGTACATGACTGCACGCACGATCAAACGGTATTCAAACCGGAAACTGTACGACACCCATGACAGCCACTATGTCACCTTGCAACAGATTGCCGCTCTGATTCGCAACGGCGACGAGATCCGGGTCATCGACAAGACGACCCAGCAGGATCTGACGGCTGCTACAATGGCCCAGATCATCTTCGAGGAAGAGAAGCGGGGACCCCGCCTTCCNNCCCTCCCGCGATGGTACGCCGCCAGCGAGGGCGCGCGCAGCGCGGGGCGGGCAGGGTGGGTTGTCCGTCCCGAAGGCCGGCGGGCTCCCCACGCGATTGTCAGAAACCTAAGCCCGCGCTGAGCGATAGGGCGCTCTGCGTGGCGCTCTGGTCCTTGGCGCTGTCGCTGCTCGTGTATCGGCTTGAGCCGGAGAAGAAGACCTCGTACTGGGCCGCGAAGAATACGACTGAGAACTTGAGCCTGAATCCGGCGAGGAGTCGAAAGCGGGTGATGGCGTCCTGGTCCGGGAAACTGAAGTTCGCGCAGTACGATCCGTTGGCACTTCCCAGCGGTGCGGCCGCAATTCGCATGGCGTTGCACGAAGGGGTCGCGTCAAGGCTTCCGCTATGGGCGAAGATCGAGATCCAACTCCAACCGGCGAATGGTTCGATCCGCGCCGTCTTGAGCAGGGCAAATCCCTTCGACACCAGCAGGTCGAGGCTGGTGGTCGTCATTGTGGCCTGATCCGTTCCGGTCATGTATGCGACGGCTCCTCGCAACGCGAACGAGGGCAGGGGCCAGTCGTGGAACCCCTCATGGATTGCCACTTTCATATACCCCTGCCACGACATGAGGTGCGAGTCGAGTAGGTGCACCGCCCCGAAGCCCAGCTCCATGGTTGGCACTGGCAACCAGATCCCTTTGCGCACAAAGGCTCCCGCCGTGGTCAGCAACGGATCCGGCCGTGGCCCGCCGTTTGGATTGGTCGCTGACACGCCTTGCACGCCGTTCCAGAATCTCTGGTTGTTGCTGATTTCCGTCAGGCCAAGATCGAGGGAAAATTGGAACCCAGCGATCCCTCCCGTGTCAGCCACCGAGGGGATGCGAGGTGCGAGCACGACGCCAAGCTCGGACATCAGGCTGCGGAAGTCAGCCCGGCCCTGGGCATCGGGCACGACCGATCCGGCGATCAAGCCACCATTTCCGCGTTGCACCCATGAGCACTCCGGCACATTGAGAATGGACGCCTTCGAGGGACACAGGTTGAGAAGCTGAAGGTCGTTCTTTCCGGCCCACGCGCGCGAGGCGAACGTGGCCATCACGATTATTCCGGATAATGCGACGAGGCGAAGACGAACCAAGCCCATAGAGCTGTAACGGTAAGTTTTGCTGGTCAGCCCTGTCAAGGAAGGTCTACGGGTGCACGACTGGTGGACAGGCGTCGCGTGCTCGAGTTTGACCACGCGGTCTTCGTCCCGTAGCTTGCGGGGCACATGTCCCCTGTGACCAGGCTATTTCGCGAATCGGCTTTTCTGCTCGGCCCGATCGGGGTCGGGTTCGCGGTTCTGGCCACGATCATCCTGCTTTTTTTCGCATACCGATTTGAGCGCTTTGTGGCTGTGCGCTACTTGCAGCGCACGGCGTCTTCGCGGGCTGTCCGAGTTGGGCTGTATGTTGCCTTGGCGGGAGTAGCGGCCGGGCTAGGCATGCTGGCCATGTCCCACGGCCGCGTGCGCGGCTTGGAGACCGCGGCCGTTGTCCTAACGCTGCTGGCCGCCCTGGCCACGCTTCTGTTCATCCTGTTGCGGGTGTTCTCGGTCTTCACCACGGTTTCCACCATGGGCGTTGTCCTGGGAGTTGCGTCGTTGGTGGTGGTGCTGGCGGTGACCAGTGGCTTCGAGCACGAGTTTCAGGACAAGGTCCTCGCGGTGAACGCGCACCTCATCGTGACTTCGTATGGCCTGGAACGAGACATGGCCGAAGCCGAGCGGGACGCACAGGTCATCAAGAAGAGCTTGGCCGGCCTGCCCGGGCTGGAGCGCATGTCCACCTTCAGCTTCACCGCTGGGGAAGTCATGATCGGCAAGGTCGGTGCGAATTTGAAAGGCGTCGACCTGTCCGACGGCGCACCCGAGCTGCGACGGATCATGGTGTCCGGCTCTCTCGCCGACCTGGGACGGCCGGCCCAGTGTGCGGAGGCGCAGCCTGCACCGGACCCGGCGGAGCCGGTGGGTCGGATCATTCTGGGCAGCGAGCTGGCCCGCCGCCTGCACAGCCGTGTGGGCGAGTGCCTGCAGGTCCTGGTGCCTTTCTCGGGGGGCATCGACTCGGCGCCCAGCGCCTACACCTTCCGCGTGGTCGGCATCTCCTCGCTGGGCTTTCATGAATACGATGCGCGCCTGGCCTACATCAACTTGGAGGATGCGCGCCGCATGGGTAACGCGCGCCAGTCGATTTTTGGCGTGGAGCTGCGCTTTGCCGATCCCATGGAGGCGGTTCGCATCGAGCCCGAAGTTGAACGCCGGCTAGGTCCCGAGGCGCGCGTGATCGACTGGAAGACGCTCAACCGCAATCTCTTCGCAGCACTGTCCATGCAGAAGCTGGTGATTGCCATCCTGCTCTTCTTCATCATCGTGGTGGCCGCGTTCAACATCATCGCTTCCCTCATGCTCATCGTGCTCTCCAAGGTGCGCGAGATCGCGATTCTCGCCTCCATGGGCGCGCGTGCCGCCACGCTGCTGCGGGTCTTTTTGGCCGCGGGCACCTTCGTGGGCTTTGCGGGAACCGGCCTCGGCATCCTTTACGGCCTGGCCATTTGCGGCCTGGCTGCGCTCTACGGCTATCCACTCGACCCCAAGGTGTACCTGATCGCGCGTTTGCCGGTGCAGATTTCCGTACGCGAGATCCTGCTGGTAGCGGCCAGCACCCAGCTCATTTGTTTTGTGGCCACCCTCTACCCAGCCGTGCGCGCCGCCCGTCTGCGCGTCGTCGATGGTCTGCGCTACTTGTAGCCGGATGAACTGCTACACTGCCCAGCTATGGCGGGCTCGCGCACCGGGCGCCCAGAAGCGCTTTTCCAGATTGCCCAGGTCGACGGGGCAGACGCCAGTGATCTTTTCGTCCACGCAATTCCTGCGCCAACCATCGAAGACGATCGATGCCAGTTCCAATCCATGGCGCAAAATGCTTTGCAGGGCCTGCGGACCCTGGGAGTTGTTCCTGCGGACGTGGCGGCTGGCTGGGTCTACCTGCGGGGGCAGCCTTGCTTCAGCGTGCGCCACGAGCTGGCGGCGGCCTGGAACCAGCCCGACGCCGATCGGCTGCCGCTGTCTTTTCTGATCCAGCCCCCGGCCGCGGGCCGCCGCTTTTGCGAGACGCAGCTTCAAGTTTCGCGGCCGCGCTCCGAGCGTTGCAGCGTGGTGTGGAAGGGATCTCTGCCCGGGCCGCTGTGTACCACGGTGTTGCGCGCCGGCGCCCGCCATCTGCGCATGCTTTCGCTTACCCCGCGCCTGTGCGTCAGTGAAGGTGCCACGCTGTCCGACCGAGCCTATGACCTCTACGCCCTCGCGTCGCATGCGCTCAGCGATCGCGGTCTGTCTTTCCAAGATGTGGTGCGAACCTGGATCTACCTGCGGGACATCGAGCCCGACTACGCGGCATTCAACCAAGGCCGCCGGAGATTTTTCCAAAACGCGGGCCTGGTTCGCTTTCCCGCCAGCACTGGGATCGAGGCCGCCCCGGCCGATTCCGACAACCGATTGGCCATGGATCTCTACGCCGTGGGCAGCGGAGGCGAAGCCACCATCGAAGCAATGAGCGCTGCGCCCATGGGCGAGGCGAGCGACTACGGTTCGCTTTTCGCCCGCGGGTCGCTTCTGCGCGAGGCCGGACATGAACTGGCATTTGTATCGGGAACCGCCAGCATCGATCAGCAGGGTCACGTCGTGGCTCCGGGCGATGGGAAGGGCCAGTTGCGCTGTATGTTCGCCAATGCCGCCGGGGTGTTGGGGCATGCCGGGCTTGGCTTGGCGGATGCCGTGAGCGCGACCGCCTACCTCAAGCAGGCGCGGTTGCTGCCCGAGTTCCGCCGGGCTGCGCAGGCTGCGGGCCTGTCCGCGTCGGTCCCCACTGCGATCGTAATCGCGGGCATCTGCCGGCCGGAATGTCTGTGCGAGATCGAGTTGGTTGCCGGCCGTTCAACTACGGCGTACAGCAGGCGGTAGTCGGACCACCCAAGGGAGCGCAGGTGCCGGGGCTGCCGCAGCCACAAGCGGAGCAGGCACGGGCGTCGCTCACCTTCTCGCTGTCGTAGTAGCTTCGCTTCACGGTATAGCCGGTGGCTGGGCAGCTCAAATCGCCGCTGGCAAAGACGCAAGCTTGGGGAAGGAAGGGCGAATTCGGCTTGGGCCAGCAGACGCCGTTGGCGCAGCCTTTGCCTCCGGTCGCATTTGCGCCGCAGAGGTGACCTGTATTCCAGGTAATCGGGGGGACCGTCCCGCCAGTGGGTGCGCACGAGCGGCCGCTCGCTTGGCCAGCAAGCGTGACAAACATGTCACCCGAGGGAAGGCTAACAGTAGCGCAGACGCCTGGTGTCACGGAATCAACGGGTTTCGGGCATGTTCCCGTCCCGCTCGATATTCTAGGGTCGCCGCATGTGACGCCGCCCGGGGCGCCGCAAGTGCAGGGGCTGCAAGTGGCTGGGCACTGCGGTGTCGCGTACCCGGTGAAGTAGTCTTTCGTGTAGAGCGAGTCGCATGGCGGGGACGGACCAGTTCCGTCATAGACCTCCCCCGGCCCGGTGAAACCGCTGGGCGGTGTAGGCACGCACATGTAGCCAGCGTTGCAGGCCGGATCCGCGCAATCGACAAGGCCATTGCCATCGTCGTCGATGCCGTTCATGCAGTCCTCGGTCGCCGGCACGCAAGTCCCGCCGGGGGAACAGACGTAGCCCGGGACACAGTCGGCTGGGACGGTGCAGGAGTTCTTGCNNTGGCCTGGCACTGGAGGCCGACTGCGTACTTCTGGCAGGCGCCGCTGCCGTCGCACGCGCCGTTGGTTCCGCAGCTCGCCAAGCCCTTGTCCACGCAGCCGCCGTTTGGGTCGGGTTTGCCGGCCTTGACGGCCGAACAGGTTCCGAGCGAGCCGTCCACCGCGCAGGACATGCACAAGCCCTGGCAAGTGCCGCCACAGCACACCCCCTGCTCGCAGAAGTTCGAGGCGCATTCAGAAGGCGAAGCGCAGGCCTGGCCGTTGCTCTTCTTGCCGCATGACCCGTTTGCGCACAGGTTGGGCACCTTGCACTCAGAACTGCCGGTCGAACAGCCTGCGAAGCAGGCGTTGGTGGCTGCATTGCACATATAGGGAGCGCAATCCAGAAGTTGGCCGGCGGAGCAGACGCCATGCCCGTCGCACAAGCCAGGCAGGGTGTGGTTCGAGGTTCCCGCTGGGCAGGTTTCGGCCGAGCAGCCGGTGCCGCTTGGGTAGCGCATGCACCCGCCCGCGCCGTCGCACTTGCCGTTCCGGCCGCAGGTTTGGACGCCGTCGTCGGGGCAATCGCCGTCGGAAGGATCGTTGAGCGGAACCAGTGAGCAGATCCCCTGGCTGCCAGGAACCTTGCACGACATGCAGGTCCCAGAACAGTTGCTGTTGCAGCAGAACCCATCCACGCAGACGCCCGACTGGCATTCGGCTTTCGAGGTACATGTCGCGCCGTTGGGCTTGATGGCCGGCACATCTGGCCCGGATCCGTCGGTGTCTGCCGGCCTGTCGGCGCCAAGGCCGCTGCCCGCATCCGGCGACGGCGGCCTATCGGTGCCAAGGCCGCTGGCCGCGTCAGCTAGATCAGGACCTGCCCCGGGCAGGCCGTCCGTGAACATCCCGTCGCTCGCGCCATCTGACGGAGGGGCGGACAACCCATCGGCGCCAAGGCCGCTGGCCGCGTCGGACAGGTACGGCGGCCTGTCGACGCCGGTGCCGCTGCTCGCGTCCGCTAGATCGGACGGTCCATCGCCCCCTGCCCCAAGCAGGCCATCCACCGACGGCCCATCCTTTCCGGCGGAAGCAGCGCCGGCGTCGCTGTCAGGTGGTGCCGGCTGGGGGGACTGGCTGGGGTCAAAGGGCGGAAGGCTGCCGGGCGGGATATTCGCATCGGAGCACCGGCCAGCGGTCACGCATGTCACGCCTGCCGTCGGACAGATGATCCCCTCGCACTCCCTGAGCAGGTTGATGCGCAGGAGCAGCGACTGGCCTTGCAGGAAGCTGGTGATTCCGGTGCGGGACACGATGACGTTGCTGCCGAGCAGGCCGTCCACCGTTACCGTGATTGTCGCTCCGGTGCCTGACGGTGCCAGAGTCATTCGCTTGGGCAGCATGATCTGGCCTGCCCCAGTGCCAAGACTGTACGGCTTGTCGAGGATCGCGCCGTCCAAGCGAGGCGTCGCCAGCGTCACCCATCGCATGACTGGATCGAGTCCTCTTTCCCCGTCACCGCGTTACCGCAAGTACCGCGCCCTGAACTCGCGGTTGATGTCGTCGATCTCCTTCTCGCCTTCGATGTACGGCTGATACATGTCGACGGGATCGCCGGCGCCGTAGACGCCACACGACGAGCAGTTCTCGCAGCCGCCGCCGCCGCATCCGAGCGAGTCCCTCACGATCTTCTCGCGCTGTTCTCGGGTCGTATTCTTGATGAGATGTGGCACGAGCATAGTCTTTCGTCCTGAATCTAGTGTAGGGAATGCCCGTGTCGACGCCAGCACAAAGGACAACGCGCGGTCCGCCATCACGCTGCCAGTGCCAGCTCGGCGTGAATGCAGGCCCGTGCATGTCGGCCCATCAATGTCGTCGCGTACGCTCGGAGTGGCCGCCGGAGTCGTCGCGTCCCGCGAACTGTCAAAAAGGGAAAGCGGGCTCTACTCGGAAGGGGATGCGTGAAAGCTAGTCATTGGGCTATAATAATCGGGTTAAGGTTCGCTGCGACAAACCAGCATCCCCTGCGACGGTAAAGGACAACAATGAGGAAACAGACGTCTATTCTCCTTCTGGCGCTCCCGCTGGCCGGTCTGGCTTGTGGGGGCGGCACCGGCGGGGCCACTGGCGGCTCGGGCGGGTTCGTGAGCAGCGGCGGCAGTGGCAGCACGGGCAGGGACACGTCGGTCGCCGGCAGCGGCGGAGTTGCAGGCGGAAACGGCGGTGGCGGGGTGACGAGCGACGGCGGTAGCGGCACGGGCAGGGACACGTCAGTCGCGGGCAGTGGCGGGGTTGCAGGCGGAAACGGCGGCGGCGGGGTCACGAGCGGCGGCGCCGGCGGAGCTGGCCCCTCGGCGGGCAAGACAAGCACGTCGGTAGCGACGGGCGGAATCGGGGGCGGCTCGACTGGCGGTACCGGCGGATCGGGAGCAGGTGGAACATCCAGCACCTCGGTTGCGGCGGGGGGAAAAGGCGCTGGCGGCTTGGGTGGCGGAGCTAGCGGCGGCAGTGGCGGCAATGGCGGC
>PMJO01000216.1 GCA_003158455.1 Myxococcales bacterium | reverse complement strand
GACGCGCTCCGTGCAGCGGATACGATGTTGATGCCGAGTTTGAGGATCTCGCCGTGGATTTTCGGGGCGCCCCAGAGAGGGTTGGATTTGGCCATCTGCCAGATGAGTTTCCTCACCTCCTGCGAAACATCACCCTTGGCTGGACCACGAGCGCGCGACTTCCACCGCCAAAACAAGCGGAAGCCGGTCCGGTGCCACCGGACCACGGTGTCTGGCTTGACAACGACAAGCACGTCCGCCCAGCGAGACCAGAGCCGGGAGAGAACGAGCCAGAAGGCGCGGTCACTCTTGCGTAGGCGAGGGCGGCCGGAGGTGCGCTGGAAGTTGGCCAGCTGCTGGCGCAGGGCAAGGTTCTCGATTGCGAGGTCCGCGCGGCTGCGGAGGGCGGAACGCAACGCTCCAAGGAGGCTGAGGAACAGGGAACCCATCGTGTGATTATGCACGATGGCGAGCCGTGCCGACCAAACCAGCTCCTCATCGCCGCCACCGTCGCAAAACACACGTCGCGGACGACATCTTGGCGAACCACAAGGGTCAGGCGGGTCCGGCGCATGAGGGACGTCCGGGTGGAATGAGGAACGTCCCTCATTCTAACGTCCCTCATTCTTAATGAGGGACGCCCGAGCGGACAGGAGCGGACAACTCGCGCTTTCCACAAGTGCAGACCGTAAGTGCAGAGCCGTAAGTGCAGACTTTGGCCGCTCGTCACCGTTGGCGCGCCGCTCGGTTCCTCGTTCGTTCCTCATTTTGAATGAGGGACGTCGAAGTCGGCCCCGGCGCGCTGTAAGTACNNCTGCTCCACCCCGCATCACGTTTGGAGCAAAGAAGGTGCCGCATGCGCGCCCATCCGTCAAGTGCCATCGACGCTGGTGCCCCCAGCCATCCTGTCCGTGCGACGACTATCCCCGCATGAAAACGTGGGGCGGCACGGGCGCGTGATAGGCGCCGCGCAGCCTCACCTTCCGCTCCAAATCGGCAATGACCGCATTGCCCATGTCTACGCCATACAGCTCGTTCATGTTGTCGATTCCGCCAGGGGCGAAGACGTTGATTTCCAGAATCTTGTCGCCGACGACGTCCAACCCCACGAAATACAGCCCATCGGCGACCAGGCGCGGGCGAATCAGGTCGCACACGCTACGTTCTGGGGCGCTCAACTTGCACGCCCGCCGCACAGCCCCGAGGTGCATGTTGTTGCGCATGTCATCCCTGGGGTGCACCCGCCGATAGACGGCGACACGTTCGCCGGCCTGTAGGGGAATTCCGCCCACCATCAGCACGCGCTTGTCGCCTCTCTCTGCCGCAGGCAGGTACTCCTGCACGATCAGGTAGCCTTCGCTCTGCACCGCGGAGATGATTTGCGCCAAGTTTGCGGTTTCGCCGCGGGCCACGAAAAAGACATTCTGGCCGCCGTAGCCGTACAGCGGCTTCAGCACCGCCGGCCCGTCCAACTCGCGCAAGAAGGCGCGTACCCGCTCGGACGACCTCGTGGTCAGGGTCCGGGGACGGATCTCTGCCGGGAAACCCGCCAGGTACATCTTCGATCCCGAGCGCATCAGGCCATCTGGATCGTTCAGCACCATTGCCCCCGCCTGCTTGAGGCGCCGGCCGAACTCGATGGCCGGGTTGAACCGCAGCCCAGCCCCATCCGTCACATGCGGGTTGTTGCGCAGAAAAATCACGTCAAAATCGTTGAGGCGCGCCTGGGCCGGGTCCGCCGCGACCAAAGCGCGAACGAATCCCGCTAGGTCCGAATGCGTCCCGGCGGCACGCACGATCGCCCCGAACACGACGCAATCGTCGCCATGCGACAGATCGTCCACCGATACCAGGGCCACCTCATGTCCGCGCCGATGCGCTGCGAAGGCGAGGTGGGCCGTGGTGTATGTCGGCCGCTGCGTCCTGACGCTGTTGACCACGAAGCAAATGCGCATGGCGAATGCCAGGGTATCGCGACCCGGAGGCAAGGGCACGCGTATCGTTGCCGGATTGGCCGGTCGGCTCCCTGGAAACCTCAGTCGCGGTGGGATACCCTCGCTATGCGAGCATGTCGGGCAGCACCACCAGACCTGGTTTCTTTGGCGGCGAGGAGCCCCCTCTTCCGAATCCCGAGGGTGCGCCTTCTCCGCGAGCGGCCCGCACCGTGATGGGACGTGAGATCCATCGGCCTGCGCCGGCCGATCCCCACCGAGCGCCCGACCTGCCGGCGAGCCCGCAGGCGCCAGTCGGCGTGCCGCAGACGGTGACTGACGAGACAACCGACGAGATTCCCCGGCGGCCCAGCCACAGCGGTAAGAGCAAGTTCCCGGCCCTCGCGCGCTTGTTTGGCCGCTGGACCACCGGGGGCGGTTTTCGCGCGCGCACTGGCATGTCCCGCGTCGACGACGAGTTGCTGAACGTGCCGCGCGATCCGTTTGTCTCCCGCGTGGCCATGTTCGTCGCGGCCGCCCTTCTCAGCTTTCTCGTGGCCCTCGCAGTGTTGAAGATGCACCGATGCGGCACTTCGGTCGCACCGTCGTCGGTTGCAACGCAAGTGTCGGTGTCAGCAGCCTTTCCGACCCCGCCGGTTGCGCCCGTCGCCTCCCCAGTCTTGCCCGCACTGCCTGCCCGACCTGAGCCACTTGCGGTTGCGGCTCAGACGCCGGATAGCGCGGTTCCCGCCGCGCCCGCCGCCCAGGCCCCAGCCGTTCGTCCCAAGACCACCCAATCGCGTGGGGAGCGGCCGAGCTCTGCTCGGCCCGGGCCATCGCGGGCTACCGGGAAACTTCCGCCCCAGCCGGCGCGCCCCGTTCGCCTGAAGCGCGAGGACCCACACGCGGACGCCCTCCTGCCGCTCAGACTGTAGGGTTCCAAGCCCATCACCTGGGGTGAAATCGCGTCGCCAGTCTTGCCCGAAGCTGTAAGCCATGCTACGGGACACTGAATGCAGATCAGGCCTGACCAGATCGATCCCGATGCCGCTAAGGTAGTCCAGCGGCTCCACCAATCCAAGCATGAGGCATATCTGGTCGGCGGTTGCGTGCGCGATCTGCTGCTGGGTCGCAAGCCCAAGGACTTCGATGTGGCGACCAGCGCGAAGCCCAATGAGCTGCGCCGTCTGTTCCGAAACTGCCGCATCATCGGTCGGCGTTTTCGCCTGGCCCACATCTTTTTTGGCAGGAAGATCATTGAAACGTCCACATTTCGCGCCAATCCGCGCGCGGTCGAGGACGACCAGGGCGGGAACGGGAATGGTGACGGCTCCGCCAAGAACGACCTGCTCATCCGGCACGACAATGAGTTCGGCAATGCCGTCGAGGACGCGCGTCGCCGCGATTTCACCATCAACGGTCTCTTCTACGACATCGACACTGGCCAGGTTATCGATCACGTCAACGGGCTGGTCGACCTGGAGGCGCGCTTGGTCCGAACCATTGGCGATCCCGACATCCGCTTCCGCGAGGATCCGGTTCGCATCCTGCGGGCGGTGAAGTTTGCCGCCCGCTGCGACCTTGCCATCGAGCCGGAAACCTACCGGCGCATGATGGAGCACAAGGGAGAAGTCGCCAAGTGTGCCCAGTCGCGAGTCTCCGAGGAGTTCTTCCGCCTCCTGCGCGCGGGTGCGGCCCGGCGCTCGTTCGAGCTTCTGCTCGGCACCGGCTTGCTCGAAGTTATGTCGCCCGATCTGGCCCGGGCGCTCGAGCAAGAGCCGGCCGACGAACCGGGTCGGGTTCGCATCGCTCGTTTTTGGGCCTATCTCGCGGCTATCGACCGCTGGACCATAAGCCACGAGGCGACCCCCTCGGATGCGCTGCTGCTTGCTACCCTGCTTCTGCCACCCTTGCGCGATGCTTTGCACCCGGACAGCGTTGCTTTTCCCAACCTGGGACAGTTGGTCCTGCAGTCGGCGCAATCCATTGTCGAGCAGCTCAAGGTGTCGCGTCGTGATTCGGAGCTGGCGCGCCAGATTCTGCTCACTGCGCGCTACTTGTTCCCGTCGAGCAACCCCCACCGCAAGCGTCCGCGGCTGGAGACCCGCGAATTCTACGAGGATGCGGTCCGGCTGGTGGAAGTAGTTGCAGAAGCGGAAAGCAGCGACTCCGCGCTGGCGGGCCGGCCGCTGCTTGCGCCTGAGGGCAGCGCCCCGGCCGTCGCAGATGAAGCGCTGCCCCTCGACCTGCAGGCTCCCGACGAGCGCCCGGGTCGTCGTCGCGGCCGGCGCGACCGCCGCCCCGCCCAGCCCAGCCCGCCCGGCCAGGCGGTCGAGCGCCCGGCCACCGCACCGTCGCGCGAGGCGCCGGCGTCAGTTTTTGGCCCCGATCTCGGCTCCCCGGCGTTCACGCCCATCCCGAGTCTTGCCGACCTGATTCGTACCGCATCTCTCCGCCCGGAGTTTCTGGGTGCGGGACCGTTTGGCAGCCGCTGGGGTGCCCGCGCAGAGTGATTCTCACCACAGAGGTCACAGAGGCCACAGCCTCTGTGACCTCTGTGGTAGGAAAGCCAGATCACTGCGCGTAGGGCGTGGGATCCGCGACGCCGGCTTGCTGGAAGCCGCGCCGTCGCAGCTGGCACGAGTCGCATCCGCCGCAAGCCGCGCCGTCGGGCGTGGGGTCGTAGCAAGAATGGGTCATGCCGTAGTCGATCCCAAGGGCCACACCCGCCCGGATGATCTCAGCCTTGGTCATGCCCAAGAGCGGCGCCACCAATTCAACCGATCGTCCCTCGACGCCGGCCCGGGTTCCTAGCCGCGCGACCTCCTGCATGGCGCGCAGCCATTCCGGCCGGCAATCGGGATACCCCGAAGAATCGAGGACGTTGATTCCCAGTGCGATACGCTCGGCGCCCAGGATTTCGGCTAGCGCCAGCGCGTGTGCCACGAACAAAGTGTTGCGCGCAGGCACGTAGGTCGTGGGAATGCCGCCACCGATCTCCGTCTCGCTCCGACCCTTGGGCACCGCGCCCTGGCCGGTGAGCGCCGAGCCGCCAACTCCCCCGAGATCGATTCTGCACACGCGATGGGAAGCGGCGCCCAGCGCCCGTGCCACGCGTGCGGCTGCTTGCAATTCCACCGCGTGGCGCTGACCGTAGTGAAAACTCAAGGCGTGGCAGAGGAGCCCTTCGGCACGGCACAGGGCGAGCACGGTAGCCGAGTCGAGCCCGCCGGAAAGCAGCACGATGACCTGCATGCGGGAAATCTATTGCATACTCTTCCGCCTGCCCATGCCCGCGAAGAATGTTTTCTTGCGTTCAGATGAAGAAGCGGGTGGACGCGAGGCTTTCGAGGACGCCGCGCTTTATGACTTCGAGTACCGCCGCCGCCGCGCTGACATCAACTTCTATCGGCGCCTGGCCGGCAACCGCATGGAGTTCGTGCCCGCCGGTCCGGTGCTCGATTTGGCGTGCGGCACGGGACGGCTTCTCCTGCCGCTGCTGCGCGATGGCCACACGGTTGTCGGGCTCGATCGGTCCACCGCCATGCTGGCCGCGGCTCGGCGCCGAGTCTTGCGCCTTTCTGCGGTCCGCCGCCTGCGTTGCCTGCTCCTGCGGGCGGACCTGCGCGCTTTCTCCCTGAGGCCGCGCTTCGCCCTGGCCGTGGCCGCCTTCCACAGCGTGCAGCACCTCTATTCCACAGCCGACTTGCAAAGCTTTCTGCGCGCGACGCGGGCTTGTCTGGTTCCCGGCGGTTGGCTTGCGTTCGACGTTCTGCCGCCGGATCCAGCGTGGATCGGGCGCGATCCGCTTCGCCGCTGGGGCCGCACTGTGTTCCGTCATCCGGTATCGGGGCAGCGGCTGGTCTACACCAACCACCATCGGTTCGACCCACGCAGGCGCGTTCTGCACATGCGTCTTTGCTATCAGCCCCTCGACGAGCACGGCCGCCCCTCGGGGCCGGAGCGGGTTGTGCGCCTTTGCCATCGGCAGCTTGAGCCGGCCCTGGTCAAGGACCTGCTGGCGCGAACCGGTTTTCGCCTGCTGGCCTGTTTCGGCGGCTTCGATGGCAGGCCCCTCGACGGAGAGCCAGGAATGGCGGACGAGCATGTCTACCTAGCCGCGGCGCGCTAGTTGGACCCTGGCTGCCGCATTGCGTTTTGATTGACAGTTCGGTTCGCCCGTCGAGCCCGCCCGAGTTCCTCGACGGAAAACTCTTGACGAACTTTGGCTCATGGCTACCATGCGGGTAGTTCTGATCTCCCCACATCAAGACGGAGGCGGAGAAATGGCCGAAAAAGTAGCAAGGTTGGCAATCGTTCGTGACAAAGACACGATGTTGTACGTGAAGGACGGCACGGTCTGGAAGGTCCGTCGCAAGCAGCCCGGGGTGCCCAAGGGAAAGCCCGAGAAGGTCGCCGACGGCGGTTTCGAGATGGACAACAACTACATCTATTTCGTCGACAAGGACGGCGACGTGTCTCGCGCCAAGCGCGCCGTCGGCGGTCAGAAGCGCAAGAAGCCGGCCAAGAAGGCTAAGAAGCCGGCCAAGAAGGCCAAGAAGCCAGCCAAGAAGGCCAAGAAAGCGGCCAAGAAGCGGCGGCGCTAGCCAGCTCGCTCGTCCGACAACTGGAGAGCGGCGGCCCCGATCCGCCGCTCTTTTTCTTGTACGGTTGGGGAGACGGTTGCTATCCCATACCTGGCCCCGGTATGGTACAGCCCAGCCATGGAGGCTTCGGGGCACCGTAGAATCCTCGTCTTCGTGATCGCCTATCGCGCTGAGAAGACGCTGGCGTGTGTGCTTGACCGCATCCCCAGCTCTCTTTTTGAGGGCTACGACTGCGAAATCCTCGTGGTCGACGATGCATCCACTGATCGCACGCTTGCCATAGGACGAACCTGGCAAGCGGCCCATCCCGAGCACAGGGTCACGGTCCTGCGCAACGAGTACAATCAGGGCTACGGGGGAAACCAGAAGGTCGGGTACCGCTACGCGATCAAAAAGGGATTCGACTACGTCGCCATGGTGCATGGCGATGAGCAGTACACGCCTGAGGAACTGCCCTGTTTGCTCGAACCTCTGGTGAAGGGCGAAGCCGACGTGGTGCTCGGCAGCCGCATGCTGGAGGCGGGGCAGGCGCGCAAGGGCGGAATGCCGCTCTACAAGTGGCTGGGCAACCGCATCCTTTATCAAGGTATCGAAGACTCTCTTCGCCTATCAGATCTACGTCGAAGCCGAGACCACGTCTGACGCGGATTTCGTACTGGAGACGTCGCAGGCGGCCAGCCTGAAATCGCAGTCCTGACGCCTCGGGGCGCATGCTGTGGTCCACTGACATAGAACCTTCCCCTGCTGCAACCACGGAGTGTTAGTAGGACATGACCGACTCTTCTCGAGTCCTTCGCATCTACACCCCCACCTTGGGCGTACTCGCGCTAGCTGTCCTTGGTGTCGCGTCGTGCGGGCTTGCTCCGCCAACAGCGTCGCAAGCAAGCGGCGGCCAGGGCGGATCCGCTGGCGGACAGATCGGCGGGTCAGTCGGCGGTGGCAGCTCGGTTCGACAGAGCGGAGGTAGCGCCGGGGCAGGTGGACAGGCCGGGAGCGGCGGCAACAGTGGGAGCGGAGGCGGCAGTGGGGCAGCAGGAGGGGTGGGTGGCGGAGGTACCGCCAACAGCTTGAGCGGTGGCGGAACCCAAGCAAGTGGGGGAGTTTCGGGCAGGGGCGGGGCGGGCGGAAGTGGAGGGGCCAGCACGGCCGAGACGCGCGATGCCTCGCCTCCGGACGTAACAGTCGACACGCCTCCGCCTCCGCCGTCGCGTGGGCCGACGCCTTCGCAGACGGGGGTGAAGTTCCCTTTCCCGCAGAATCGCGAAAACAGTCGCTGCGTTTACCCCTATCTCTATCGCAACGAGGACGTTCAGGCCGCCTACAACCAGTGGAAGAATGACACGGTGACTTCCGACGGCGCGAACGGGTTTCGGCGGGTCAAGCGCCCCAACGAGCCAGGAACTTTGGAGTCCAATTCCACCGTATCTGAAGGGATCGGTTACGGGATGCTCATGGCCGTGTACATGAACGACCAGAGCCTGTTCGATGATCTCTGGCAATACGAACAGAAGCACCTGGGCCAATACGGCCTGATGGACTGGAACATCAAAGCTGACGGCTCTGGCCCGACTTCGGGAGGTTCTGGCGCTGCCACTGACGCCGACGAGGACATGACATTCGCCTTGTTGATGGCCGACAAACAGTGGGGCGGCAAGGGCAGTCTGGGCAAGAACTACCTCGACATTGCCAAGGGAATGATGTCGGGCCTCTGGAACAACGAGATCTACAACTACAAGTACTTGCGCTCGTGGCCTGGTGCCGATTCGTCGACCATCAACCTTTCCTATTTTGCCCCCGCCTACTACAAGCTGTTTGCNNCTCAACGCCTCACTGAATTCCAGCAATGGGAATACTGGCAATGGACTGGTACCCGCTTGGTGTGACAGCAGCGGCAAGCCGAATGGCGGCGCATTTGGGGCGGGTTCGGGCGCGTCTCCGACCAACTACCAGTACGATTCATGCCGGGTACCGTTCCGTATTGGCCTTGATTGGTGTTGGAATGGCGAGACTCGCGCCCAGTCCTATGTCGCCTTGACCAGCAAGTTCTTCAATGGAATCACCGTGGCGAAGATGGTCGACGGCTATGACTTGAATGGAACGCCGCGCGCCCAATATCAGACCGGCGACAAAGCCCAGATCCAATCTTCGGCCTTCATCGGGCCTGCCGGCGTGGGCGCCATGAGCAATGCGACCTACCAGAGCTTCGTGAATGACGCCTACGGTGTGCTGATTACCGGCAAGGCACTGGTCGGAGGCACGTACTACGACGAGTCTTGGATGGTCCTGTCGTTGCTCATGATGACCGCCAATTTCCTCGACTACACGGCTATCTAATGTGGGATTGGATTGGCTGGGAAGTTGTGGCATTCTTAGTGAACTCAAATCCGGATTTCTAAGGCCGGCAATTTTCAGGAGGCCTTCTATGCCTAGCAGCCCGTGGTTTTAGTCCTGATGAGCAGCAGACGCGATTGGGCGCGTCCGCTGCTCGCCGGATGACCTGAACACCTGATCAAGATCGA
>PMJO01000315.1 GCA_003158455.1 Myxococcales bacterium | reverse complement strand
GCGGCTTGGCCGCGATTTGCGGGCCGTCGGGAAACGAGGACTGTTGCACCAGTTTGCGGGTCCCCGGCGGAACATTCTATCGGGGTTACGACGGGGTGGATTTTACGGACAAGAGCTTCCCAGCTACGGTGGCTGACTTCTACCTGGACAAGTACGAGATCACGGTGGGCCGGTTCCGCGCATTCGTGAACGCGGGCATGGGCACCCAAGCCAACCCGCCAGCGGAAGGCGCGGGTGCCAATCCGTTGATCGAGGGCTCGGGCTGGGACTCGTGGTGGAACACGAGTCTGCCCGCGGACACGCCCAGCCTGATATCCGCGATGAAGTGCGATTCGGACTATCAGACGTGGACTGACGCAGCGGGGGACAACGAGAGCCAGCCACAGGGTTGCCTGGATTGGTACACGGCGTTCGCCTTCTGCGCGTGGGACCGGGGCCGCCTGCCGACCGAGGCGGAGTGGAACTACGCGGCCTCCGGTGGGAGCGAGCAGCGGTACTATCCCTGGTCGAGGCCGCCAACGTCTACGACCATCGATGACAGCTACGCGGTCTACTGCGGCGGTTCGTGCAATAGCATACAGAAAGTGGGTTCGAAGTCTCCGAAAGGCGACGGGAAGTGGGGCCAGGCTGACCTGGCCGGGAATGTGGTGGAGTGGATGCTGGACTGGTACTGGTCCTCGTACCCAACTCCATGTGACAACTGCGCCGCCCTGACTAGCCCTCTAGGCGCTGCCAACCTCGGCCGGGTGAACCTAGGCGGTGGCGACAATGGGCCGGCTTCTGACCTGCGATCGTCCGAACACGTCGCCGCTGACCCTGAAGGCCGCGGCAGCGGCTTCGGGGTGCGTTGCGCCAGAACCGGCCCCTGATATCTTCATCTGGCAGTGTTGCAGCCATGCTCTGCAAGTATCGATGGCTCGTGAGCAGCGTGGCGCTGGGGTTGACTGGGCTTGCTTGCGCGCGGACGACTATGCCCAACATAGACGCTGGCGCGGCAGGTACGAGCGGAGCAAGTTGTAGCGGCTTGGCCGCTATTTGCGGGCCGTTGGGAAACGAGGACTGCTGCACGAGCCTGCGGGTCCCCGGCGGAACATTCTATCGGGGCTACGACGGCGTGGATTTTACGGACAAGAGCTTCCCAGCTACGGTGGCTGACTTCTACCTCGACAAGTACGAGATCACGGTGGGCCGGTTCCGCGCGTTCGTGAACGCGGGCATGGGCACCCAAGCCAACCCGCCAGCGGAAGGCGCGGGTGCCAATCCGCTGATCACAGGTTCGGGCTGGGACTTTTCGCGGTGGAGCGGGAAGCTGCCCGCGGACACGCCAGGCCTGATATCGGTGATCAAATGTGGTCCGGACAATGAGACGTGGACCGACACGGCAGGGGGCAACGAGAACCAGCCGCAGAGTTGCCTGGACTGGTACCTGGCGTTCGCGTTCTGCGCGTGGGACGGCGGGCGGCTGCCGACCGAGGCGGAGTGGAACTACGCGGCCTCTGGAGGGAGCGAGCAAAGGTACTATCCCTGGTCGAGCCCGCCAACATCCACGACCATCGATGACAGGTACGCGGTCTACTGCGGCGGTTCGTGCAGAGTACAAAACGTCGGTTCGAAGTCGCCCAAGGGCAACGGGAAATGGGGCCAGGCTGACCTGGCCGGAAACTTGCCCGAGTGGGTACTGGACTGGTATTGGAATGGGGGATACCCGTTACCATGTAACAACTGTGCCGACCTAGACACCCTATACTCCGTCAGCAACCCCGACGTCCCTCTCAACCTCGGCCGTGTGCTCCTCGGCGGCAGCGACAAGGATCCCGCTTCTTTGCTGCGGTCGTCCGAACGCTTCGTCGATCCCCCCGGGAGCAGCGGCTTCGGATCGCGTTGCGCCAGAACCGGCCCCTGATATCTTCATCTGGCAGTGTTCCAGCCATGCTCTGCAAGTGTCGATGGCTCGCGATCAGTGTGGCGCTGGGGTTGACTGGGCTGGCTTGCGCGCGCACGACTATACAGAACATGGACGCGAGCGGGGGAGGCACGAGCGGAGCCACCGGAGGGACGACCGGTGCCGGCGGAACAATGATAGCGGGCGGAACGCCGCCGGGCCGAAGTTAGGTGCCAGAGTTTTGATTGAGATTTGCGTCGACCTGGAAATCGAAGAGGTGAATGTAGGCGCGCCGTAGATGGTGGAGATCGTTGCTGTTGCCGACGGTGTCTGGATTTCGGTGTTAGCGGCCGAATTGACATCGTAGCGGATGGCCGAATTGAGGTCGTAGGAAATCGGGGCGATGGCCGAGCTGACGTCCGAATAGTTGCTCGGGGCGGTCGTAGCCGACGACGGCCGAATTGACGCCGCAAGGGCCGTAGGCGCAGCGAGCGTGCGGCGACAGCTCGGCCGCCGGCCGAACTGACGTCGTAGGGGGCACGACGGTCGTGGCGCGGAGAAGCGGGCAGGTGTCCGTGGCCACGAGAGGGCGGACGGGTATGACAGGACGGCTACTCGGGAGTCGACATCAGGCGCGGCCGGATCGATGTCGTGGGCGGGCGCGGGGCTGCGAAGTGGGTGGCGAGCGGCGCGGAAGTGGCACAACTCGGCCATGCGCTCACCGTGGGCGCGCCAAATGGCCTCGATGGCCCTCTCGAAGATGTCGACCAGGGTGAGGGCATAGCCGGCATCCAGAGGCGGCAGGTGAATGTGGGCGTGGCGGCGGGAGGCTCTCATGCGGCCTCGCGTTCGCGCCAGTGTGGCTGGAGCAGCACGCGGTTGACCTGCTTGAGATCGACGGTGCGCGTGTGGTCGCGGACGGAATCTGAACCCACCACCCTCGGCCTACGTGGCCGAGTGGACCCGAACTAGCGAAGAAGATCGCAGGGCGTAGCCGTTGATAGCAAACGTTCGCAAATTCACCAGGTTGGCGAGGGGGCCCCAGCCACGCTTCGCCAGAAACTGCACCAAGAAAGCCAACCGTTTGGTGCATTAGTGGTGCAAGGGCCGAATAGTGCACCGACCGGAGGATGAGGTGGACCCCGATCTTCGGA
>PMJO01000264.1:3256-6440 GCA_003158455.1 Myxococcales bacterium | reverse complement strand
CAGACGCTGATGGACTACTTGAAGATCGGGGATCGTGTGGACGATTTCCTTGACGATTTTCCGACGGTCAGCCGGGAACAGATCGCCGCCGTGCTTGACGTCGCCGGCGAAGCGGTGACTCGATATGCGCGTATTGCTTGATGAATGCCTTCCCCGCGGATTGAAGAAACACCTCAGCGAACACGAGGTGAAGACCGTGCCCGAGGCTATCTTCCACTGACCGATTATGCCATCGAACCTAGCCACGCACACCGACTTGATGATCTGCCGAACGACCGCCGTCGCTATGAAATTGTCGAAGGAGAGCTGACGAAGTTGCCACTATTCACGTTATGAATGATAATCATTCACAGCATGAATACCCATGACAGCCTGCCGCGCACCGCGGCCGATCTGGTGCGCCGGTCGATGAGGACCGCGCCCGTGGTCGTGGTCACCGGCGCCCGCCAAACCGGCAAGAGCACTCTGGCACAGCAGGTGGGCACCGACATGGTCTATGTCAGCCTGGACGACATTGAGATTCTCGACCGGGCTCAGCGCCAGCCGGACGCCTTGCTCAGCGTTCCCCGCCTGATCGTGGACGAGGTGCAACGGGCGCCGGACCTGCTGCTTGCCATCAAGCGGGCGGTGGACGCCAAACGCACCCCGGGTCGATTTCTGCTCACCGGCTCGGCCAATCTGCTGCTCATGCAGCGAGTATCGGAGAGCTTGGCTGGCCGCGCTCTGCACATCCCGCTGTGGCCTCTGACCCGGCGCGAGCAGCTTGGGTTGGGTAGGGCGGGGCTGTGGAGCGAGATCTTTGCCACGCCCGAGAAGGAGTGGCCGGCTCTCCTGCGCGCAAGCACAGCGCCGCGTGAGGACTGGCGCGCGCTGGCCCGCCGGGGCGGCTACCCGACGCCTGCTCATGCCCTTGCCGCGCCGGCAGACCGCCGCCTGTGGTTCGCCGGCTACACGCAGACGTACCTCGAGCGCGACCTGCGCGGGCTGTCCGAAGTCTCGTCCTTGGCGGACTTCCGCCGTCTGATGCGCGCGGTCTGCTTGCGTATCGGAAACCTGGTCAACCAGGCCGAGATCGGGCGCGACTGTGGTCTGCCGCAGCCGACCACGCACCGGCACCTGGCGCTGAT
This sequence comes from Myxococcales bacterium, assembly GCA_003158455.1. Classification (GTDB taxonomy): domain Bacteria; phylum Myxococcota_A; class Polyangia; order Fen-1088; family Fen-1088; genus Fen-1137. Next base: position 5,313 of record PMJO01000264.1, on the reverse strand, counting down.
GGAGACATCGTACCAGTTGGTGCGGCTGCCCGCCTACGCGGTGAACCGAACCAAGAGGCTCATCAAGGCTCCGAAGGTCTTTTGGTCGGACACGGGGCTGGCGATGTTCTTGGCCGGGGAAGGTGAGCCTCGTGGCGCCCATCTGGAGAATCTCGTCTTGACCGATCTGCTGGTCTGGCGGGGCAGCGAGACGGACGCGCCGGAGATCCTCTACTGGAGGACCACGGCCGGCGACGAGATCGACTTCGTGGTCGAGTGGCAAGGGCGCCTGCTGCCTATCGAGGTCAAGAGCGCATCGCGACCACGTTTGGCCGATGCCCGAAGCTTGCAGACTTTCCGGGAAGAATACGGCCACACGGCCCTTGCGGGCCTCTTGCTCCACGACGGCCATGAAATCGCCTGGCTGGCCGATGGGATCCTGGCCGCCCCGTGGTGGCGGGTGTTCTAGCGACGCTTCACCGCCGCGCCGAAGGGTAGCCCGCGACGGAGGGCGACCGCAGGTCGCCCCTACACGAGGGGCGCTAGTCAACGCCTATGCGTTCCGTCAGCGGCTGGTTCGGCAGCTTCAGTTGCGACGAACGGAGATGGACGTACTTTCATCGTTTGCCATCGATTCAGCATTTGCTGAAAGGCTCATCCATAGTGAAAACTGCTTGACGCCACACAGGCCGTGGCGGCCCGTTGCGTTATATTGGAGTTGGTCGGGTTGACTCGCGGAGTACCGCGACGGGGCCATAGCCCGTCCGAGCGACGAGGTCACCTTTTCGGGGCTTCTCCCCACAGCGCCCGAATGGGGACAGCGAATAGCCCATCGCCGAAGCTGGCCATGCTCTCACCGTCGTACAGGACAACCCCGGCTGCAAAACGCGGCCCGGCAGCCTCCCTAAGCTTTCTCAGTCCTCGGAAATCCGAGCCGGTCACCGTCGCCGCCGCCTTCACCTCGATTCCGGCCAGCGATTGGGCGCCACGCTCCAGAACCATGTCTACCTCGGCGCCATCCTTGTCCCGAAAGTGGAAGAAATGGATGGGCGTGTCTTGCCAGTCCGCTTGCCGCCGGACTTCCTGGAACACGAAGGTCTCCAGCAACTGGCCGAACAGCGCACGATCGCTCCACAGCCCGTCGGCATCGATACCCAAAAGGAACGTGGCCAGGCCGGTGTCGCCCATGTGCAGCTTGGGGGTCTTGATCAGCCGGCGAAGTCTGTTGTTGTGCCACGGCGGCAGGTGTTCGAGGAGAAATACGCGCTCGAGAAGGGTCACGTAGTCGCGAATCGTCGGGCGGCTCAACCCAAGTGGCCCGGCCAACTCGGCCACGTTCATCAGCCGCGCGGTTTGCCCTGCGCCAAGCTGCAGGAGGCGCGGCAAGGCATCCAGGGATGCGATACGTGCCAGCCCGCGGACGTCCCTTTGCACCAGGGTTTCGACATAGTCGCGATACCAGGCTGCGCGGCGTCTGGGTGTCGGCCGGGCCAGGGCGGCGGGGAACCCGCCTGCGGCGATTCGGGTGGCCAGGTCGGTCCCCAGGCGGGCAGATCGCCGAATGTGAAAGCGACCAGCGAACAGCTCCTTGAGGAAATCGGGCCTTCTTCGTATCAGTTCGCTTTGGGTGAGCGGGTGCAGGCGCAAGATTCCCATTCGACCCGCGAGCGAGTCCGCCAGTTTCGGCACCAGTAGAACGTTGGCTGACCCAGTCAAGATGAACCGCCCCGGTCTTCGATCTCGATCCACTGCAGCCTTCAGCGCCAGGAATAGACTGGGTACACGCTGAACCTCGTCGAGTACCACCTTTGCAGGCAGGCCGGCCACGAAGCCGGCAGGGTCTCCCCTGGCAGCAGCGAGTTGCGTGTCATCATCGAAGGTGATGTACGTGTGGCCGAGTGCTTCGCCCACCAGCCGGGCCAGGGTCGTCTTTCCGCACTGGCGAGGGCCATGCACCAGCACGACGGGCGTGTCGGTCAGAGCCTCTTCGAGCGCAGAACGCGCAAAGCGCGGGTAGGGTGCGGGCAGCGACATGACGGCCAAAGGATACCTCCGCCTTCGGCCAAATGAAAGGTTTG
>PMJO01000264.1:0-3251 GCA_003158455.1 Myxococcales bacterium | reverse complement strand
GTGCACGCGCCCTTGCCCAAAGACGATCCGGTGCGGCGCAACCCGGACATCGCGCTGGCGCAGAAGCTGCTGGGTGGCTGGACCCCGCAGGTGCCGCTGGAGCGTGGGCTGGAGGCCACCATCGCGTATTTCCGTGGCCTGAACGGCTGTCCCAACGGGTAGGGCTGGGCCGGGTCGCAGCGCCGGGCGGATAGCCCGCGGTCCGCGGCTAGCTGCCGCCGGGCGCGAACCGGCGTATAATTGCGGTCATGTCCAGTCCCGGGCTGCGGGCCAACGTGCCGTACACCTACCAGGAGTACCAGTACCTGCCGAACGACGGCCGTCGCTATGAAATTGTCGAAGGAGAGCTCTACGTGACACCAGCGCCTTCACCCATGCACCAGACCGTGTCGCGGCGCCTGCAGTTTGCGCTGATGAAGCAACTCGAAGAGCCGGGCGTGGCTTTCGTATTCAACGCCCCCTTCGACGTGATTCTCAGCGAGACTTCGGTGGTCGAGCCTGACCTGGTCATCATCCGCCAGGGTCGCCGCGGCGGTTTCTCGAAGCGGGGCTTCGAGGGCGCGCCCGACGTGGTGGTCGAGATCCTTTCCCCCACCACGCGAGGCAACGACGTGTTCCTGAAAAAGGCCGCGTACGCCCGCCTCGGCGTTGCCGAGTACTGGATAGTGGATCCCGACCTGGGCCGGGTTGAAGTCTTCCGCCTGAAAGAAGGCGGGTATGATCAGGGCTTGCTCTTCGATCGCTCCGCCACGCTCAGCTCGCCCTCGTTNNTGTGCTATCTATTCGATAATATGCTATATTCTTATTGCCATGCATGTGCATGCATGACACCATGGGTGCATGAGGACTACCGTAGAGATCACCGACACGCAGCGGGCCAGGCTGCTGGACCTGGCTGCTCGGCGCGGGGAAAAGGGGTTTTCGCGCTTGGTTCAGGAGGCCATCGACCGTCTGCTGGCCGACAAGGATTCGGGCAAGGCTCGTGTCGAAGCGGCCCTGGCGCTCGAAGGTTCGCTGACCACTCAGGCTGCTGACGCGCTCGCGGCGTCGGTCACCCGCATCCGGAGCAACTGGCGATGATGATCGCGGATTCGGATGTCCTCATAGATTTTCTTCGTGGTCGTTCACCCTGGGCGGGACGGATCAAGCTGGAGATCAAGACCGGCCACCTGGCCACCACTGCCATCAACAGCTTCGAGTTGCTGAGCGGCGCAAAGCACGCGGCCGAACGAGACAAAGTGGAGCGGCTGCTGGCGGCGCTCACCGTGCTGGGCGTGACCCCCGCAAGCAGCGAGCATGCGGCGGCGATCCGGCGCGAGCTTGAGGTCGCGGGCCACGGGATCGGGATGGCCGACTGCCTGATCGCGGGCGTCTGTCTGGCTCACGACGGCGTCCTGCTAACCCGCAACCTCGACCACTTCGAGCGCGTGCCCGGCTTGAAAATCAGCGGACGCCATCTTGGGACGAGCGGAAGAACCTAACCCGCCTCTCTTGCGCGCGGCCAGTCACCAACTCACCGCGGACGCAGCCGTTTTCCGATCGGGGCCAGCCGGCGGCACATGTCTGAGAGCGACGCCATCGTGCGCAGGCGCGCGCTGACGGCCGCGCCTGACATGTCCACTCCCTTGCTGACGAATCCACGCTGGGAGAAAAGGCGCGCCATTTCGCGCAGCCTTGCGGTGATCGCATCCCGGTGCATGTCAGCCACGGCTGGCCTCTTGCAGCCGCTGGACATCGACCAGATCCTGCGGTCGCGCGGCTGCCAGCTTGAGCGTGATGAGCCCTTCCCGGGAAACCACGCGCACCGGGCCGCCCTCGTATTCGGCATGTTGGCGGGAGGCCCAGACGTTTTCCAGGGCGTCGCTGACCAGCAGGACGTCGAGCATGAGAGGCTGACCGTCGGCTAGCTTGGTAAATCGTTGCATGGTGATGCCGCTGGCGAAGTCCATGGGCAGAGATTCGAAAGTGAAGCCGCAAGCGCGAATGGCGTCACGGAGCCGTGCCAGCGCTTCTGGTCGGAGCAGAAGGTCGATATCCTGAGTCGCGCGGGGAACGCCATGGATCGCCAGAGCCACGCCGCCGCAGAGGGCGTAGTCGATTCCTCCCGCGGCAAGGGCGGCCGTGAGGCTCTTCAGCTCTTGAAACAAGTCCACCGTGGCATAACTATAGCAGCGCCTGAAACGGCGACCGCGAATTGATAGTCGCCGCCATCGCGCTCGCCAGCCGCTTGCTGGTGGCCATCCGCAAAGTCCTTGACGCCTGCGCGCGTGCTCGGGGCTACAGTCGAGGATGGGATGATGCTACAATGGGTCTTGTCCGGCTCCGCCGGTCGCAAAGAATGGTGTAGAAGGAACACATATTGCTCGCCATGGATGACGACAAACGCGTTTGCCCACGCTACCAGGTGAAGGTCGAGGTCGGCCTGCAGACCGAGAGCAACTTTTACACCGGGCTTACTCAAGACCTGAGTGGCGGCGGAGTCTTCGTGGCCACCCACCAGATTCGCGATGTCGGCGAGCACATCAAGGTGTTGCTCACCCTGCCTGGGCAGAAGGAGGCTTTCGAGATCCTCACCGAGGTTCGTTGGGTGCGCAGCACATCCTTCAGCCGGAACGTCGANNTCACTCTTCTTCGACGAGGATTAATCTTCGCGCGGGTCCTGAAGCCCAGCTCACCGTCCCACGCGCATCAGCTCGATGAGCGGCGCGTTTTCCTGGCCGGATGCAAGCGGCTGGCCAAGGTCGATGCGCACGAAGATGGCGAAGTCTTCGTCGCCTTCGGGATCGATCAGGCGCTGCTGGGCTTCCCACCGGTGCGGCGCGACGGGTGTCAGCAGCGTGTTGCGCGGATTGCGCGCAGCCGGCGTGACCGTGATGGAACCGTGTTCCAGGAAGTACGCTTCCAGCTCCGCGGCCAAGCGTTCCGCGGTCCATTCCGGCGTGTCGCTCGCAGGGTTGTNNCGCGGGGTGGGCGGTCCACCTGGCGCGCGCAGTTCCTCCCATTCTTCCAACAGACTGGAGTCCACCGTGCGCACCAGGCCGCCCAGACTGGCCAAGAGATCCTCCACCTCCGGGGTGCGAAAGGCGGCCGGCACCGACTGGTTGAAGGTTCGGTATGCGTCCGACAAATAGCGCAGCAGGACCCCCTCGGCGCGTTGCAGACCATAGTCGCGCACGTAATCGTGGAAGCTGCAGAAACGCTCCAGGATCTCGCGCGCCACGGATTTCGGCGCGATGTTTTCCTCGCCCACC
>PMJO01000030.1:8727-9407 GCA_003158455.1 Myxococcales bacterium | reverse complement strand
CGCACGCTGGCCGGAAGGACACGAGGCAGTCGTGGCGTCGAGGTTGACCAAGATCGAGGTTGACCGGGGCCCGCGATAGTCAGCGCGAATTTCCTTCGGGGAATCTCGGGCAGGACGTGGTCACATGGTCAAGGGAGCGTATGGCTAGGCTGGTCTAGCCCGCCAGTTGAGGATGCGTGCGTCGGGGGCACGATGCTGTAGACTGCGCTCATGAATCTCTTTGTTCCTGGCCGTATCTGCCTGTTCGGCGAGCACAGCGACTGGGCGGGCGGCTATCGCCGCATCAACGCCGAGATCGAAAAGGGATACGCGATCATCGTTGGTACAAATCAGGGCGTGCATGCCGAGGTCAAGCCGCACCCGACCAAGCTCATCTTCCGCGCCACGCTCAACGACGGCACCGCGATGTCGCCCTGGGAAGTTCCCATGGAACGAAACGCTCTGCTCGATCAAGTCCAGCGGGGCGGCTTCTTCAGCTATGTGGCTGGCGTCGCCTATCAGCTCATGACCCACTACCGGGTCAGAGGTCTGGAAATCGACAACTACCGCACCGACTTGCCCATCAAGAAGGGCCTCTCGTCCAGCGCGGCGGTATGCGTGCTGGTGGCCCGCGCATTTAACCGAACCTATGACCTCAAGATGACGATGCGGGGCGAGATGGAACTCGCCTACAACGGTGA
>PMJO01000030.1:0-8722 GCA_003158455.1 Myxococcales bacterium | reverse complement strand
CTTCAAGGGCTCAACCGCTGCTATCCCTTTGCCCAGACCGAGATGCAGCGAGCTGTCCAGACCTACCTCGGTCCCGTCAACCGCAGGATCGTCAGCCAGGCAGCGGAGGCGCTCAAGCAAGGCGATGCGCAACAGCTAGGCGCGCTCATGAGTGAAGCACAGGAGCTGTTCGACAAGAACCTGCAGCCGGCTTGCCCGTCGCAGTTGACTGCCCCCGCGCTGCACAAGCTTCTCGGTCATGCGCCGCTGAAACAGTATCTCTACGGCGGCAAAGGGGTGGGCTCGCAAGGCGACGGCACGGCCCAGCTGCTTGCGAAGAGCGACGATTGTCGACAAAAGGCCATGGCGATCATCGAGCGCGATCTGGGCATGTCGTGCCTGGAACTAACCCTTCGCCCGGCCCGGCGCGTGCGCAAAGCCGTCATCCCGGCAGCCGGGTTCGGTACCCGGCTGTTCCCCGCCACCAAGGCCGTGAAGAAGGAGCTCTTCCCGGTTGTCGACTCCAGCGGCCGGGCCAAACCGGCCATTTTGGCCATTGTCGAGGAAGCGATTTCAGCAGGGATCGAGGAAGTCGCCATCCTGGTGCAAAGCCAAGACCGAGAGCTGTTCGAGGAGATCTTCTGCACACCGCCGCGGGTGGAGAACTTCAACAAGCTTCCCATAGAGAGCCAGAAGTACTCCGAGTACCTGATGGACATCGGCCACCGGATCACGTTTTTGTCGCAGGACGTTCAGGATGGATTTGGTCACGCGGTCTACTGTGCGCGAGACTGGGTCGGCGACGAGCCCTTCCTGCTCTTGCTGGGTGACCATCTTTGCGTGTCCGACAGCGACACCCCATGCAGCAGGCAACTGCTCGACGCATATGAGTCGACGGGGCAAAGCGTGGTGGGGCTCAAGGAAACGGCACAGGACGAGGTGCACCGTTTCGGATGTGCCACCGGAGTCTGGGCCACGGGGGAAGGATTGCTCGCGCTCACAGAATTCGCCGAAAAGCCCGACCTGGAATACGCGCGAGAGCACCTTCGCGTTGAGGGCTTGGCGGAGAACACGTTTCTTACGGTGTTCGGCCAGTACGTGCTGTCACCGAAAATCTTTGGCTATCTGGAGGAGAACGTCAGGCACAATATTAGGGAACGGGGCGAGTTCCAGCTCACCTCGTGCCTCGATCGCCAGCGCAAAGAAGAGGGCCTATACGGCTATGTTGTGAAGGGACGCCGTTTCGATATCGGTAGCCCCGATGCCTACTTGCAGTCGCTGATCGAGTTCAGGAACAAGACCATCCCCGACAAGCAGGGCACGCGGTGAAGAGTAGAACGGCGGCAAGCGCCGCTCTTGCGCACAGCGCTAGCACGCTCCAGGCAGAGACGTGAGTCGCGAGAGGCCTCGAACGCTCACTTGAGGGAGCGCTCACCAGACACCGCGCTTTTCCTAGACTCGCCCGGCGTGGTATGAGTGTTGTATGCATGGGGTTCCCAGGGAAAAATACCAAAGCCAACTTGCTTTCCGCTTGGCTCAGCTACGCCGACTACCAATTCGCGCAGCTATCAGCGGGCTTGTTCGGTGGAAGCCACTCGAACATCCAAGGGATGGCTACACAATAGTTATCGGCTGCAACACTGGGCTAGCTCGAATGCTAGGCAGCAACCTGAAGTTTCTTTCGAAACAGAATCTCCTTCATCTTGCCCAGGTCTTTGTGGTTCTGGATCGACCGCGAGCAAGCATTCCCGACGACATCGAACCGGTCATGCGAGCCCGTTTTCCAAAGCTGCCTCTCGAATTCCTCTACTACAACCGTGTTCAGCGGGCGGTGTGCTCAACGATCCGTTGGCCCTGGGTCCAAGCGTGGCTTTCGTGGTCAATTGGCATTGAACGATTGAACACGAAATATGCGCTGTTGCATGATTTCGATGCCATGTTGCTGCGACCTGACATCATAGAAGAGCGATTCCAAGCAATTCGTGAGCGAAAGCATGAATACGTGGGTGTGCGATTCTATTCAGGAAACGGAATCGCGCCCGAGGATGGGCTGGCGACCACATTTGAGCTCATCTTCGATGCGCAGTTCATTCGACGGCAGTTCGTTCCGCTGGATCTCTTCAATCACGTAGTCCGATTCAGGGGAAAGCGCGTGGACTTCGATACTCTCCTGTACGCACAAAGCATCGCAGGAAAGGCGTCCACACTGGAAGTGGCTGAGACTGACATGGTTCACCCATCACAGCTCATCTGCCATTTTGAAGGTCTCCTCAATGGTCGTCACCGAGTCCCCCCAGCAAACAATCTACTCATGGTTCCATACCTTCTTTTTGCGGCCGACGAGCCCGCGATCATGCAGCAAATGACACGAGACCTCGAACAAGGCGGAGGCTGTACGGTGCCATTTTTTGGAACGTCGATCGATCTTTCCGGCATCGATCCGGCGCTTCTTCGGTGGCTTGCCAAGCAGGCATATCGATTGGAGCGAAGTGATACCGGGCAGATTCGCGACGAAGTGACACGATACTTCGCCGCGGCTGACAAGTTCATAGCCCGCGCGACGGGGCGTGAGCAGGCTCTTGGGCCCCCGGAGGCATGAGTCGCGACCGAGCAAGAGCGCGCACGAGATAGTTCTCATCGTAGGGAGAATGAATGAGATACATCTTGGGAATTGGGACTATATTTCTGCTCACCATCGCGTTGTCCTGTGGCACGACGACCTGTGGCACTACGACGAAACCCGCTGGCGTCGCGGCGCCTAGCTATCCGGGCTGTGCGACGGCTCCGTTGCGCACCTCGGCCGCGACCGCAGATCACGGCTGCGGCACGGTCCACTACTTCTGCTCTAGCGGGGGAAGCGACTCAAACGACGGGCTCACTTCGAGCACGCCGCAGGCGTCTTGGTCAGCCGTAATTTCCACATTCAATTCTCTGCGAGGCGGCGACACGGTGGCACTCTGCCGTGGGGGATCGTGGACAGCATTCCACGGAGGCGACATCTACAACGCGAACTGCGACGTCAACAATACGTGTGACTTTCGCGACTACGGTACCGGCAGTCTTCCCGTCATCAGCTACAGCGGCTCCGGCTACCTGTTTTCCGTGAGGAAAGCCGGACATGATGAGGGCTATCGATGGTGGAACATACACGTCGAGAACCTCAGCGGAAAGGAAATCGACTGGATATTCGCCAATGACGTGAGTGACGTCGACATCTGCAATATCGAAGTCCATGGCGGCAACCTTGCCATCCAGGACCAAGGCGGCGACCTCGGACAGACCCGCAACAACCGCATCACAGTCCGCAATTCTGCGTTTTCGAATCTCGCGGGTGATGCGCTATTGGTGGCGTCGAGCAACTTCACGGTCGACTCCAACGTGTTCGCAAATGTCGGTGATGCCACCACCTGCGGCATGTTCTGCCATGCCATCTACTTTCAGGAAGAGGACATTGGACCGCGCAACGAAACAAACGGGATGGAGACCCAGAACCTCCGCATCACCAACAACACGATCACGATGGATTCGACGGTCATGTGCGGAAGCGAGATGATCCACATTGCTGGACGCCAAAACAACGGCCTGGTCGAGAACAACTACATGTTGGCCGTAAACGCTCCCAAGAACAGTTGCGAGGGGATCCAGGCCAGTGCAAGCGGCTACTCCACCGCGGCATGGTTCCGCGCGATGACATACCGGCGCAATCGCATCTTCTTGTTGGGCAGTTCAGGACCGTCACAGGTTGGGATCGCGCTTGACGGGCACGGCACGGTCGCATCGGACGTCAATGGCCAGTCCGTCTACACGCTGAACCAGTCAGTTCCTCCGACGATCGTTGCCGACAACATCATCGTGGTAGGTGGTTCGTATCCAGGGGGTATCATCTACCAGGCCAACACTTCAGCCGCCAATCCCCCGGGAGACGTCACGAGCGGGATCATCACCTACAACAACAGCATCTATTTCCCAAACGCGCAGTCAGGCAGCTTCGGAATCACCACCAACTGGGGCAAGGGCAGCGGCGATAGCTATGTCGTCCAGAATAACGCCGTTTTTGGCCCCAGCTCTGCGTGCATCACCAATCCGCAGGGCTTTCTCGCCGGCCGCAGCACGCCCAACTACTGTCGCACCGCGTACGGAGACACTAACGGACTCAGCACTGATTCGCTGAGCGCGATCTGGAATGACGCAGCGAACGGCAATTTCTCGCTGCGTGCTGACTCGCCGCTTGCCGGAAAGGGAGACCCGACGAACTTCGACCCGTATGCTGTGGCGCCGGCGCAGGTAACCTGGGCGGCCAGCGATCTCCCCGAGACTCGCACTGCTCCGATCGATATCGGGGCCTTCAGCTCACACTGACGCAAAACGGGTGCATCCCACACCACTCGTCAATTCCCCAGAATCGGGGAATCAGCCCTTTTCCGGCTCGCGGGCCCGCTGCGAAGCCGGCACTTGACGGCGAATCCGCTCGTTGTAGCGCGCGACGGTGTGTCGCTTTCCGAGCACGAGTGATTCCAATTCGAAGCGGCGGAGCTGGCGCAGGTAGGCTGGATCGTCCATGCGCGGCGCCTGCTCCAGACCGGCCTTCATGTAGCCCCAGAGGATCCCCAACCCGCCCAATAGAAACGGCCGCTCAATCGCACGATACAGAGCGACCGCAGCGACGTAGTAGGGCGCGGAGCCCATGAAGTACTTGCCTCGACCCCAGCGCACGCGTCCTGTCCAGACGCTCTGATCGCTCGAACCCATGAGCCGCAGGTGCGTGATCCGAAGCTCGGGTTCGTCGATCGATCGCGCAACCCAACCCTTGAGCCGACACATGTGGCCATCGATGCCGTCCCAACAAACCCCGCGCACAAAGCCTCCGATATCCTTGAAGCACGCCACGCGGTAGAACTTGGCAGCGCCCACGGAATTTTCATCACCGATGCGTTCGGTGACGTACTTGTCCCCGAGTTTCAGTTGCAGCTTGCCCGACAGCGTTCCAAGCCACGGATCTTCCTCGAAGTGCTCCATACAACGTTCGAAATAGCGAGGGGGAATCTCCAAATCGGCGTCGAACTTACACACATAGTCGTAGTCGTCGAGGTTGACCTGCGACAGCCCGAAGTAGAACGCATCAATGACACCCGGGCCGACCGAGCGCTTGCCTCGGTCCTCGCGCCGAACAGCGCGAATGAAGGGATACCTTGCCGCGGCGGCCTCCAGAATCCTAGGGGTCTCGTCCTTGGAGCCGTCGTCGACGATAAGCCAGGTCGTCGGTGGCTGCGTCTGCGCTGCCATCGAATCAATAGTGAACTGGATGAATTCTGCTTCGTCACGGCATGGGGAAATCACAAGATATCGACGCACAATTCGACCTCCGTCCAATTTAGCCTAGCATGACCCGATGACGTCGACACCATTGCAGGAACACATACGGCGCCCACACGCGTGACCAATATATCCCCGGCGCATTGCTGCGAAACGCCCGCAACAATCCCTGCAAGAGCGAAGGATTCAGCCCGGCACTCTCAACTAGAGGCCGGTCAGAGAACATGTCCGCAATGTCAGCAGCCAACTGGTCCTTGGCCCATACCTCGATCGGCAAAACGAAACCCGCCTTCGGCCGGTCGAAGAGTTTCGCATCGAGGTTCGGCATGGCAACCGACTTCAGTAGGTCCTTCTTGCCCAGGGGCATGAACCGGGCGGCATCCGGTACGGCCTGTATCGCCTCGACGACAACGTGATCAAGCAATGGAACCCGAACCTCCAGCGAGGTTGCCATGCTCGCCGCATCGGTGTCGCGCAGCAGCCGCTCGCCGAGAAACAGCGCGAGCTCGCACACGCTGACCGCCGCGAGCGGGGTGAGTCCACCTGTCGCATCCGTGAGTTCCTTGATGCGCTCGGCGGGCAGCCCCGAGCTGGTGCCCACCCCGCCCAGGGCCGAAACCTCGCGCAGAAACTCGCGCGTGAAGAGTCCATACGCCAGTTGGTATAGATCCAGGGGGTTGCCCCCCGAGCTGAACACGTCTGCCAGTTTTCCCCAGCGTGTCTGGGGAGGCACCTCGCCTGGCGCTCCGAGTTTTAGGCGCACGATCAGCTTTGCCATGATCGCCAACCACGTCTTTGGTACGACACGAGCGGCCCTGAGCAGCCTGCGTAGGCGTGGCAGATCTCGAAAACTCTGGTAGCCGCCGAAGAGCTCGTCGCCCCCGGTTCCTGCCAGGGCAACCGTGAACCCAGCCTCACGCACGAGACGGCTGACGAAGTAGGTGTTTATTCCATCGAAAGTCGGCTGATCCAGACTAGCCAGGGCAGCTTCAAGCTCCTTGTGGAAATGTGCTTGCGTCAGTCTGAATTCGACATGCTCGGTGCCGAGGGCCGTCGCAACTGCTCTAGCGTACTGCGATTCATCGAACGCTGCTTCGTCGAAGCAAATATGGAATGTGCGAATCTGTCTGCTGCCGGCGGCAACCGCGAGCGCCGCCGTGGCGCTCGAATCGACACCGCCAGAAAGAAAAACCCCGAGCGGCACGTCGGCAACCAAATGCTGTCGCGCTGCGGTCGCAAGCTCGGTGCGCAGCACCTGCACTGCCTCGTCCGCCGGACGTTGCGGCCTGGGACCGAGCGACCAATAGCGCTCTGGCGCCGCACGCGGAGCATCCAGGCTGACATTCAGGGAACAGCCCGCTGGCAGAAGTGAGATCCCGCGGATTGCCGTCCCGGGGCCGACCACAAACCCGTTCCACAGGTAGGTCGCCACCGCCGTTGGATCCAGGTGGCGCGCAAACAGATCCGTGGCCAAAAGAGCGCGCAATTCCGAAGCAAATAGCAACACTCTGCCATCGGGTCGCTCGATCTCGGCGTAGTAAAGCGGCTTGATCCCCAGGCGATCCCTCGCGATGAATACGCGCCCTTCCTCGGCGTCGTAGATGGCGAAGGCAAACATCCCGCGCAACTTCGCAACCGCCTGGCTCCGCCAACGGCCGTAGGCACGCAGCAGGACCTCGGTATCGCCCTGGGATCTGAAGACCTCGCCCAAACCCTGCAGCTCGCGTCGGACTTCGGCGAAATTGTAGATTTCTCCGTTGAATACGATTGCGTTGCCACGGTCGCGATCGACCATAGGCTGATGCCCGTCAGCCGACAAGTCGATGATGGCAAGGCGGCGAAAGCCCAAAACCACGCCAGGACGTCCTCCGCTTTCGAACACGCCGGAGTCGTCCGGGCCGCGATGGGCTTGCGCATCCATCATGACTCGCACCTTCGCTGCGATCTTGGGGTCGATGGCACCGATGGCGCCGGCGATTCCGCACATGGTACGGTGGACTCTTGTCTATGCGGCGCCTAGATGCAAGCCGCCAAGCCGCGCCACGCGACTACCGTTGCCTGAGCAGCCCGCTCGCCAGCAGGTGGTCGCGAGCCATGCCTCCCAGAATCCGGGTTGTCGCCTCCTGTCCCAGGTAGTTGAGGTGACTGTGATCGGCGAAGTCGGAATCCGGCATGGACCAGGTCAGATCGGTCAGCGAGACATCTCTGCGCCGACAGATATCGCGAACGCGGGCGTCGAATTCGGTCGCCACAGGGAGGTCGTGATTCCACGAAGCCAGGGGCAGGAGAACCGCCGAGACGATGGCGCCGTGTTGATGGAGGTAGTCGATCATCAGCTCCAGCTGTTGGAGCTGCGCGTTCATGTTATGCTTCCAGTCGTCATAGCCCATCATCCGCTCCACGAAGGCGCGTGCGGCTTTGTCGGATTCTGGATTGGGCTTGGCCTCGGCGCCGAAGGCTGGGCCGGAAAAACTGGCGTGCCTGACCAGGGACTCGAGAAAATTGTAGGAACGCATCCTTTCGAATTGCAGAAAACGCAACGGCCGCGCCAGAGACCGATCCGAGATGCCGGTGACGGGATCGTAGGAGTAGAGGTCGTGGCGCGCGAAGAGGGCCGGGACGTAGTTCCAATCTACGGTGCCCGTGATCTTGGGTCGGGTGTCGAAATGGGCCAGGCCCAGAACCACCATGGTCTTGCCGGGGGCGCCACCGAGCAGACCTCTCTGCTCGACCAGGTAGCGAACGAACTGAAACTGCTCGGTCGTGTTGGCTGACTTGATGGCGAAGTTGTGCACCAGATTCTGCTCCTCCGCCGGGAGTAGCCACGTCGCGATCGAGTGTTGGGTGGTTGAGGATCCGATGAAGAACACGCCACCTTGGCGGTAGTCCGTTTCGGGGATGTCCCACAGCAACAGCCGATCGTCGGCGTCGATGTAGCCGAGGTTGTAGGCGTAGATGACGTTGGTGCGCCGCCATGTTCGCATCTGTCGGTCCAGCATCCACCCCAAAAGAGGCTGACAGCGGGACAGGGCCGCGACGCTGGCATTGCTGAGCAGCATCACCGCCACGATCAGCAGCGCCAGAGGCGTCTGTAAACGGCCGTTCCGCCTCGATTCAGGGGCCGAAGCCGTTCCGGTCGGGGGCTGCTTGGCGACGTCGCTCATCGTCTAGAACGCCTGGTAGAGCAGCCTCTGTGCGTGGCCGACGAACAACAGCGAGATTGCCGCCGCCACCGTCAGCGCCAAGGTCGCGGCGAGCATCAGCCGGGGATGGCCGCGAAACCACCGATCGAGTCCATGGGGGAGGGGTGAAGTATCGATGGCAATTCTCCTTTGGCTCAGAACACCGCGCGCATGACGGCGCGGATTTCGTCGATGGTCTTGTTGAGATTGGGCGTAAAGAAAAGGAAGGCCAGTGCCACGAAGTGCAT
>PMJO01000159.1 GCA_003158455.1 Myxococcales bacterium | reverse complement strand
GCCGGTGTGACCGGCGCACGGAGTTCCCATGCAATTCCAAGACCCAGTTCTGGCAAGCTTTCGGCGGCAATTCGGCGAGCCAGCCGTGGTCGTCCGTTCTCCTGGCCGGGTGAACCTCATCGGCGAGCACACCGACTACAATTATGGTTTCGTGCTGCCCGCCGCGGTGGATCGCGGGATCGCGATGGCGCTTAGGCCCCGGTCCGATCGCCGGTACGTGCTGCATGCCCTGGATCTCGATCGACGACTGGAAGGTGATCTGGGGGAATTGGCGCCCCATCCCGAGCGCTGGCCCAACTATCTGCTGGGTGTCCTCGATCAACTGCAGAAGGCAGGACAATTCTTGGGCGGCTTCGAGTTAGTATACGGCGGTGATCTGCCAATAGGCGCCGGCATGAGCAGCAGTGCTGCCCTGGAGTGCGGTCTCGCCTTCGCCCTGAACGAACTCTATGGCTTGGGTCTCGATCGCCTCACCCTGGCGAAACTGTCGCAGGCAGCGGAGCACACTTTCGTGGGCGTCAAGTGCGGCATAATGGACCAGATGGCGAGCCTCATGAGCCAGAAGGACCATTTGATGATGCTGGACTGCCGGGATCTATCCTGCCGGTTTGTGCCCTTCCACAGCCCGGTGAAGATCTTTCTCTGTGACACCCAGGTCGGGCGTGCCTTGGCTGAAAGCGGTTACAACCAGCGCCACGGCGAATGCGAAGCGGGCGTGGCTTTGTTGCGAAAATACGCCCCGGAGATCCACAGTCTTCGCGATGTGAGCCTGGAGCTACTGCATGCCCATCGTGCGGAGATCGACCCCATCGTCTACCGTCGCTGCCGCTACGTGATCGAGGAGAACTTACGGGTCATCGCCGCCTGCGCCGCCTTGCAGAGCGAGGACTTGTCGGCCTTCGGTCGTCTGATGAATCAGAGCCACCAGGGCCTCTCCAAGGCATACGAGGTGAGTTGCCCTGAGCTGGACGTGCTGGCGGAAGCTGCCGTGGCTCTTCCCGGCGTGCTGGGTGCGCGCATGATGGGCGCCGGATTCGGGGGATGTACGATCAACCTCGTGCAAGCTGGCCAGGAAGAGGCGTTCATCGCCGGCATGGCTCCTGCCTTTGCTAAGATCGGCAAGTCCCCGAAGATTCACGCTTGCGCCCCCAGTTGCGGAACCGAGCGATTGTGATGGAACCGAGGCAATATCCCCACCGGCGTTTCAATCCACTCACTGGTGAATGGGTGCTGGTGTCGCCCCACCGCTTGCTGCGGCCATGGCAAGGCAAGGTGGAACGCGCGCCCGAAGATCGGCGTCCCCAGTACGATCCCAACTGCTACCTCTGTCCGAGCAATCCGCGCGCGGGATCTGGACGCAATCCCGCCTACCAGGGTACTTTCATCTTTGACAACGATTTTCCCGCTTTGTTGCCCGAGCCCGCAAATTTCCTCGACGAGGCAAGTCCGCTTTTCCAAAGCGAGGGCGAGGCTGGCCGCTGCCGGGTGGTCTGCTTTCACCCCCGTCATGATCTCAGCCTTCCCGAACTAAGCGTTGCGGAGATCGCCGAAGTGATCCGCGCCTGGACCGAGCAGACTCGTTTGTTACTGCGGGAATCTGCAATGAACCATGTCCAGGTCTTCGAGAACAAGGGCGAGTTGATGGGCTGCTCCAATCCGCATCCCCACAGTCAGCTCTGGGCCACTGCCCACGTGCCCACCGAGGTCGAGAAGGAACTCGAACATCAACGCTCATACCGTAAACGCCATGGTTCCTCTCTGCTGCTCGACTATCTGGCGCAAGAGCAGCAGCGGCAGGAGCGCATCGTCTGCACTAACCAACATTTCACCGCCTTGGTGCCCTACTGGGCGGTATGGCCCTTTGAGACGCTGGTGCTGCCCCACCGCGCCGCCGGACGCCTGATGGATCTCACGGGCCCAGAAATCGAAGCCCTGGCGGATCTGCTGAAACGCCTGACCACCCGCTACGACAACCTCTTCCGGTGCAGTTTCCCCTATTCCATGGGCTTCCACCAAGCTCCGAAAGGTGTTGGCGACTTCCAGCTTCATATGCACTTCTTTCCGCCGCTGCTGCGCAGCCCCAGCGTGCGGAAATTCCAGGTTGGGTTTGAAATGCTCGGCATGCCCCAGCGGGATTCGACACCCGAACAGGCGGCCGATCGTCTGCGGGAATTGAGCGAGGTTCACTACAAGCTCTCGCACTGCTGAATTCAGACTTGTGGAGACAACGCCTGCGCTGAGCGTTCCCCGGTCGCCACCAGGTAGATCCCAACCACGATGACTAGACCGCCAAACAAGCCCAGCGGGCGCAGTGGCTCGCCCAAGAATAGTGCCGCGAGGAATGGCGTTACCACTTGCTGAAATCCAAGGGCCAGGGTACCGAGAGCAATGTTGATGTGACCAAGGCCCTTGTTGATCATGAGCCAGGCCAGAAGTTGCACGACCAACGCCAGCGCAACCATTCCTACCCAAGCGCGTGGGGAATAGCCCTGCAACGGCTGACCCTCGATGGCCTCCAGCACGATGAAGCAGAGCAGGCTGGCGACGCTCATCCAGAATAGGGCCTGGCGGGCCGAGATTCGCTGTCTGCTGCGCGAAATAGCCAGACTGAAGCCCGCGTAGCAGAAGCTCGCCAGCATGGCCAGTACTTCACCCCGCCCCGTGCCCACGCGCGCCCCGCGCGCTAGCGCCAGCACCAATGCCCCAGATACGCCGAGCGCCTGTCCCAGCCATCCCGTCCAGCGATACCGAGTTTGATAGACGGCCACGGAGAACAGTGCTACCCACACTGGCGCGAGACCACAGACAATGAAGGTCGAGTTGGCAGCACTGGTGTGCTGCATTGAGCGGTGCCAGAGGCTCAAATCGACGGCAAAGGCGACGCCCGCGAGCAGTCCCCACCCGGCTCCCTTGCCCACCCCCAGCCTCCCGTCGCGCCGAACCAGCCAATACACGCCCGGCAGTGCGAAGAGCATGCGATAGAGACCTATGCTCAGCGGAGAAGCGCCGCCCAACAGCCCCCACTTGACGAAGACAGCGGCAAACCCGAGCAGACTCGCCCCGAGAATGACTGCCCACAGTCCTGCAGAGGATGGCGAAGGCTTGCTTGACGCATCCATGGCTCGCCGAGGGTTAGATCAGAGAGCGAGCAGAAGCCAGAAGAGTTTGCCGTCTTGCCGGAGTTGAAGATCGATTTCTGCCCGGGACGCGAAATACCGCCGCGTTCTTCGTCGACTCGCGCTACCATCCTGGTAACCGACACCAGGCGGAGTTTGCGATGAAGTTCCATGACATTTCGCGGATATTGGACAATGACACCTTGGTTTATCCCGGCGATCCCAAGGTGGAACGCGGGATCTGCAAACGCATCGCTCAAGATGGCTTCGCGATGGAGGTGTTCACCCTGGGCTCGCACGCGGGAACTCACCTCGATGCGCCGGCGCATCTTTTCCCTGGCGGTGCCACCATCGACAGGATTGCGCCCGAGCGGCTGAACGGCCCAGCCCGCGTGCTGACTACCGATCCCGCGGGCGGTTTGATCGGCGCTGATTCTCTGTCGGAGCGGCTGTCGGAGCGGGACCTGCACACGGTCGAGCGTCTCTTGCTCCACACCTGCAACCGCCGCCCTCTTTTCGCCGGCTTCGACTACCATCATCCCAGCCTCAGCATGGATGGTGCACAGTTCCTGCGCGACAAGACCTGCGTGAAGCTAATTGGGATTGACACCCTGTCGATCGAGAATGGGTCGGACCTTACGCTTCCCGTGCATCGGACTTTGCTGGAATCAGACATCCTGATCCTCGAGAACTTGGACTTTGAAAGCGAGCGGGTCGCTGATGGTGAATATGAGCTTCTCTGTGCTCCGCTCCGGATAAGAAACGCAGACGGTGCGCCCTGCCGTGCGCTTCTGCGGGACCTTGGTACCCGATGAACCCTGGTCGCTCGCGCAAGCACGGGGATGGCCTGCTCCGGAGGTTTCCGCCCGCTCGCGCCGCCTGGTCCTGCTATCCTCCATCGCGCACCCAGCACAGACCCAGCAGCCGCCATGGCGAATCACGAGCGGGATAGCAAGCAGGACGAGCAACCGCCGCGGAGCGAGCCGGTGCTGGCTGCCATCAGCGATCTTGGGCGCAGCTTCTATCGCGAGTTGCTCGATTGCCTGGACGACGGCGTCTACTTCGTTGACCGAGATCGCCGCCTCTTGTCCTGGAACAAGGCCGCGGAGGAGCTGACCGGATTTGCGAGTAGCGAGGTCGTGGGTCGCTGCTGCCCCGACAACATCCTATGCCACGCGGATGTGAACGGTCGCATCCTGTGCACCGACGGCTGCCCGCTGGAGCAGGTTATGGCCACCGGCAAGTCCCACCAGCTCGACTTGTTCCTGCACCACAAGGACGGGCACCGGGTGCCGGTGCGGGTCAAGGTCGCCCCCATCCTGGATGCCCAGGGGCACGCGGTGGGCGCCGTGGAGGTGCTCAACGATCTAACTGCGCGCATCGAGCAAGCCGAGCGAATCAAGGAGCTGGAGCGAATGGCAATGGTCGACGAATTGACCCGTCTGCCCAACCGCAGGCATTTCGACGATCAGCTCGGGCGTCGGCTGGCCGAGTGGCAGCGGCACGGCCGGCCTTTTGGTGTCCTGATGATGGACGTGGACCGGTTCAAGCAAGTGAACGACGAATGCGGCCACTTGCTCGCCGACGCGATCCTGAAGCTGGTGGCGCGCACCCTGCACGCCAACTGCCGCAGCTTCGACATTGTCGCACGCTGGGGCGGCGAGGAGTTCGCTGCCATCATCTCGAACGTCGACGCCCAGCAACTGGTGTTGGTGGCCGAAAAATTCCGCGCCATGGTGGCCGCCAGCGGCCTACGTCTGCCCGGCCACGCCCTCGCTATAACCATTTCAGTCGGCGCGGCGGACGCCCAGGCCGACGACACCGCCCAGACTCTGCTCAAGCGCGCCGACCAGGCGCTGTACGAAGCAAAACGTCAGGGCCGCAACCGCGTGTGCGTGGGATAGGCAACCGGATTCGGTGGACTCCGGGTACCTACGCGCGCGTCAGTGCTTCGGCTACGAATTGATTCAGGCTTTCGCCACGGGACATGGCCTTCAGCGCCAGCTTCTTGTGCACCGCGGGCGGGATCCTGACCACGAATTTCCCACTGTAGCTCTTGCCGGCTTGGCTCTCCGGTTCGGGCATCTTCCCATCGACCACATCCTGCAACAGATCCTCTACGATGACCGCCAACTGAACCGCCACCTTGCCCTCGGTGGCACCGTGGCAGCACTGGCCAACCAAGGGTGGGGCGCTGCCCACATAGCAGTGATCGTCCTCGCTCCACTCGATCACGCGCGGATAGCGCGCCGACAGGTGCCGGATCTCCTCTTTGCGCTCGCGTTTCGTGCTCATTTTCGGCTCTCCTCGATGACCTGACAGACGTGGCGTTCCTGGTAAGGAAGCGCGTCCGCTCCCTCGTTGTGCCCGGAAAGCACCGCGGTGACGCCCTTCGCATGCCGGAACTTGCGATGACTCCCTCGGGCTGGCTCCTGAACGAAACCGGCCCGTTTGAGATCAGCAATTAGTTCCCGAAGTTTCCGCGGCACTGCATCGTAGTATCACACTGATACTGTCAAGACTCAAGTCCAGACGTGACGGATGCGGAGGGGGACGACCGAGATACGCGACCAATCCCGTCGCTAGACGTGGAGCGCTCTCAGCCCTATCTCTGCCCTTCGTCGGACCAACGCGATCGGCTCGGTTCTGATCATCTTGTCGAGGAGTTCCCGAACTTGGCCAGCCTTGTCGGTGCCGTTGGCTAGTTTTCCTGACGCACGCGCAGCCTCCGCCCTGACGACCCACGACGCGTCCTCGGCTCCAGCGAGTGCAGCGTCGAGTAGTTCTTTGCGGACGGAAGCCTCGGCGTGAGAAAGGTGGCCTGCAGAACGAAGCGCCAAGGCGCGAGTGCTCGCCTCGTCGCCGTCCAGGAGCCGCAAGATCTGGGCGATCCTCTTCGTCCCGGGTGGCCGCCTGTCAGCCTCGCACCATTGCTCCAACGCCATGAGCGCCTGGAACCTGGAAGGGCCTTGCCTCCCCGCTCGACATTGGTCCAGCAGCATCGTCTCGGCGTCGCGGAGAAGGGAAGCGCAATCGTCGAAGCGCGAGAAATCCAGAAGCTCTGGCAGAGCGAGCGCATCCTGTTTGGCGAAATCGAGAACCGCATTTGCCGCGGACCTTCGCGCCTCTTCCGAGAGCGCCAGTTTGACGAGCATGCGGGCAACCCAGTCGCCACGAAGTAGCGACCGTCTGATGCCCGTCTCACGCATGCGAGCGACGCAATCATCAACGCACTTGCGAAGAGCATCGTTGGCAGGATCGAAGTGGTTGCCAAAAGCGGAGACGGCCCAACACCATCTTCCCAAGTAAGACGATCTCTGGTTCCTCTGGTAGGAGGCAGGGAGCATCTGCGCGGCGATCCGCAAGCACTCGGTCTCAGCAGAGATGCAGGCTGCGGCGATTCCCATCTCG
Organism: Myxococcales bacterium; assembly: GCA_003158455.1. GTDB lineage: Bacteria > Myxococcota_A > Polyangia > Fen-1088 > Fen-1088 > Fen-1137. Next base: position 4,577 of record PMJO01000159.1, on the reverse strand, counting down.
ACCAGCGCGTCGTTCTCGTCGTCCTTGGTATGGCTGATCGCCCGCGTCAAGGATACACCCATCGCTTGACTAACCGTGGCGTCTATAGCCTTCCAGTCGGAAAGCTCCTCGATCAAGCCAACCACATTTCGAAGCCAGGCCCTGTCCTCGAAAAGCGAAGTGATGTCGAGTGCTCGTGCCAGGGCTGCGGCGACAGACCGGACGCTCTCTTGGGCCGCAGTCGTGAAGCCCGCATCATGCCACTCTCGGCTTGCGAGCGAACGCGGCTCGACCAGCATGCACTTTTTCTCGTCCACCACGGACGAAGCGATCACGTCGAGCACCCCAATCACGACGTTCTGTGGAAGATGTTCGCGGTTCTGACCAATCAGGCGCCACTGCTCATATAGGACACTCCAGCTCTCGACGAGCGTGCCCTGCCAAAAGGCCCGGGTCGGCTTCAAGACGCATTCGTCAACATGGCGTATAATCTCGGAGTCATCAAGCAGAGCAAGTCCCTCCGAGGCGATCAGTCGCTGCGCGTGTTTGGTCCGTGGAAAGCCCGACTCTTTCGCAGCCGCCAGCCGCTCGCGAAACCAAGTTGCTCCTTCTTGCGTGCCCAGACTGCGCAGGAGGTCTGGGCGGCGAATCTGGCCAATTGGCGTCCCCACGCCGTATTGAAGCATAATGGTCAATGCTTGCTGTACGTCATCTGCCTTGAGATCCATTCCCGGAGATCGAGGGAGTATCAACACGTTGATCGCGGTCATGGCGGCACTCTCGATGAAGAAGCTGACGTTGCTCTGCATGCTGTGAGGCCAGCCGAGTTCGCGGGCCTCTCGGATGGCCTCTCGGATCTCCCGAACAGCTTCCTCCCTTGTTCCGTTGATCGCCTCGCGGCAGGCCTGTCGCAGGCGTGACTCCACGGCCTGCCTGTGGGGACATTCCACGATATCTATCGCGCGAATCTTGCTGCGTAGGTCTTTGGCTCGATCGGAAGACGGCTGAAATACCTGTTCTTCGACGCACCCAAGCAACCCGAGCAAAGAGGAGTATTTTTCGTCCCCAGATTGCGCCTGTTCCAGGGCTTGACGATACCAATGCTCTGCGGCCGAGACGTCGCCCATGAGCAAGTGGTCGGCACCACGGCGGCAGAAAGCAAATGCGTCCTCGGGTGGCGAAGCGCGTTTGAGCGTGTCCCGAAGCCCACCTGAGTCCGCACTGTAAAACTGCACCTCGCGGAGCTCGACACCGATGGATTCCTGGAGGGACTTCGACGATGCAGCGTCTCGCGCCTCCTGAAAAAACTTCTTGGCCGCCCCAGTCTGACCTGCGGCTTCCTGCTGGCGTGCACGGGCAAGCAGTACGTGAGCCCGTTCATCCTGGCCGAGCGCTGGGCCGAATTCTTTCTCAACTCGCTCGGCGATATCAATGACCACCGAAGCGTGGCCAGGTACCTCCGCACGTTGACCCAGAATGTCTTGGGGGAAGTCCGACGGGCGTCTGGCAAGAATGATCGTGTAGATGCCACACCTGACGGCAAAGATCAGGAACTTCCGTCGCTGGTCTGTCGACAAAGCCTCGATGAAGGTCCAACGATCTGCGTCCGCTAGGCCCGATCCAAAGCCTCGGCAGATGCTGTCCACCTCCCCGCACAGAAGACGATCTGCTGTGGAGTTAGGTTCCTGCATGCGAGGGACGAGGATGTCTGCGAGCTCTTTCTCCCAGCCTGCAGTCCGTCGGCGGATGATCTCCTGAACCCGAACGTGGAGATCGTCGTCTTCGGGGCTCCTTCTGCTGGTGCGCTCCCCTTCTAGCGCTTCGAAGATGCGCTCCAGCTCGTGGGCGCAGAAGACCAGATTGACTCCTCGATCGCGCCACATCTTGCGCTCGGCCGCCAGGGGTTCACGCCACGCGAGCGCGATGGCAGGGAGGCGAACAGAGCCAACCGTGTCTCGGATCCATCCGTCAATCCGGCGGAAGTTAGGGTCGGTAAGGCTGAAACCGACGAACAGGAGAGGGTGCTCGGTCAAAAGCTGTTTCACCTTCAGTGCGATCCCGGGGCGTCCTACGTCGTACGCGCGATAGTCCTCCTCGGTGATCACCATGGAGGCAGGCGTCGCAAGGTCGCCGTGCATTTTGATGATCTGGATCTCGTCCGGGCTAGCTCTCGCCGTCAAGTCGGGGTCGCTGACGATCTTGCGGACGGGTCTTCGACTGAACGCCCTTTCCAGAAGGTCGTCGTAGTTTGTCGTCACGATTGCCCGCCAGGGAAAGCGGACTATCCGATCGTAGAGGTTGCCGGGCTTCACTAGCTTTAGCGGGATGGCGCGCTCCCACTCGTCGATTAGGCTGCGTCTCGAGTACTGTGCCTCAAAGAGTTGTGCGAGAACGAGCGGATCGGTGGGCAGCCTCTTCATGGCCTCGGGACTGAGGTCCAACACCAGGCGCCTCCTGATTCGGTCCATGAAGCCCGCCCAGTCTTCGATCCTTGTGTCTGGAGGAGCCGACGCTATTCGCGTTGCGCCGGCTCGGGATAGGCCGGCCCCGGCGAAGAGAACTGGCCCCTGGTGTATGTCCCAGGACTCGAGGAAGTGGACGAGCGTCGCCCGATCTCCTTCTTGCAGTTTGAGGTTCGCCAGGGTCAACAACGAGGTCTGCCCCCCACATCGGCCTCTACTTGGCCTGGTAGCTGCTGAGGATCGCAAGCGCCGAACACAGTGTGCCCCACTAGCTCACCCCAATCTCACCTCGACCTTGACCTCTTTGCTGTCCGCGGCTGGCAGGGGGACCACACAGCCAGCAATGACTTGGCCGTCGACGGTCAGTTGCACCGCTGAGCCTTTGCCGGCGCGCTTGACGTCGATGAGGTAGCGCACGCCCCGATAGAGGCGCGTGGCCTTGAAGCCTTTCCACTTCATGGGAATCGCGGGCGCGATCAGCAACCCGGCGTAGGTGGGTCGAATGCCGAGAATCCACTGTGTCCCCGCCACATAGGTCCACGAGGCCGTGCCGGACAACCAGGCGTTGCGGGCATAGCCGTATTGCTTGTGCTCGGGACCGGTGACGTTGCCACAATAGACGTAGGGCTCGACCTTCATGCAGTCGACATCCCGTCGCATGAACGGCGTGATTTGCAGCCAATACTGCATCGCCCGTTCCGCCAGGCCGAGTTTAGCCGCCGCCACAATTGCCCAGGTGTTGGCGTGGCAAAAGATGCCGCCGTTTTCTTTGGCGCCGGGCGGATAGGTGGTGGTGCCGCGCACCCGCTCGTCGCCCTCGGTGTAGGCCGGCCACAACAGGGCCAGTCCGAACTTGCTGTTGAGCTTCGCGTGGGCTTGGTCCAGCGCGCGCCGGGCGCGTTCAGGTGGTGCCGCATCGCCGATCACCGCCCAGGTCTGCGTATTGAGCGCGATCCGGTGGTGGGTCTCGCTTTTCACGCCGATGGGCTTGCCTTCATCGTCAAAGGCGCGCGCGTACCAGTCGCCGTCCCATGCCACCTGGTTGATGATGCCAGCCATCTCGGCATGCAGAGCCCGGAAACGCTTCGCCTCATCGGTTTGGTGCAAATGCTCCGACAGCTCGGCCAGATCGAGCAGGGCGCGACAGAACTGCTGCCCGCACCACACGCTCTCGGCCTTGCCGCTGCCGTGATCCACATTCATGGTGTCGTCCCAATCGGCAAAGCCGATGCGGGGCAAACCATGCGGACCGCGGTGCTGCAAAGTGAATTCGATCGCGCGCAGCATGTGGTTCCATACGCTGTCGCTACCGCCATCGGCGTAGTCGATCTTCTGGTCGAGATAGGCAAGATCGCCGGTTTCGCGCAGATAGGCGCACACGCCAAGGATCAACCACAAGTGATCGTCGCAGAACCACTGTGGCCAGGCCGGAAATTCGGCGGCGAGCCCTGGACCTCCTTCGCCGGTCAAGGGCAGCACCTGGTGCCAGGTGTGACCGTCCTGGTACTGCAGATGCCAGAGCATGCTGAGCGTGGCGCGCGCGCGTTGAGGGGCGTTGTGCACAGTGCCCAGTGTGTCTTGGGCCGAATCGCGCGTGCCCATGCCCCGGCCGGTACCGGTTTCATACGCCGAAACGAAGCGTGACCAGAAGAGCGTGGTGCGACACTGGATGGGGTTCCAGACGTTCAACATGGCGTTGACCACTGGGTCAGGCGTGTCGACGGTGAAGCGGCCGAGGTAGTCGTCCCAGTCGGCGCGCAGGTCGGTGAACGCGGCGACCACGTTCTCCGCATCGCGAAAGCGCGTCACCACGGCGGGGATGCGCGCAGGCTCGTCGGTCACGCCCATGACAAAGACGATTTCCTTTTCCTGCCCAGGGGCCAGAATCAGGTTGTGGCACAACGATCCGATGTTGTTGCCCCGCGCTGCCTCGAAGTTGCTGGGCTTGCCCCGCTCAACCACCTCGGGATTCGACAGATCCCGCCAGCGGCCGAGGAAGACTTCCCGATCAGTATCAAAGCCGGCTGGCTTGCGACTGGAACCGAAGAAATTGGTGGTCGGCGCGAAGCGCGTCTTCGAGGTGATGATTCCGTCTTTGACTCTCGCCTCCAAGATGTGCTGGCACCAGTCGAGGTT
>PMJO01000138.1 GCA_003158455.1 Myxococcales bacterium | reverse complement strand
CCGGAGCATGCGCGAAATCGGCTACTACCTCGCCTTGATCCAGGAATTCGGCCGCTGGCGGCTGGGTGTGCGGTACGATTACTACAACCCGGATCAAGATTCGAACAAGAACGCCAAGGGCAGCCCGGTCCCGACCGATGTGAGCTACTCCACCTTCGCGGTGGCCGCGGCCTGCGTGGCTTCCTGGGGTAGGCTGATCGTCGAGTACGACCGTAACCAGAATCATCTGGGCATCAATACCTCGGGCATGCCCGCCAATCTGGGCGACAACGCTTTCTTGGTTCGGGGCGAGGTGAGTTTCTGATGGGCCGCGTGATCGTAGGTCTAGTGGGACTGTGGTCGCTATGCGCTGGTTGCCAGTGGTCGTCCAATTCGTCTTCGGGCCTGACCTCATTGATACGGGTGCAAGGCGGCCAGGCAATGCGCGGTTCCATTGCTGGCCCCCCCGACAACAACCCTGCCACAGTCACGCCGTTCCCCAAGAATTCCACGATCTTTCCCGGTGAAATCAACAAGTCGATCAATGGAAAGGTTGGGCCCGACGCCAACGCGGTCGCCTTGGGCGTGGCCGGTGACGATGCCTACTGGCTGGTACCCGCCCTGACCCCCGAGCACGACGATCCGCACTCCTTCGACTACAGCGCCAGCTTGTCGTTATCGCCCGCGTTGGCAAGCAGCCCGCTGCTGCAGCCCGACCCGAATGACCCGTCGACGCTTCTCCTCCCCCTGTCTTTGCGCGCAGTCGACGCAGCAGGGAACTTCGGATCGGCGGCGGTTTATACGCTGTATATGGAACCGCAGGGACCTGATGGCACGCTGGTGGTCTCCCTCGACTGGGACGCGCCGGTCGACCTGGATCTGCACGTGCAAGTCCCGGCCGACAACGACGTAGGTTTCGTCATTGTCTGGGCCAAGGCGCGCAGCGCGGAGCCCAAGACTCCGAATGGCGGCTCGGACGGCACTTTGGATTTCGATTCCAACGCGGATTGTCAGATCGATGGGCTTGACCGCGAGAACGTGGTGTGGACCGGGCAGCCGCCCGCGGGTCACTACATCGTACGGGTCGACGCCTTTTCACTATGCGGGCAGATGTCGGCCGCCTGGCACGCCATTGCCTACACCCCGCAGGGAACCGTGGGCGAGNNGGCCTCACCGCCTTCGAGTTCGACTACCCGTAGGTTCCGAAACCATGCGTCTCTTCGCAGTTGCCGCTGCCTTCTTCCTTGCGGCAGGGATTCCCCTGACAGCGCGGGGTCAGTCTCCGCCGAGCGAGCCGGTGGAAACCGCCAAGGGCCTGAGACCGCCCAAGCTGAAGAAGTTCGTCGAAGCGGTCTACCCTGAAGACAAGCGCGCGGTCGGCGCAGGCGCCAAGGTCGTGCTGTCCATCGAAGTGGAAGACAGCGGACGGGTGGGAAACGTGGAGGTCGTGGTGCCTGCCGGTCCCGATTTCGACGCGGCGGCAGTGGCCGCGGCCCGGCAGTTCGAGTTCGAACCCGCCACGCTGGACGGAACGCCGGTGCCGGTGAAAATCCAGTACGCGTACAAGTTTGTGGTCAAGGAGGTTCTGGTGCCAGTAGGCCCGCAGGTCAACCTCGAGGGCGTGGTCATGGACCGGTTCACAAAGGTTCCCTCGCGCGGGGTCAAGGTACGGATCGTGGATCAGGGGGTCGAGGCGTCCACCGACCAGGACGGCGCTTTTGCCTTCACCGACGTGCCGCCCGGCCCGCACGTGGTCGAGCTGTCATCCCGCGAGCTGGTGACCATCAAGACAGAAGAGGTCATCACCAAGGGCAAGAAGAAGTCGGTCAAGTACATGGTCGAGGCCAAAGAAGCCGACGTGGATGAAGAGGCGGTGGTGCGCGCCCCGCGCATCAAGAAGGAAGTCGTCGAGACGCGGGTGCGCACCGAGGAGGCCAAGCGCGTCCCAGGCACCCAGGGCGACACCCTCAAGGTGGTGCAGAACCTGCCTGGCGTGGGTCGTTCCGCTTTCGGCTCAGGCGCCCTCATCGTGTGGGGATCGGCGCCTCAGGACACGCGGGTCAACGTCGACGGGGTGGAGATCCCAGTCCTTTACCACGTGGGCGGTATGCGCTCGACCATCAACTCGGACCTGGTGCGTTCCATCGACCTGTCACCGGGTTCGTATGGGGCGGACTACGGCCGCGGGCTGGGCGGGCTGGTGCGCATCGATCTGCAGGATCCGGGGCGCGAGGGCGTGCACGGCTACCTGGCCGCCGATGTGATGGACGTCTCGGGCATGGTGAGGGCCGCTATCACGCCCAATCTTCGGCTGGCGGTGGCCGGCCGCCAGGGCTATCTCGACCAGACGCTGAAGGCCGCGGTGTCAAAAGACGTGGGCGATTTCTTCCCCATTCCTCGCTACGACGACTATCAAGCACGGGTTTCGGCCACCCTGGGCAAGGATGAGGAGCTGTCCGCGACTTTCCTCGCTTCGGACGATCACCTCACCCGTACCGTTCCTTCAACCGATCCATCGGAATACAAGACCCAGGACCAAAATCTGCTCTACCGGCGTTTCATCGTGCGCTACACGCGCCTGTTCTCCGACGGTTCCAGCATCGCCGTGACGCCGTCTCTGGGCTACGACCACAACCAGCAACAGTGGAATTTCGGCGGCACGCCCATGGTGCTCGACACTATCACCTGGCAGTATGCCTTGCGCGCCTCGTACCGACGCCGGGTCACGGACAAGATCGTTCTTTCCATGGGTTTGGATTTCCAGGGGCGCAGTAGCACCTCTGACCGGGTCGGATCCCTGGAATTGCCGGCGCGCGAGGGTGACATCACGGTCTTCGGCCAGTCGCCAGGAACCGATCTCGCCTCCGATCGCTGGAAGGTCAATCTGCTGTCAGCCGCGCCCTACATCTTCGCGGAGATCAACGTCGGCCGCTGGACCCTGACCCCCGGATTCCGGCTAGAGCCCACGGTGATCGACGGTAGCCTGCGGATTCCCCACACCTACCAGACGCCCGACGTGGGCTACCGCCGCATAGATCTACCCAGGAATCCCGACTTCGGACCCCTGACCTGGATGCCCAATCCAAGGCTGTCGCTTGCCTACCGCGCCACCCGCAAGCTGACCTTCACAGCGGGCGGCGGCATTTACGGCCAGTCGCCTGCGGTCGAGGATCTGAGCCCGGTCTTCGGCAATCCGAATTTGCACAGCTCTTCCGCGATTCACGCTAGTGGCGGCGCTTCGTACAAGTTGACGGGAACTATGACCTTTGAAGCCGTGGGCTTCTACAAGCGGCTCTACGACCTGGTGGCGCGCAGCGGATCGGCGTCGCCGCCAGTGGGCCAGTCTTTGGGGCAGACCGGGATCGGCCGCAGCTACGGCGGACAAGCGCTATTGCGGCAAGAGCTGGCCAAGGGTTTCTTCGGCTGGTTCAGCTACTCCCTCATCCGCAGCGAGCGCAGAGATCGGTCGGACAGCAACTGGCGTCTCTTCGACTACGACCAGACCCACGTACTCGCTCTACTGGCCAGCTACGAGATCACCCGCGGCTTTCTGGCCGGGGCGCGCTTTCGCTACACCACAGGCGCGCCGCGCACGCCGGTCGTTGGCGCCTACTTCAATGCCACCGCTCAGCAGTACGAGCCCATCTTCGGGGCGCAGAACTCGATCCGCATTCCCGCATTTTATTCGCTCGACGTGCGAGTGGAGAAGGCGCTGGTGGTCCGGCGTCTGAAGTTCAACGTCTTCGCTGACGTGCAGAATGTGACCAATCGAAAGAATCCCGAGGAAATCATCTACAGCGCCAACTACAGCCAGCGCAGCTACATCACGGGGTTGCCGGTGTTGGCGGTGGTCGGAGCGCGGATGGAGTTCTGATGAAACCGGCAAACATCGTCGGAGCCATGGTCCTGTTGGTCCTGCTTTCTGCTTGCAAGCCCGAGGTCGGTCCACCAATTTCCTTGATCAATGGGCCGGCGATCCTGGCTGTGAAAGGAGAACCAGCGGAGGCGGATCCTAGGCCCGGGAATGCGAACTTCCAGTACCAGGCCCTGGCTGTGGATAGCAACGGTCGCGTGCCCGCACCGACCGCTGACATCAGCTCGCCCATTCTGTGGTCCATCTGCAACCAGCCCAAGTCACCGACGCAGAGTAACTCGGTGAGCACCGCCTGCCTGGACCAGAATGCTTTGCCCGGCGTAGCAGGTGACTCTCTCGACACCTACTCTGCATTGGCTCCGTCGGACTCGTGTGGCCTGTTCGGTCCGCTGCCTCCGCCGCCGGTTGGAGACCAGCCACCCATCCGGCCGCGGGATCCTGACGTCACCGGTGGGTACTACTTGCCGGTGCGGTTGAGTTTGTCGGTCCCTGAGGGGGATTCGATCGTCGCCTTTCAGCTACAACGCATCTACTGCGGCCTGGCTAATGCCCGGGGCCCGGAAGTAGCCCAGTACGAAAAGGAGTACACGCTGAACCAGAACCCGGTAATCGCCTCGTTGACGCTGCAGCAGCCCGGTTCTGATCCGGTCGAGGTGCCTCCGGTCTCAGCCGGGGGCGCGCCGTTCCCGGTTTTGGCTGGGCAGACAGTTTCGTTGGCGGCTAGCTGGCCCGCCGACTCGGTGGAGAGCTACCCCGCCTTGGATGTGCTCACTCAAACGCTTGTCACTCACAACGAAGCCATGCGGGTTTCCTGGTACACAACCGCAGGGACCTTTGAACACGACGTCACTGGGCGAAGCGAATCTGAGACCGAAACCTTCGCCGATAATACCTGGACGCCCGGCGCTCCTGGCTCGGTTCACATGTGGGTCGTGCTGCACGACAGTCGCGGCGGCACCGATTTCGCCGGCTACGATTTCGACGTCACGCACTGAGGTCGTCGATCGCCGCGGACGGGATTTGCTCGACCCTGCCAAGTGAACGAATTGTGACAGCTTGGGGCCTGAAGGCGTAACACAAGCGTAACAGACGCGGACCGCTAAACAGGGGATTATCTACACGCGGCACAGGAGAATGCCGGATTGAGACTCGTGTATCCCATTGACCATTTTTGGCTGAGAGCGTTGGCGCTAGGTGCGGCTGCGGTGGCAACATCTGTGAGCTGCACCAGGCCGACACCGACTGACACAGGAGCGGCGACCGTCACAGTACAGGCTGTGCGGACCAGCGATGTCACTTCGGTGACTATGACGGTGTCGGGGTCGGCGCTGCCGGTTCCGCTAGCGATTCCCTTGATCCGTTCCGGCAACCAGTTCCAGGGGCTGGCAGGCGACCTCCCGGTGGGCGCCGGCTATACCTTCACCGCCTCGGCCCTCGACGGCTCCACGCCGTCGGTCGAACTCTACCACGGTGCCGTCACCAATCAGGTCATCCAGAAGGACGCCACCGCGAAGATCATAATCAACATGAACCAGGTGGCGCCCGGGGTCGGCTACTCGAATTGCGGCCCGTTTCTCGACGGTGTTTCGGTCTCGTCGTTCAAGGCCAGCTATGGCGACACCATCAGTTTGAAGGCCGTGGCCCACGACCCCGACCCGGGCGACACGGCACTGCTGACGTTCAATTGGGCAGCAGCTTGCGGCAGCGTCGGATTCAAAACCGTCGCCGTGGGCACGGACGCCACGCCCTCGGTTTCGGACGCAATCTTCACCGCGCCGAGCGTGGACAGCGGTTGTGTGGTCAACCTGACGGTGACCGATCCCCATGGCCTCAGCAACGTCGCGTCTTTCGCCATTGCCGTGGCGGGCGCCAGCGCCAACGGGAACGCGAATGTCACCGTCAATCTGGACAGCTATCCGGTGATCGTGGCCGTGACCGCGGATCCCGCCCAGATCGTTCCGGGCGAAACCACCAACCTGTCGGTCACGGCCATTGACACTGACGGCGATGCCTTGACCTATACCTGGTCCACCCTTTGCCCGGGAATCTTCTCTACCCCCGATTCCGCCACCACGTCGTTCACGCTCTCGGCCTCGGTCGCCGACCCTTCGTGTGACTTCCAGGTGGTCGTGACAGATGGCAACTTCGGCGATGGCCGGCCCAAGGGCGGTGTGATCACAAACCACCTGGGCCTGGCCGTGAAACCGATAAGGGTTACCGCACCTCCCCGGATCGACGCCACCTATCAGAGCCGGGCCGGTTTCACCGCCGGCTCGGTGGTGGACTTGGCCGTGGCGGCGACCGATCCTTCCGGCGGGACTCTTAGCTATGCGTGGACGTCATCGTTCGGTCCGGCACCAGGGTTGGCCTCCCTGGCGAACATGGGCCTCGATCCGTCGGAATGGAACCTCGGCGCGACCTGGACCACCTCGCGGATGCCGTCTGATGGCTCGTCGGTTGTTCTCACCGTCACGGTGACCAGCTCCGCAACCGGGCTCTCGTCCAGCAGCCAGCTCCAGTTGGTTCCCGGGCCGGCCATCACAGCGATTGGCGCGGACCGGGCGCAATTCACCGCGGACGCCATGACGGCACTGCTGTCGGTTTCTGCAATCGGCGCCCTGGGTGACGTGCTGCTGTACGATTGGTCCACGAGCTGCCCCGGGACGTTCTCGGCGGCCGATCAAGCCTCTCCCACTTTCACCCTCGCTGCCTCTCCCAATGTTGGCTCATGCGATTTCGCGGTGACAGTGTCGGACGTGGAATATGCCGACGGGCCCGCCAGCGGCGGGCGAACCGGTGGACATGTGATCATCGGAGTGCTGGATTGCGCACTGGACGGCGCCAACGCCTGCGGCGGCTGCGGCGTGCTCGCTGGAACGCCAGCCTCTCACTGCGGCGCCTGTGGCAGCTACGTGTGCTCGGCAGACAAGCGCGCGGTGAGCTGCGCCGATCCCGGCCCGAACGCGTGCGGCGGTTGTGGGACACTCAGCAACCCGCCCGGCTCGGCCTGCGGCACGTGCGGTACCTACGTGTGCAACGCCGGAGGAGCTTCAGTGAGCTGCGCCGATCCCGGCCCGAACGCGTGCGGCGGTTGCGGGACACTCAGCAACGCTCCCGGTTCGGCCTGCGGGGTTCGCGGACACTACGACTGCAGCGCCAACAAGTCATCGGTGTTCTGTGTGGACTGCGCTCTGGGCTTCCACGACGGCGGGGACGGGGTGTGCCGGTCCACGGGAACTTGCTCGGCTGGATACCACGGTGACGGCACGGGAACCTGCGTGGCCAGCGGGTGCGCTGCGGGCCACGTGATGTCACTGGGCGAGTGTTCGCCCACGTTTACCAGCCTGTCCGTGGGAACTTCACATGTCTGCGGTATCAAGACCGGCAATACTATTTCCTGCTGGGGGTTGAATTCCAGCGGTCAAGCAGCGGTACCGGCGGCGACGGTCACCGCGGTCGGCGCGGGACAGTCATTTTCGTGCGGGGTATTGGGAGATGGCAGCGTCGGCTGCTTGGGTGACAACACCTATGGCCAAACCAGCCCACCCGGCGGCAGCTTCACCGCCGTCAGTGCGGGCTACTATCACGCCTGCGGGTTGAAGACCAACGGCAACGCCGCCTGCTGGGGCCAGAACACCTACGGCCAGGCCAGCGCGCCGGCCGGTACCTTCACCTCGATCAGTGCTGGCGGCTATCACACCTGTGGCGTGACGAGCGACGGGAGCGCCGCCTGTTGGGGCCTGGGCACCAGCGGCCAGACCACCGTTCCGGCTGGAAGCTACGTCGCCATCAGCGCAGGCGGCGCTCACACCTGCGCGGTGAAGCTGGGTGGCAGCGTTGTTTGTTGGGGCTCAAACAGCAATGGCCAGGCCCCGACCACAGCGCCAGCAGGACTGTTCATTTCGATCAGCGCTGGGGCGTCCAACACATGCGGCGTCAAGAGTGACGGCAGTTTGGTTTGTTGGGGCGACAACACCTATGGTGAGTCGACACCGCCCAGCGGCACATTTACCTCGGTCGCGGTGGACGCGACCAGCGCCTGCGCGGTGAAGACCGATGGAACTGTGGTGTGCTGGGGCGACAACACCTTCGGCCAGATCAGTGCCCGCACGAGCAGCTACCGCGCGGTCAGCGCGGGTGCGACCCATACCTGCCAGGTCAAGAACGACGGCAGCGTGGCTTGTTGGGGCTCGAATACCTACGGGGAGTCTACGCCACCGACGGGTACTTTCACCTCAGTCAGCGTGGGGGCGTTCCACACCTGCGGGGTTAAGGTAGATGGCAGCGTCGCCTGCTGGGGATCGAATGGCAGTCGTCAAGCCATTGCGTCGTCTGGGTCCTTCGCCTCAATCAGCGCCGGCGACAATCACACCTGCGGGGTGAAGACGGATGGCAGCGTCGCTTGCTGGGGATTGAACACCAACGGCCAGTCCTCAGCGCCGGCGGGAAACAACTTCGCCTCGGTCAGCGCGGGTGGCGGTCACACCTGCGCGATCAGGACGAACGGCAGCGCGGTCTGCTGGGGAGCCAACGCCAACGGGCAGGCGCCCGCCGCGTCAGCGGGAACCTTCGTCTCGGTCAGCGCGGGTGCCAATCACACCTGCGCGGTGCAAAGTGACGGCAGCATTGTATGTTGCGGTCTCAACACCAGCGGTCAGGCCTCACCCCCGGCGGGGAACAACTTCATTTCGGTCAGCGCAGGCAGCGGGAGCAATGACACGTGCGCGGTGAAGAGCGATGGCGCCATCGCGTGCTGGGGGCAGAATACCTACGGCCAGACCAGTCCACCTTCCGGCAGCTTCGACGTGGTCAGTGTGGCCCAGAACCACACTTGCGCGCTGAGCGCCGGCGGCATTCTCCGTTGCTGGGGATACTACTGGAACGCGCCGTAGGGTCAGATCTCTGACGCCGTCACAAATCTGTTGCCTTCTTGTTGCCCGGTGAGGATTTTGCCCCCAATACGATGGCGGGGCCGTGTCCCCTCCTCGACTGACGTCGCTGGCCACTACCTCTGACGGGTGGCCGAGCGTGCACGATCGCTTTCCGGCTGCGCGCTGGCTGTTGGCCGGCGCGGCCGTGGTCTTGCTGGCCGGGGCGGGCGGCTTGAGCGCCTTGGCTTTGCGCCACTCGCAGGAACGCTTGATCGACAGCGTGAGTGCGACCATCGGCTTCGCGCAGAACGTGGACCTCGCCCGCGAAGCCCAGGTCCATTTCAAACGCCAGGTGCAGGAATGGAAGAACGTGCTTCTGCGCGGGCACAACCCCGAGGACTACGCCAAGTACTGGGCACTCTTCGAAACCGAGGAGAGCAAGACGCAGGGCCTGCTCCACGACTTGCGCCGGCGCGAGGCGAGCGAATCCGCGCCTATCGACGGTCTGCTCGCTGAATTGCGCACGCTGGGCCAGCGCTACCGGGTGGCGGTGGCCAACTTCGACGCCAAGAACCCGATCAGCTATCGCGAGGTGGACCGCCGCGTGCGCGGCATGGATCGACCGCCCACCGACGAGATGTCTGCCCTGGTCGAGCGCCTGCAAGCCCGCATGGCGGCCCTGGGCAAGCAAATGACAGCGTCGCATCAGGCTGAGATGCTCACCCTCCGCTGGGCCGTGCTGGCAGCGGCTCTGTTGGGCGTGCTCTCGGCCGCCATGTTGATGCTGATGATCCGGCGCGCCGAGCGAGAACGCGCCAAGGTGAGCGACGAGGCCAAGACCGGCTTCCTCGCCACCATGAGCCACGAGATTCGCACCCCCATGAACGCGGTGGTTGGCATGGCCAACCTGCTGGAACACACCAGCCTGACCGACACGCAAAGCGACTATTTGGCCAAGCTCAAAGCAGCCTCGCAACACCTGCTCGCCATTATTGACGACATCCTGGACCTGTCCAAGATCGAGGCCTCCAAACTAGAGCTCGAGAACCTGGTCTTCAGTTTGGACGACGTGCTCGACGACGTGGCCACCCTGGTCGGGGTGCGGGCCGCGGAAAAGGGCCTGGAGTTGGTGATCTCACGCCCGCCGGAGGTGCCGGTGCTGTTGCTGGGCGATCCGCTGCGGGTGGGCCAGATTCTGACCAACCTGGCCAGCAACGCGGTCAAATTCACCGAAAAGGGCGAGGTCCATATCTCGGTTGCGCTGTGGGCCGGGCACGGCGATCGGGTGGAACTCCGCTTTCAGGTCGAGGATAGCGGCATCGGACTGACCTCGGACCAACAAGCCAAGCTGTTTCGTCCCTTTGCGCAGGCAGATGGGTCGACCACCCGGCGCTTTGGCGGTACCGGGCTGGGCCTGGCCATCTGTGCGCGCTTGGTGAAGTTGATGGGCGGAACCATCGGGGTCGAAAGCGAGGCGGGGCACGGCAGTCGTTTCTTCTTCACTGTCTCTTTTCGGGCGCGGCCCGACGAACGAAGACAGCGGCCCGGCGTGCCGCTTGCAGTTCGCGGCAAGCGCGTATTGGTGGGTGAACCCAACCCGACCGCGCGTCGCTCGATGGTGGACACACTGGTGGATACCGGGCTGTCGGTCACTTGTGCGGCGAGCGCTGAGGAAGCGCGAGTTTGGCTTGGGAGTTCCGGCCCTGGCAGGCCAGTCGACCTGGTATTTCTCAATTGGCGCTTGGACGGCGCCCGGACCCGGGATTTGATCGAACTCGCACGGCGGGACGCTGGGATTGCTCCCAATCGTGTGGTGGTGCTGGCCTCCCATGCCGATGCTGAGGAGGCACACGCTGCCCTGCGCGGCCTTGGTTTCGGCCTGCTCCTCATCAAGCCCGCCAGCCCCTCGGCGGTGTTCGCGGTGGTGGCGCGCGCGTTCGGGGCCGAGCAGCGCAGCCGTGTCGGACGCATTTCGGGCCGCCTCGACGCGGTCGACGCCGCCGCATGGGAGCAGGTGCGCGGCGTACGCGCGCTGCTGGTGGAAGACAACGTCATCAATCAAGAGGTGGCAGCCGCGATGCTGCGATCGGCAGGTGTGTTGGTGGAAGTGGCCAACAATGGTCAAGACGCGGTGGCCATGGTGCGCGAGTCGGTGCAGGGAGGCCATCCCTTTGCGCTGGTACTGATGGATCGCCACATGCCTGGAATTGATGGCCTGCAGACCACCCGCAAGATCCGCGCCGACCCCAAATGCATCGACCTACCGATTGTGGCGATGACGGCTGACGTCGTCGGTTCGGCGCGCGAGGAATGCCTGCGGGCCGGCATGAACGACTTCGTCTCCAAGCCCTTTTCGCCCGAGTCACTCTTCCCAGTTGTTGCCCGCTGGGCAAGCAAGGCGCGGCCGACAACCGAGATCAAGCCTTCGCCACCAACTCCTCCGCCAGATGATGGTCTACTTCCCACTGCCCTGCCCGGCATCGACGTTCAGGAAGGTCTGACTCTCGTGGCGGGCAATCGAAATCTGTACCTGCGGCTGCTGCATCAGTTTCCCGAAACGTACGCCGCCGCCGATCGCCGCATCAGAGTCAACTTGGCCGAAGGCAAGCTCGACGATTCCATCCGCGAAGCCCACACAGTAAAGGGTCTTGCCGGTCAGATGGGCGCGCGCGAATTGTACCGAGCCGCCGGTCGCCTGGAAGCTGCGCTCAGATCTGCAAGCCCCGAAGTGGACGCAGCCTTGCAGTGCTTCGCGGATTCCATGGCGCTGGTGGTACGCGGGCTGGTCGAATTATCGGAAGCACACCGAGAGCCGCCAGTCTCGGGGGAAAAACCCGCATACTCCTTGGTGGATGAAACGGTTGACCATGCACTCCCCTGAGATCCTGATTGTCGACGACACCCCGTTGAACCTCGATGTGCTGAGCAGCCTGCTGGCCACTTTCCGCCTGCGGGTCGTCGGCGACGGCGCAACCGCGCTGCGCATGGCTCAGCAGGAGCCGCCCGATCTCATCCTGCTCGACGTGATGATGCCGGGCCTCGACGGCTTCGAGGTCTGCCGCCGCCTGCAGGCCGATCCACGCACTTGCGAGATACCGGTGATATTCATAACCTCCCTTGGCGACCACGAAAATGAAACCATGGGCTTTGAGGTGGGCGGGGTGGACTACATCACCAAGCCATTCAATCCCATGGTCGTCCGCGCTCGCGTGCAAACCCATCTGGAGTTGAAGGCGGTCTGGGATGCTTTGCGCGACGAAAACGCGCGCCTGGAGTCACGGGTCGAGGCCCGCACCGCCGAACTGCAGGCAGCCCTCGATCGGCTACGCGAGAGCGCCGTCGATACCGTGCTGCGCCTGGGTTTGGCGGCCGAGTACAAGGACGATGAGACAGGAAAACACGTGATGCGCATGGCCCACTACGCAGTGGCCGTGGCGAGGCAACTGGGCTGGGAAGTCGAGGATCTCGATCGACTCTTCCATGCCGCCCTCATGCACGACATTGGCAAGCTCGCTCTGCCGGACAGTATCTTGCAGAAACCCGGACCCCTGGATGCCGCGGAGTGGGCAATCGTAAAACGCCACCCCATCCTGGGTGCCCGCATTCTCTCCGGCTCAGACTCCGACATCATCCAGTTGGCCGAAGCCGTGGCGCTGACCCATCACGAGAAGTGGGACGGATCGGGCTACCCGCACGGCCTTCGAGCCGAAGACATTCCACTGGTGGGCCGCATTGTTGCGATCTGCGACGTCTTCGATGCCTTGACGGTTCGGCGTCCATACAAGCGGGCGTTTCCATTGGACAAGGCGTTTTCAATTGTGCGCCAGAGTTCCGGAAGCCACTTCGATCCTGCGGTGGTGCAGGCGTTCTTTGCCGCGGAGTCCGAGGTGTTGCGCGTTCACCACCGGTATGGCGATGACAGCCCCGACCGGCCGCTGACGCCCATCGTTTTCGCAGCCAGGGTTGCGCACCCGTCCGCGCCGCACTTTCTCGCGCCAGAGATTGCGTCTATCGATGATACGTCGGTGTAGTAGTGGGTCGCAGTAGGCAGGTGTCCGAAATGGCGCCATGCAATGTAGCGCTCGCGAGTTTTTCCATCCTGTAACAGATCCTTCACCTCACGCAATGTAAAGTGAAACGCTTTGGATGCCCTGGGTACTCCCCAAGAAGATCCGACGATGGAGCGCGGCGACTGGCGAGAGGTCGCGGTTCGCTCCATTATCGACAAGCGGCAGATCACCCCGTACTTTCAGTCGATTCTCGATCTGCACCATGGCA
>PMJO01000021.1 GCA_003158455.1 Myxococcales bacterium | reverse complement strand
GACGCGCTCCGTGCAGCGGATACCTAACTGCTGAGTCGGTGCGCCAATGCGGACAGTAGGAACTCACACTGCTTAACGAGCGGAGTTAGCTCATTCAGTGCGCCGGGCGACAGACTTCAAAGGCGCTCAAGGCTTCTTTTCGGGCAGAGGGGGCATGTGGGCCTTCTCGTCCTTGCTCCAGGGCGGCGTGATCTTGTTGGCCCGGGCGTAGGCAACCGACTGCCCAAGGTGCTCGTTGAGATGGCCGACAAGGATGATCAACACCGCACGGGCCGTCACCTCGTGCCCGAAGAGATTCACCATCTTGTCGAGGTCGGCATCGGGCAAGGCCCCAATCACCTCGTGCACGTGCGCGAACGACTTCTCCAGGATCTTCTTGATTTCGGCCTTGTCTTTCGTCTTCTTGTCCCACTTGGTCGGATTCATCTCCCAGCCTGCCTCGGCCGGCGGCTCCTTGCCGGTCGCCATCTTGGTCAGCCCGTAGTTGCCGAAGGCAATATGAAGGTAGGCCTCGGCAATTGAGCGTACACCCGGTGCGGGACGCCAATCGAACTTGCTCTGCGGAACTGCCTCTTCCAGTTCGAGCACCTTCTTCTCAGCATCGCTGTACACGCCCATGAGGTCGCGCTGGAACGCGCCTTTGGCTGGAGTCGCCGCTGGGCCTGCTGCGTGCGCGGCGGCACCGCCCAGCCCAATTACGAGTCCAGCTATCGCCGCATAACGACTGGCATTCTTCATCATTTCTCCTTGTTGTATTGCGGAGTGTCCACCTCCTTTGGATGCCGAAAGTGCCGCTTTGGAACAAGGAAAGCGAGGGGAGCGAGTCAGGCTCATCGTCCGGCCCGGCAATTCCCGAGGGGGCCTTGGCCCGCCTGATTGCGACCCACTACCGTCGGGCCCAACTCGAAGGGCGCACCCTGGTACACCATCCCTGTGTCGAACTGGAAGTATCCGCGGCCGAGGCGGCAAGGTCTTTGATGATAGTGTCGCTTACGTCCAGCGGCGCCAATTAGCATACGGTAAGCTCCGAGGTCGACAGGGGCGCATGTCTACCGTGACCCCCAAGGCAAGCAAACCAGAGAGGAAGGCATCCACATGAAAGACCATCGCATCGTGGGCATCCACATCACCGACCGCGCCACACACGCGGGAGAGGTACAGCAGATCCTCAGCAAGTACGGCAAGAACATCCGCACGAGGCTCGGGCTTCACGACGTGAGCGAGGACTCGGCCTCGCCCAACGGCCTCATCATTATCGAAGTGGTCGGCGGCAACCAGGAGATCGACGCCCTTTCCGACGAGCTGCGACACCTGAAAGGCATCCAGGTGCAGAGCATGTTCTTCTCGCATCCAGAGTAGGTGACCGGATAGTGCTACGCTGAAGACGAGAAGAAAGGATTTCCCATGTTGCCCCTCTCGTAGACGCTCAGCCGACACGCCGAAGACTTCATCGATGACGTCCGCCTCGAACGCTTGATAGCCAGCCCCGGGCTCGTCGACGTCTCGCGGCTGCGCGAGGTGGTCGGCAAGGCCCTCGAGAAGCAGGCGCTCTCGGTGGAGGAGACAGCGGTGCTTCTGCAGAGGCGCGCGATCCTGAGCTACGCGAGGAGATCTTCGTGGCTGCGCGCGAGCTCAAGCAGCGCGTGTACGGCAATCGCATCGCGCTGTTCGCGCCGCTCTACCTCGGCAACATGTGCGTGAACAACTGCGCCTATTGCGGGTTTCAGAACAAGAACACGCGACGCAAACTCTGCTACGTTGTGATCCTGGGTGAATCCAGCAGAAACCTGGGTGTTGGTTCGACTTGGGACAGAGTTTTTGCGGCGTTCAGGGTCGAGCGCCTGCGGCGCAAGTTGCGAAGAACAAGCGCGCCCAGCAACAGCGCCACGCCGACAAGATTGTCTGGCCGGTTACTACTGCGGCCGGTGTCACACTTGCAGCCGCTGGAACCGGTGTCCTTCGCCAGCCTGTCATCCAGGCGCCGTCGGGGCGCGATCTCCGGAGAAGCGTGAGGTCGAAGGCGTGCTCGCGCGCGAGTGCGCCCACGTCGAGAGCGTGATCGGCGTGGGAGCGGGGCCGCCTTCGTCCCGTGGGCAGAGGGATGGCCATCCATGTCGATGTCGGCATGGCGGACAATTGCGCCGGTCAGGCCGCGCGGCGCTCGTAGCGATGGTGGAGCCCGCCCACTTCAGGCAGCTCCACGATCTTGCCCATGCTCGGCGGCTGGACGGCTCTCGGCTCGGGCGCGTATTTGCCCAGAGAGAGATGGGTCCGTGCCCTGTGATAGTAGGCAAAGTACGACTTCAGAATTTGCAGGAGATGGCGCTCACCGAGAACGATGACGTGATCGAGGCATTCTCGCCGTATGGATCCCACGAGCCGCTCGACATATGGATTCTGCCAAGGGGACCGGGGTGCTGTGACGACTTGCTCTATGCCGAGGCCCTGCACACGACGGCGGAAGTAGTCACCGTAGATGCCGTCGCGGTCGCGGATCATGTACTTGGGCGCGGTGTCCTCGGGGAACGCCTCAACCATCTGCTGGGCGGTCCACTGCGCGCCGGGGGCGTCCGTGACGTTGAAGTGGACAACGCGCCTGCGCTTGTGAGCCAGGACAAGAAAGACGTACAGGATGCGGAAGGTGGCGGTGGGCACGGTGAAGAAATCAATCGAGTCGAGCGCGCCAAGATGGTTGTCGAGGAAGGTTCGCCAAGTCTGCGAGGGAGGCTTGCGCGGCTTGGGCGGCATGAAGCGGGACACGCTTCGCTCGCTGATGTTGAGTATCCGCTGCACGGACCGGG
>PMJO01000148.1 GCA_003158455.1 Myxococcales bacterium | reverse complement strand
GTGCAGGCCCACCGGAAGGACACACTGCCTCGACGGCCGATTCCACGGGACACGTATGGCGGTGTTCTGTGAAAAGTCGATAGGGCACTCGAGCGCGCAGGTGACGACCCGTGGGCAGTGCGGGACACGCCCGTTCCTATTCAGTGTGAGCTGACAGCCCCGATATCGATCGGAGCCGTGCGGGTCTCGGGGAGATCGCAGGCCGCCCAGGCTACCTGCGCCGGCGCCACAGCATACGGGTCGAAGTTCGTCGGGTCTCCCTTTCCGGCAAGCGGCGAGCCAGCGGGCGGCGAGAAATTGCCATTCGTCGCGTCAGTCCAGATCGCGCTCAGCGTGTCCGAGCTGAGTCCGTTGGTGGCTCCGCCTGCTGTGCGACAGTAGTTGGGCGTGCTGCGGTCGGCGAGAAATCCCTGCCCATTCTTGATACACGTAGAATTGGGCCCATAGACTGCGTTGTTCTGCATGACGTAGCTATCGCCACTACCCTTACTCCAGTTGGTGGTGATGCCGAAGCTGCCTGACTGTGCGTTTGGAAAATAGATACTGTTGTTGTAAGTGCTGATCCCGCTCGTGACATCACCCGGAGGGTTCGCAGCTGAAGTGTTAGCCTGGTAGATGATGCCCCCTGGATACGGACCGCCGACTACGATGATGTTGTCGGCAACGATCGTCGCGGGGACTTTCTGGCCTATCGTGTAGACGGACTGGCCACTGGCGTCCGACGCGACCGTGCCGTGCCCGTCAAGCGCGATCCCAACCTGGGACGGTCCTGAACTGGCCATCAGGAAAATGCGATTGCGCCGGTACGTCATTGCGCGGAACCATGCCGCGGTGGAGTAGCCGCTTGCGCTGGCCTGGATCCCCTCGCAACTAGTCTTGGGAGCGTTCATTGCCAACATGTAATTGTTCTCGACCAGGCCGTTGTTCTGGCGCCCGGCAATGTGGATCATCTCGCTCCCGCACGTGACTGTCGAATCCATGGTGATCGTGTTGTTGGTGATGCGAAGGTTCTGGGTCTCCATCCCGTTGGCTTCGCTGCGCGTCCCAATGTCCTCTTCCTGGAAGTAGATGGTGTGGCAGAACACAGCGCCTGCAGAGCAGGTAGCGGCATCTCCGACGTTTGTGAATACGTTTTGGTCGACCGTGAAGTTGCTCGACGCCACTAGTAGTGCATCACCCAGAAGATTCGAGAACGCAGAATTGCGGACGGTGATTCGATTGTTGCGACCCTGCCCGGCAACTCCGCCTTGGTCCTGGACGGCGAGGTTGCCGCCATGGACTTCAGTATTGCAGATATCGACGTCGCTCACGTCATTAGCGAACATCCAGTCGATTTCTTTTCCGCTGACGTTCTCGATGTGTATGTTCCACCATCGATAGCCTTCCTCGTGCCCGTTCTTGTTCACAGCGAACAGATTTCCGGATCCGTTGTAGCTGATGACGGGAAGACTGCCAGCACCGTAGTCGCGAAAGTCACATGTATTGTCGGCACGGCAGTTCGGGTTGTAGACGCTGATTGAGGATCCCGTCCACGATCCTCCCCGGCAGAGTGCCACCGTGTCGCCGGCTGGCATGGAATTGAATGTCGAGATTGCGGCTGACCAGGACGCCTTGGGAGTGCTCGAGGAGAGGCCGTCGTTTGAATCGCTTCCCCCGCTAGAGCAGAAGTAGTGGACCGTGCCCGAGGTGCGCAACGGAGCCGTCGCGCAGTCCGCCAGGGGCGGCGCTGCCCCGTGCGAACCTGTTGCGCCGCCTGAGGCGGACGCGCCGCCTGAGTCTGTTGCACCGCCTGCACTAGATGCGCCGCCCGCAGATGTCACACCGCCTGAGGTGGACCTCCCGCCACTTCCTCCGGTCCTCGTTCGACCGCCAGCGCCGCCTGAACTGGTCGCACCGCTGCTCCCGCCTCTGGCCAGGACGCCGCCCCCGGGCGTGCCTCCGGCACTTGCCGTCGTGCCACCTCGGGGCGTCGCTCCTCCCGCAAGAGGCGCCCCGCCCGTGCTTGTCGCCGGCCCAGAGCCGGTCGCGCCACCCGCACCCGACACGCTGCCCGTGTCAGATACGCCGCCGGTGTCAGATACGCCGCCCGTGTCAGACACGCCGCCGGTGTCAGATACGCCGCCGGTGTCAGATACGCCGCCCGTGTCGCCACCCGTGTCAGACACGCCGTCCGTCTCAGACGCGCCACCAGCTCCCTGGATTGCGTGCGATGTCTCTTGGCTACAGGACAGCGCGATGGTCAACAGAAGGACAGCCCCAATCTGCAAGAACCGCATCATGCTTTCTCCTTGCGTTCCCTACGAAGAATCCGTTTGCCCGCCAGGGTGAGGGCGGGCTTAACAGGTCCATCGGCAAATGGATGGGGCTTCTTGAACGTCCGTTGCCCGCACCATTCGAAGGACGTTTGCTTGCGTTTGAGAACCATGTCTTGACAGGCGACGACAGCTACCTACCTATCAGATCGGCCGCGAGAGTTTGTCAGGAGGATTCTGAGCAGCGGCAGAGTATGATGAAAGGCGAGGTCCGAGCACGCGGAATGAAGTTTAGCGCGTAGGCGGTTTCGTGCTAGCCCATTTGTTCTTGCGCGAGGATGTTGCCGCGCCATCCTCCTCCTCTGCGACCGCCAATGGACACGCGCGAGTGAGGGACGTGCGGTATCGTCCTTGAGCATCGAGGCACCGGAGAGGCCATGGCGAACACCAGATGGGATGTGCGCCACGCACCCACGTTGGTCGACAACCGCCTACTGCAGTCCTCGCACGACGGTGGCCGGCGGTGCATACCACATCGACCCTCCCAGCCGGCGAAGTCGAATGGATTCGCAATGCTAGGGTGATGCTCGCATCCGTCCGCTTTGCGGAGGTTGCGGCGGGCGCGATGGGGTACACTGCCCGGCGTGCTAGGGGCCGCGTCATCATCTGCCGGAAACAGTGGCAAGAGGCGCCATGTCGTCCAGCGTCTACCGGCGTCATCTCGTACCGATACGAGTCGGAAGGACGTACGGACACTCAGGAATCCACATTCGATTTGGCTCTTCTATCCGATCGACGAAAGAAGAATGTTCCATGGCTGAGTACTACGTTGCTAGCGCAAGGAGCACTTGTCCAACGCCGGCGCAAGGATGTTTCGTGGAGTTTGAAGACGTGCTGGTGGACTCCTGTGGGGGCTCGCTCCTGGTTCCAGAGATCAGCTCACCGACCACCTTTCCGTTCCTTCACAGGTTTGCTGCGCCGTATCGAATCAACGTGCCGAAACCACGAACCGGAGCCGAACAAGTATTAATTATCGTATGCGTGAATGGGAGTTTTCTCTATGAGCTTCTGGCGAGCATGCCTGGTTGGCGGTCGCGATTTGACCTTGTGTGCGCATTCATCTCGGACGCTTGGCTTCCCAAGATTGAACTCGACAAGCCCAAGTGGAAACTCAGATTAACCCGACAACATCGAACATGCTCTTCGATTGACCATGTGTTCATTCCGCTGACTGGAAGCATCGGGGAGATTCAAGAATACTATGGAGTGCCGGTCTCATTTCTTCCGTTGGCCTGCGATGTGTTGAAATTCGGAAGCAACCAGTCGCATCGGCCCATTGATCTGAACGCATATGGCCGACAAGACCAGAAACATCGCAAGATGCTGGAGGAATTCTATAATGCTCCAACGTCATCGCGGATGTTCTATCACACCAACCACATGATGATTGGCAAGGTGTACGACCTCTACGCGCATCGGAGGATTTTTTGGAAGATCCTTCAATGGAGTCGTATCACATTCGCCTATGATGCGCTAAGGGCAAATGAATACGGACGATTTCGAATATCATTCGTCGGGCAGCGGTGGTTTGAGGGCATCACGGCAGGTTGCCTCATTGTCGGTCACAAGCCCACGTGCCCTGAAATGAACGAACTGTTTTCTTGGGAGGACGCCACAGTGGAGGTCCCTGAAGACGAGAACGAGTTGATTCCGTGGCTAGAAGGCCTTCTGGCAGACAAGGAACGGCTGGGCGCGGCGCATTTGCGCAACTACTCCCATGCCCTCGCCCGTCATGATTGGCGACATCGCGTGGCAACAATGCACGACTGCCTCAAGCTGCCGTATCCGGAGCAGCTGGAAAAGCAATTGACTCTAATCGAACGCAAATCCCGCAAACTAGCCTAGCTGGCCAGTCACCATGGTACGACCGGCGCCGATTCGCCAACAGCGTTCTACGGCAGCTTCTTGAACACCCGGATGTTGTAGTACTCGTCCCCATTCAGATCCCGGTACTGTTCGCGATGGTCGTGGAGATCCCGGACGATATCCTCCACGCGGTGGACCGGCTCGAAGCCGAGGACCGTTTTGGCCCGGCCGATGGCCACCTTGTAGTTCCGGAAGTCGTGGATATGTTTGATCTCCACGGCGATTGGCCGTGCCAGCACATCCTGCAATGCTTCCTTCACCCTGTCGGCGACGTGCCCCACGGTACAATTGTCAGAAGCCACATTGAAGATTCCGCTGATGCTGTAGTCAGACTGGATTGCGCGAAGGTACGCGGACACGGCATCGCGCATGTCCAGGATGGGACGCCAGATGGAAGCGTTGTTTACGGTGATCTTGCCGTCCAACACGCAGCACCTGTACATGGTGTTGATGATGAGATCGAACCTCATCCGCGGGCTGTACCCGGAGATCGTGCCCTTGCGCAGGGCGATGACCGAGAAGTCTTTGTCCTGCATCTGCAGAACCCCTCGCTCCCCTTGCAGCTTCGAGATTCCGTAGGGGTAGTTGCAGGTAACCGGAGCCTCCTCGTCGTAGAGCTCGTTCACTGTGTACCCGTAGACCGAGCAGGATGATGCGTAGACGATCCTACGAACTCCCGCCAACTTCGCCATGTATGCCAGATAGGACGGCAGGGCTCCATTGAAGGTGAAGTTCATGGCGGGGCTGAACTCGGCCATCGGATCGTTGGAGAGGCCAGCCAGCATCACCACCTGATCGTATCCCTTGAAGTCATCTTTGCCGCAGGCAAATATGTCCTTCTTGAGAACTCGAACCGATGGGGGAAGATGGTTGCCGAACCAGAGCAGGTCGACAACGTCGACCTCGTATCCCCTCTCCAGTAGGGAAGGGACAAGCGCTGAACCTACGTAGCCCGCACCGCCTGCGACAAGGATTCTCATATTTGGTTTCCTCTATTGCTGATCAAACCAAGACGCCCTTGGCCCTCAGGTACTGTCGGAGAGACTCTTCCCAGGATGGCATGAAGTCGAGTCCGGCGTGAGAGAGGCGCTGGTTGATGAGGTAGCTATTCTCGGGACGGCGGAAATTCTTGGGAAAGAAGTCGTTGGGAACCGGGGTCACCCGGATCTTGGCGCCGATCATCTCGACAATCCTGCGGGCAAACTCGTACCAGGTGGTGGCCCCCTGGCAGCTCATGTGGAACAGGCCGTACCGATCCGAGCAGAGAAGCTTATGGATATTCTCGGCCAGGCATGCGGTTCCGGTTGGTGCCATCCTGCACTGGTCGACCTTCAACTCATCCCGCTCCTTCGACAACTTGAGCACCAGATCGACGAAGTTCGTCTTCTTCCCGCGTAGCTGGGAGACTCCGTACAAGCTCTGGGTCCGCACCACGAAAGTCTTGGGATTGTTGGCAAGAGCGAGTTTTTCACCTGCCAGTTTGCTTACCCCGTACTGGTTGATGGGATTGGGAGCATCGCTTTCTGTATAGCCTTCGATCCTGGTCCCATCGAAAACGTAGTCGGTGCTGATGGTCAGGAACTTCGCATCCATCTCGCCACACAGACGGGAAAGCATCCCGACGGCGTCGCAGTTGACCGCAGTCGCCAGGGCCGGATTCTCCTCACACTGGCCAACATCGTGGAAGGCAGCGCAGTTCACCACCGCGTCTGGTCGGAGCTTGCGCAGCAGATCCTCGACGCGCGGTGCATCGGTGAGGTCAACGTCTTCGAGGGTCAGGGCGACGCAATCCTGACCACCTTGCTTGACCGTGGCTACGAAATCGGTTCCCAGCTGCCCGTCTGACCCGAACACGACGATCTTCATCTCGACTCTCCACTCGGTAGCATGTATCGGAAGTTGTCGGATCGAGGATCGTTCATCCATTGCGCGAGACTCATGGCGGCCCGATCCTTGTCGCTCACCAGCGGGTCTTTCTGCAGAATGGCGCGGAAGTCCTTGGTGAAATCGGCTGAGGCGAGGGACCAGTCCAGGTCGGGAGCAAAAGGTGAAACGCACCCCTCGCAGCCGGGTGAGTACTCACCCGAGCACAGGTACTCGATCTGGGTCGCCTCCGGAAAGTAGTTTCCATGGGCAAAGCCCGGGGGAACCCAGATCCATTCATCGAATTCCCGATCAGGAGCTGCGAGCATATCGTACGCGATGATCTTCCCACACGTCGGCGAGCCTTTGCGGATGTCCAGCGCCAGGTCCACCATGTGCCCCGAAATGGTCCTCACCAGCTTGCCCATGTAGGGATTCCACTGGAAATGCAGGCCCCTGAGCGTACCCGCGCGGGACCAGCTTTCGTTTGCCTGAACGATGGAGATGCCTCTGAAAAAACCGGTCTCCGGGTGTTTGTCGAGATCCCCTCGCCGGTAGGGCTCGGTGAAATAGCCTCGGGAATCGCGAAACCTGCCGAAGCGGATCACCCGCA
>PMJO01000143.1 GCA_003158455.1 Myxococcales bacterium | reverse complement strand
GGCGGCAATCCTGGCAGCGGCGGCACAACGGGCGGCAATCCTGGCAGCGGCGGTGCAATGGGCGGCCATGCGGGCGCGGGGATGGGCGGCCATGCTGGCAGCGGCGGCGCAATGGGTGGCGGCGGTGGTGGCAGCGGCGGAGGCACCAGCACTGGGGGCACGAACTCCGGCGGCAGCGGCATCAATCCCGGCGGATCCACTGCCCGAGGCGGTGCCAGCGGCGGTACCACCAGTACCGGCGGCAGCAGTGGCGGAGGCAGTGGTCGCAGCGGAGGGATGTGCCAGGCTGGGACGCAGTATCCAGCGCCGATTCTCACGGGCACTCCCAAGCTCCTCTACAAGCCCTCGGGCAGCAGCAGCGGCACCTACGAGGGTCCGGTCTGGGTCCAAGCCAGTAGCGTGTTGCTGTTCTCGGACATGACGTTCACAACCCCAGTCGATCCGTCCCAGATCCTGAAGTTGACACCACCGAGCACCGAAGCGACGTTCCTGCAGGATTCGGGCACCAACGGCATGGCCATCGACGGCAGCGGGATCGTATTTGCCTGTTCTCACAAGGTGCAGGGCATCGTGAAGCTCGATTTCGCCGCCGCGACACTCAGCACGGTCGTCGACAACTACAACGGCAAGACTTTCAATTCGCCCAACGATATTGTCGTGCGTTCGGACGGCACCATCTACTTCACCGATCCTGACTTCCAGCTCGGCAGCCGCACGTCAGCAACCGGCAAGAAGGGTATCTACCGCGTGAGTCCCACGGCGCAGGTCTCGCTCGTCGATGACACCTTCGTCGAGCCGAACGGGATCACCCTCTCCCCCGACGAGAGCGTGCTCTACGTGGCCGACTACAACGGCAATGTGGTGCGTACCTTTAGCGTGGCATCAGACGGCAGCACGAGCAATCGCAAGGATTTCGTCACGGTCACGACCCCGGACGGCTTCGCGGTGGACTGCGCGGGCAATCTCTACGTCGCCTCCGGCACGCCAGGAGTGATCCAGGTGTATTCGCCTAGCGGCACGAAGTTGGGTAGTGTCACGGTCGTGGCAAGCTTGAGCAACATGGCTTTCGGCGGAAGCGACGGCAAGACCCTGTACATCACAGCGGGCAAGGCCCTGTACAGCCTGGACATGAACCTGCCTGGCTATCCGTACTGACATAGGCGTCAAGCGGCCGCGATTGCGCCGGAAGAGCTCAGGGTAGACCACCCTCTCCCTCCGGNNGGGAGAGGGCTGGGGTGAGGGTACTGGCATTGCACGTCGAATTGTGCTGCGGGCGCAATCACAGTATCTCGTCGACTTCAGCGTCCGGCTCAGAAAAATCCTCGCCCTCACCCCAAGCCCCTCTCCCGAGGGAGAGGGGTGGCCGATCGAAGATTTGTGTCCTCGAATCGCGAATGGCCGCTTGGTCCCACTGTTGACCCGCCTAGCGCCTATGATTCGTACTGAGAGCCGGCGCTCTAAATTCCCGGGCAGATCGCGGTCTGATTGGTGACTGTGAATGGTGTGGCGACGTCGCTCACTTGCTTGCCGACCACGGAAATCTTTGACGTGTCGGTCGTGCCAAGGCCGTCGGCCTCAAGCTTGGTCAGATGCGGGACCTGCTTGGGATCGCACTTCATCACCAAGGCTTCGATGGTATCGACCGCGACCGCGTTGCGACCAGCCAAAATGAGTCGCATGTTCATCTTGTCGGTCGCGTAGTTGCCACCGGTTGACCACATCGAAGCCGGGCCGTGCGAGAGACCCTGGAGTGCGTCCATGACCACGAAATCAGCGGGACGGACGCTGTAGTTGTCGTGGATAAACTGACCCAATGTCTCTGGCGTGGAGTGATCGATGTAGCCGGCGGTCTGGCCGCGCGTGCAGTCGGTGCCGCTGCTGAAGCCACCGTCAGCGGGGGGGGCCGAGTACTGCCCGACTGGAGTCGTCCCGATAGCCAGGTTCTTGACCGCACCCGTGATGCCCGCGTTCAAATGCGTCTTCATGGTGGGAAGGCTGATGACCACGTCGGCGGTGGCGTAACGTTTGTTCACCCAGAGTTGCGTGCCGTTGGGGGCGGTTTTCTGCACCAACGCGGTCGTGGTGCGATCCGTGCATGAGGTGCCTTCAAACCCGATGAACTCATCGACGGAAGTTCCGAAGTTCGCGGTGGTATAGCCCATCAAAGAGAAGGCGGTAGCGGCGGGCACCGTCGAGCCCTCCATCACCAAGATCTTGCCTGTCGGGTTCTTCGCGCGCACGAGGTCGGCCACGACTTTGGCGACCCGCCAATCGGTTGAGACCCCGTTCACCGTCTGAGCCATCGGGGTCATGCCCATCATGTCCGCGTATGGCGTCACGATGTTCGGCTTGAGCACGACAGTTTGGCCATCCTTGATGAAGTCCAGCCCACCTGCCTTGGTTATGGCGTCGCCAACCAACGTCTTGATGTCGTCCTGTGTGATATCCGATGCCTGCGCCTTCGATGACTGGACCATGGCGACGACGTATTGGCCGCTGGTGCTGCCGCCACTGCCAGTGTTGCCGCCACTACTTGCAATGCCGCCACCACTGGCTATGGTCCCGCCGTTGCCCGTGGCGCCACCTTTCCCCGTGGCGCCACCGTTGCCCGTGGTGCCACCTTTTGCGGCAGAACCGCCGGTTGCAGGGGTACCGCCAGTTGCGGCGCTGCCGCCGCTCCCGCTGGAACCGCCAGTCGGGCTGTTGCCTCCCCTTGCGCTGGCACCGCCGGTTGCGTTGTTACCGCCGGTTGCGTTGTTGCCCCCGGTTGCGCTGGAACCGCCAGTCGCGGTGTTGCTACCTGATTTTTCGCTGCTACAGCTAGGGAATTGGGCCGCGCCCAGTGCTACCAGCGCTGCGACCAGAAAAAAGCGTCTCGGTCCTGTCATTACAACTTCAGACATGACAGGTATTCTATCTGACGCGGCGGTGGCCGCCAGCAAGAAAGCATGGAAGACTTGTACTTGGGGTCGCAAGCACGGGCCAGGATCCAGTAGATTCTAGGCGATGAGCCGGATAGACACGTTGCGCGGTGATCGCACGTCTCAATGTTCACCCAGGGACGGCAGCGTGCCGTGAACGTTCTGCTGCTCATCTTGCGGACGTCAGCAGGCACAACGTGGCGTCTCGCCCCCTATGTCGTGCTGGGCGTGCTGCTCAGCGAAGGGCTGCGCTATACGCCCGCCGCCGCCCTCCTGGGGCGAATCTGCCGCCAGCGACCGGCCGTGGCCGTGCCGCTGTCCGCTATGTTGGGAATCGTGTCTCCGCTCTGCACCTATGGCACGGTGCCCTTGGTACTTCACCTCTTGCGCTCTGGCGTACCGGTGGCACCGCTCGCCACCTTCCTCTCCGCATCGTCGCTCATGAATCCCCAGCTCTTCCTGATTACTTGGGGAGGCCTGGGGCCGAAGATGGCCGTTGCCCGGCTGGTTGTGGTGTTCGGCTTTGGGCTTCTGGTCGGTGGGGCACTGCACGTCTTGCCGCCACATTTGAGCGTTCAGCCGTTGTTGCAACGGGACCACAGGGAGCACGGAAAGCACGGCCACCCTTTCAAGCTGAAGGCATTTGCGGTGGACAGCTTCAGGACGCTGGAGTTCGTCGGTTTCTACGTGCTGCTCGGAGTGCTGATCGGTGCGGCCATCGAAGTGCTGGTCCCAGGACGATGGATCTTCCTCATCTTCGGCACCGGGGGGTGGGTTCAGATCCTGGTAGCGGCCTTGTTCGGACTGCCGCTCTACGCTTGCGGCGGAGGCACTATCCCGGTGGTGGAGGCCTTACTGGGCCAGGGCATGGCCAAAGGCGCAGCGCTGGCTTTCTTGATTGCCGGTCCGGCCACGCGCATTCCGCCCCTGATGGCGCTGGCCACGATTGTGCGGCCGGTCCTCATCGTGGTCTACGTGGTTGTCCTCCTGGCGTATTCCGTCGTCGCTGGGCTACTCTATGGTTTAGTGTAGTTTCGCAGGGGCAGCACGGCGAAACTACACTAGCGAAGGATTCCCGCTCGCACGCCGATCGGCTGGTAGCCGAGATCCTGAGTCGCCGCCGAGTGGTCGAGATCCGCGTCTTGGGTCAGCCCGGCCAGGGTATGCTCCATGAGCAGCGGGCGGCGATTCAAGGCGCCCCACGCGCGGGCCGCGACCCGGCACAGGCTGGCGGGTATGGTCAGCATCGGCTTGGACCGGCCTTGCCTCGCCAGCATCAGCTCGGCCAGCTCGCGCAGGGTGACGGTTTCTCCGCCCGAGAGATTGTAGGTCTTGCCGAAGGTGATGGGATTGCCGGCCATGGCCAGCAGGCCCGACAAGAGGTCGTCGACGTGCACGGGACTCTTGCGCGCCCGGCCGCCCGCCACCAAGGGCACCACCGGATAGCGTTTCACGAAATCGGCGTAGAGCTTGAATTCGAGGCCGCCGTCGCGGTCGTAGACCAGGGTTGGCCGGACAAGGGTGAAGCGCACCTTCCGGCACGCGGTCACGATGTCTTCGGCCTGCCGCTTCGAGCGCGAGTAGTGCGTGGTTTTGGGATAGACCACCGAGGCCGACGAGATGTGGATGAGGTGACGGACCCCGGTCGCCTCGGCTGCGGCGGCCACGTTGCGCGTTCCCTCGACGTTGACCGCCCGAAAGCGCTCGGCGTCCTCGCAGAGGAGGACCGCAGCCAGGTGGTAGACGACATCGACACCGGCGAAGGCCTCGGCCAAGGTCTCGGGCTTGGTCACGTCGCCGAAATGGATCTGGGCGGCATCGCCCAGGTGCGTGGCCAGCGGATCTCCTGGCAAGACCAGGGCTCGCACTGTGTGGCCCTGTGCGTGAAACCTGCGGACCATGCGTGAGCCGATCTCGCCCGCGGCGCCCGTGATAAGAATGGTCATCGGCAAGGTGGACGCAAGCCTACAGCCTGGAGCCGGGAACGGCTATACTTGCCCGCCAAGGAGTTTCTCGATGTTCATGTTTCGCGGCCTATGCTTCCTGTCGCTGCTGACCTTGATTCTGTGCGTGCCGGCGGCCCAAGCGGGCGAGCCCGCAGGCGTGCCGACTTCGACCATCGAGGTCACCGCGCGTCTCACCAAGATCCCGGGCAAGTTTCCCGCGGACGAGCTCTACGACTACGTCTACGTCATGCAGTACCAGGTCGAGGGCGGGGCCTTGGACAAGCAGACCATTCTGGTCGCGCACTACAAGCCGCGGCGGGCGCGCAACGAGATCGACGACAACATGAAGAAAGTCGTGGGCGGTTCCCTCAAGCGTTTCGAGGTGGGCGCAGTTCACAAGCTGACCCTGACCGCCGAGATGCGCAAGGTGTGGAAGGGCGCGGTGGTGGACGAGTTTTTCGACACCGACCGCAAGAGCAAGCGCTACTTCTGCCTCAAGGCCGATGCCGCCGGAGGCAAGTAGCCTGACGGGAAGTCTACCAGGGCGCGAGGCGCTCGATCTGGCGACGCACCCGGATTGCGGGTACGCGTGGGGCGCAGCCGACGCCGCGCAGGTCTTGGGCGAAGCTTACCTCGCCAACCACGAGCCGACGCTGGCCAAGCGCGCCTTCGCCCAAGCCCTCGAGGTACGCAAACGCATTCAGCACCCAGGCGTCGCCGAGAGCGAGAAATGGCTCGCCCGCGCCGGGTGACTGGCTGACCTCTCGGGTCAGTCCTTCAGGATCTTCATTACCGTGCCATTGGCCGCTTCGGTCCAGTACACATAGGTTCCATCGACCGCGATGCCCATGGGCACGTTCTGCCCCGAGGCGAGCGTAACTGCGCTGCCGCCTGCGATAGGAATCCTAACCAGCGAGCCGTCGTCGGAGACACCCTGATTCAGCCAATAGGCGGCTGTCGCATCCACCGCTATCGCGCCAGGGCCGTTCTGGCCGGCGGCGAGTGTGGTCGGCGTGCCACCTGCGATGGGAACCTTGGTCACCGTGCCCACCGTGCAGGCGGTGGTCCCGCTGCTGGCGGCGTAGACGGCGATCGTCCAGTAGACGCTCGCCGAGTCGACCGCGATGCTGCTTCCGGAAGCGATCAGCCCAGCGGACGCAAGCGTGGTCGGTGTGCCGCCCGCGATCGGTATCTTCATCAGCGTGGTGTAGCCGTAGGGCTTGCCGGTCGTGCCCCCGTTCACCCAGTAGACGCTGGTGGCGTCGACCGCGATGCTTCCGGGGAAGTCCAGCCCCGAGGCAAGCGCAACGGGCGTCCCGCCCCCGAGAGGCATCCTCATCACCGTCCCATAGGAATTGGTCCAATAGATGTTGGTGGCGTCAACCGCGACACCCTGGGGTCCGTTTTGTCCCGAAGCGAGCGTGACCGGCGATCCACCTCCGAGCGGAACCGCCATCACCGTGTCCAGCGCGTGATCTAAGGAGGGGCCGACGAAGGTGCCCCAGTCCGTCCAGTAGACGGCAGACGTATCGACGGCGATGCCCGAAGGGCTCCTTTGCCCCGAGGCGAGCATGATCGGCATGCCACCCTCAATCGGAACCTTCATCACGGCGCCGTCGCTGTAGTTGTTGGCTGACGTGCCTCCGCGGGTGAAGTAGACGTCCGTCGCGTCGATCGCAAGGGCACCGGGCCAATTCAGTCCCGAGGCCAGGATCGTCGGGCAACGTCCGCTGCCACAGGTGAGATCGCACGACCCACCTGGGCAGGCGTCCCCGCCACCGTCAGTCATGATGGGCGGGACTTCTGCGTCCGCGCGATCGCACGACCCACCTGGACAGGTGTCCCCGGCCACTCCGCTGCCGCACGCACTTGTTGCCGGCACAACGCTCAACAGCGCTAGCCAAAATCTAAACTCACGTGCAATGTCTGAGTTCATGTGGGCCTGCCAGGGTACGTTGGCCTTCAAGTGTTTGTAATGAACTGTAGATCAAGGCCATCTTGCCACCGTTTGCGGGTGCTGGCGGGGCTATCTCGATCACGCAGGGCAGTCTACGCCATCCCGTCCTGATGGTGTCCTCGATCTTGATCAGATGGGACGAGGCGCAGCGGGCTCTGGCAACGAGGAGAAGATCACTCCATGAAATGTGGTGGGAAAGCGGCAAAGGTCGCTCGGAGTTGTCTTCGCCTTTCTCGGGCGTCGCTAGCCCCGGTCTTCTTTGGCATCCTGTGTACCGGAAAAGCGGTACCATGGTCGTGAATGATGAAGGAACACGATGTTCGGCAGCGCATCGAGAGCTTCCTGAAGAGGACAGCACGGAAGGTGGTGATACCGGCATCGGTGGGTCTGGGTCTGGCACTCATCATCAGAGGCGAAGGCCCTTGCGGACGTGACTCAAGAACGGGCTGACGAACCTTGGCGCACCTTGGCGAGCACATCGCCTGGGCGATGGTGGTAAGCTCCTTGAAATCCGTCGCGTTGTCGCAGGAGTTCCGATGAAAAAGCTGCATGTGTCTCGGCAATGCCGCGTCGTTCTTTTCGGCGCCTTCGCTCTAGCGGCATGCAGTCCCGCCTCGGTCACGGACAACAGAGGCGGGGCACAAGGGAACGGCTCTGGCGGCTCCGGCGGAACTTCAAACGGCGGTGGCAAAGGGACCGGAGGTTCCATCATTCTCGTTCTTCCGGACGCGGGCACCTCGTCGCGATCCGAGGACGCTGGCTGCGGTGATCGCTGCAAGGTGGTGGTTCCCTACTGTGGCGACGGCATCATCAACCAACCCAGCGAGGTCTGCGACGACGGCAACACCAAGGGCGGGGACGGGTGCACCGCCGCTTGCGACCAGATCGAAGACGGCTGGGTCTGTCCCAACCAGGGCCAGGCCTGTCTAAACATCGTCCGCTGTGGTGACAAGAAGGTCATGGGCAAGGAAACCTGTGACGATGGCAACACCGATGATGGCGACGGCTGCAGCAGCTCTTGCCAGGTGGAGGAAGGCTTTGTCTGCCCTGTGGTCGGCGCCACTTGCAGGACGCTCTGCGGGGACAAGCTGCAGGTTGGCAACGAGCAATGCGATGACGGCAACACCAAGGACGGTGACGGTTGTAGTTCCCGCTGCCAGCTTGAGCCCGGCTATGTCTGCGACAACTCCGGTGTCTGCCGCAAGACGGTCTGTGGCGACGGCAAGAAGGAAGGCACCGAACAGTGCGACGATACCAAGCCGGGTGATGCCGATTTGCCCTTCGATGGCTGCTACCACTGCCTGCTAGAGCCCGACTGCTCGACCGGGACGTGCAGGTCACCCTGTGGCGACGGGCAGCGATTCTCGGACGAGGAATGCGACGACGGAAATCGCGCCAACGGCGATGGCTGCTCCTCGGACTGCAAGATCGAAGTGGGGTTCACCTGCACGGACGAACCCACATCTGCGCCCCCGCCCACCAAGGACGTCCCGGTCGTTGTGCGCGACTTCATTGGACTTGGTCATCAAGTCACTTCCGGCACCACCACCTCGAACTACCACCCGGACTTCAACGACCACTACGGCCCTGATGGCATCTTCTTTGCCATGGTCAAGACCACGCTTGGACCCGACGGCAAGCCGATCTGGCGCTGGCACCCCTACAAGCCTTCCGACATCACCACTGACACCACGCCCGACGGGACTAAGGTCCCCACGCCCCTGGCCAACTGCAATTGCGACGATTCCGCGTCAGCAGCCTCGTGGTCCAAGTCCAGCGAAACTTGGAGTGGCGGTTGGGCTGGACCTTCCGTCACCTTCGACTTCAATCGGCCGCCTTGTTCCTGTAGCGACGGTTCGAGCTGCGTCTGCGACAACCCGGCGCACCTCTACAAAGACCTCTGCATGCAGAACACCAACCGGCGCAACCTCTCGTCGCCCTCAAATTTCGCCCAATGGTATACGGCCGTGGACGGCGTGAACCTGGTGCTACCCTACACTCTCAGGCTCACCTTGGCCGACGCCAAGACCGGGAGCTATACGAACATAGACTCAAGCGTGGCGACCAGCTTCGATCCCATCGGAGCCGCCGGCGGCTGGATCGCTGCCGGGAAAGAGACCGTCTCGGGTTGCGGCAAAGAATCGGTGCAGAACGCGTCGTTCACCACGGAAACCCGCTTCTGGTTTGAATACCAGGGCGGCGAGCAGTTTGCCTTCTCGGGAGACGACGACACCTGGGTGTTCGTGAACCGAACCCTGGTGGTTGACCTGGGCACCTTGCATGGCAAGGAAGACGGTTCCTTTACCCTCGATGCCAGCGACGGCAGCGCGGTGGTCAAGGCATGGAACCACTACTACGACGGCACCAACTACACAACCACGCAGGGCAGTAACCTGAAGCTCGGATTGGTCTTGGGCAAGGTCTACGAGGTGGCGATGTTCCAGGCCGAGCGCAACGCCTGCGGATCCAACTTCGGCGTTACCCTCAAGAACTTTTCAAAGCCAAGGTCCACCTGCGCCTCCAAGTGCGGCGACGGCATCGTGGCGGCCGACGAGTACTGCGACGATGGCGTGAACACCAGCAAGTACAACGGCTGCGGACCGAACTGCATCCCGGCCCCATACTGCGGCGATGGCAAATTGCAAGCCCCCGACGAGGAATGCGACGACGGCGTCAACGTCAGTCAGTACGGCGGCTGCGGCCCCGGTTGCAAGAAAGGCCCGTACTGCGGTGATGGAAAGGTCCAGTCGCCATGGGAGGACTGCGACGACGGCGTAAATGCCGGGGACTACGGCAAGTGCGGGCCCGGCTGCCACTACGGCCCGCGCTGCGGGGACGGCGTCATACAGCCGGAACATGAGGAATGCGACGACGGACCCTCCAACGGCGGCAATTGCCGTCAGGACTGCCAGCTCGCCTACATCCCCTAGACTGGCCCGGATGTCCTCCACCACTAGTGTGCCGTGGATGTCGGCGGGGCTGCCGTCGACAGCTTCTCTTCCACGTCGAGTTTCGCCATCCAGCCGCGGTTCTCGGCGGAAATGGCCTCCTCGCAAGCGGTCACGAATTCTGACCAGCCCTTCGCGTCCGTCGGTCGGCCCTTGTCGATCCATTCGCGGCGAAGATCTTCAAGCTGGCGAGCGGTGGCGAAGTACATGCGAGCTTGCTGGTCATAGCGATTGGCGGC
The DNA here is from genome assembly GCA_003158455.1 of Myxococcales bacterium. Lineage (GTDB taxonomy): Bacteria > Myxococcota_A > Polyangia > Fen-1088 > Fen-1088 > Fen-1137. Next base: position 3,598 of record PMJO01000143.1, on the reverse strand, counting down.
TGCGTGGGCGGCCAATCCTGCTCCAATGGTCGTGAGCACCCCCACCCAGGCTCCGATGCTTCCGGGAGCGCTGCCAGCGGCGCCTCTTAGTTGCAGCGCACTCGCCAAGCTTCCGAGCAGCGCGGCCGTGGCGGTGCTCGCCAACTCGAGATTGCGGAAGATCTTGGCAAGCCTAGCGTTGAGCCGCGCGTGCCGACGATAGTACGACTCGATCTGGTCTGTCACCCTCGCGCGTAGGTATGAGGCAGCATCGAGCGGACCCGGCGGCGGGCGAGTGTCGGCCTCGATGTCGGCCAGCTCCAACGCAAGTTCGTCAGCCCACACCTCTGTCTTCTTCCCGATCTCGCTCAACTTCGAGGCGCGATCGGCGCCTGTGTACGGCTCGGCATTTGCGCAGTACCGGTAGATCTGCGACTTGAGTCCCTCGGAAACCGATCGCGCCCGCAGCCATCCACGGACGCGTTCTGCGGTCAGAAACTGGCGCGCAATGAATGGCACAAAGACAAGGGCAACAGCGCCAATCACACCTGCTACTGGGCCAACCCAGGACTTGGAGAGGGCTGCGGCAAGTGTTTGGAGAAGGACGCCGCTGGCGCTCAAGATCAGCATCGTGGATCGCCAGAAGCCGACGCGCGATTTGAGCCGGTCGGCCAGAATCGACCACTGTCGCTGTCTTCGCCAGAAAGTCGCGACGCCATTCTCTTCAACTATCGATTGTCCTGCCGTCTCCGTCTGACTCATCCTGCGACCCTTTCATGGTGATGGGATCGGCCCCAGGGCTTGGCATTCTCCACCTGCGAACCAGCGCATCTTGTGGTTTCGGCCGCGAAAATGCAATAGGGAGAATATCAGGACAACACGCGTGTGCTTCGCCACCCCGTCATCCGGGGCCCCTGGGAGGCGAAGGCTCTTTGAGAGCAAGGCGGTATGCGTTATTGTGAGGATACGGTCGAGGATGGGGGCGGCGACGTTTTCTCGCGAAGTCTTGCGTGAAGAAACGACTTGAGAGATGCTAGCCGCTTCGGGGAGCAGTGGGTTTTCGTGCCCCCGGGAACGGAGGGTTCTCTTGCTGAAAAATGGTGTAGTTCACAAGACAGGGGCGAATACGAGCGCAGATATCGCCTGGTTCGCCGGGACGACAGGCGGCCGGTGGCTGGTGGTCAGCCTATCGTTCTTTCTGACCTCTTGTTACTCGTTCATCGGTCGCTATCAATTGGCCACCACCGGGCAACACCCGTATTCCGTCGGCGCTCGGAACTACTGGTACGTCGATATCGCTAAACGAAACATCGACCGACGCGAAGACTACACGCGGGAACTGTTCTCGTCGAAACCGGCGATGGCGGGCCTGCTGATGCCCAAGACGGCCCTTTCCCCGCTGCAGCGCAAGGGACAACCACGGGACGTCTCGGTCCAGGATGCAAGCGAAGGAACCCTGGTGTTTCGCGTCGGTCTGCTCAGTGATGTGCACATTCGCCAGTCCTCAACAAAGCTGTTCAACGACCAGGCCAGCCGCGAGCTTCGCTACGTCGTCGACTCCTTCGAGCGCAACGGGTATCAAGAAGCGTTCGGAAGCGCCGTGCTTGCCGCGACGATTTCCGCGTTCAATCAGCTCGACAGCGTTGACGCCAAACCTCGCTTGGTCATGAATGGCGGTGATGCCATCGATGCGGGGACCATCGAGGAGGCCTATGACTACGCTTCCGCTGCCCACTATCTCCGGTACCCGTGTCTCTACGCACTCGGCAACCACGACAGCGCGATCTTCGGCAACTACGAGCACCGGCTCGGCTATACCAAGGACGCCGGACCGTCGTTCTATCCGATCGGAGACCGCAATCGATTCCTGCTGACCTTCAACAACTTGCGAAATGTGAGCGGCTTCAGCGATCACCTGATTCCCATCCCGGACGACTACCCCTCCGCTCAACTCAACGCCAGGTGGGCTTTGCTCGACGTGCTACGCGAAAACGATCCAGGCGTTGAAGACGAGATGGGGATGATGAAGAACACATGCCCAGAGGGCGCATGCCGGCAGGCCACCTTCTGCAGTGGGTTTGACCTCAATGGCCCTGCGCCGACCAAAGCTTCCCGCTGCGAGACGCGCGCTGGGTACTACGCGGTCGTCGTCCCGGGGACAGACGGTTCGAAGGTGCAGCTCGTGGTTCTGAAGACCGCACGGGAGGACGGATGGGGGGCGGATCCGGAGTTCGACGACAAAGAGCGTGACTGGCTGGCCGCGGAACTGAAGGTGCCTGCAGATCTTACCATCGTGCTCATGCATCACCGCCCGGATGCCATCAAGGAGCTGGACACGATGCTGAGCGCAGCCGGCGCCTCGCGCCCGCTGGTCGTCCTGTCTGGCCATTCGCACGGCCACGATACCAAGTGGCACGATCACTACTGGGAGTTCAATACCGGCTCCTTGGTCGAGTTTCCGCAGTGGTCACGGATCGTCGAGATTCGTCGCGGTGCCAATGGACGGTACTACGTTAATGCGCGGACATTGCGGCCTCGGCTGTCGATTTTCGTTTCCCCGCCCGACCTGACCGCCTATGGCGTGCCTCGTTCCCTTTCCCCGGAAGACTGGGATTCTCTTCCGCGAGGCACTCTGCGCGGCCTCGAACCTTGGTTCGAATCTCAGTTCGCAGCTTGCGACAAGGTGGCGGCGTTGCCAGCGAAAGACGAGTGTGCGGTTTGCTCTCAGGCATTCGGAGGCAAGAGCCTTCTGCACGATTCCGCCCAGTGTGGCTACCTAGGCGCCCTCTATGACCATTTGCTGGTCCCTTATGCAGTCTTGCACAAGACGAGCCTTCAGGCAGGCGCGGCAGCTCGACAGGTAGCCAACGTCGTTCTCGATATCTCGCCCTAGGAGACCATCATGGCCAATGAGGAAGACCCAGTACTCGATCTATTGCAACGTACGGTGGAGTGTTACGAGGGGATCCTGGCGCTGCTATGCAAGCAGCCTGCACATGTGGCATCCTCCCACGGTGACATCGGTGGGGGATTCTGGATTTCCCTGATAGGGCAGGTAACCCAGGACGACCGCTCTAGGTTGGAAAAACGCGGCGACACTGTAGTCCTCAAGAACCTGGCAGCGTCCATTGGGGACGAAAGCGGCATTGCATCGGTATCTTTCCAGCTGGATTCGTGACTAGAGTTCTTTCGAAGCGGTTTTCTGAGCGTCGGAGAACCCCGCTGTGACTGGACGGAAATAGGCCGAGCCAACTTCGGGCCAGGGCCCGTACTTTTTCCGGTACCAGTCATCCGGCATGGCCTCCCCGCGACGGAGCAACTCGACGTTGTGGCGGCCCGGATTGCGCGTGCGCACGAAGAAGTGGCCGGGCAGAAGCACAGCGTGCAGGGGAACCCCCATGCGCTCGCCGATGGCCAGGTAGAGCGCGCCGGCGCTCACGATCGGTCCCGGCGGCCGTTCCGTCGCGCTTTGCCTGCATCCCAGCCCGGCGCTGGCCACCACCGCGCAGCAGAGCAGGAGCCGGGAGCGCTGAACGGTTTGCCTCCCGTCGTGAAATCGCGCATTTGCGTCGCGTCCCTGCGTTGCTCGTCGGTCAAATACGTCGAGTATTCTACCTAC
>PMJO01000248.1 GCA_003158455.1 Myxococcales bacterium | reverse complement strand
ATTGACCCGCACCGCCTTGACCCGCCCGGTGGGCTGAACCACGAAGTCGACCTCGATCATCGGCACGCCCTTGCCCATTATGCAGGGAACCAGTCGGCGGTAGTTGGCGTGCATGACTCTGTCGATCGTGCCCTCGTCCAGGATGGCGTCACCACCCCCTTGGCTCACATCGCCGAGATCCATGTTGTTGTTGAAGTCTTCGGCGCGGCCAGCCACGCCCCCCGGGCCGGCACCGGGCCCGCCGTGCCTGCCCGGCCGCTTGTGTGCCGGGAACGAGATCTTGACGTCCTTGAGGAAGGCATCCACGTCGGCTTCGCTCACGCGTGAGGCGAGGACGTCGTCCTTGGCAGCCGCGCGCTGGTGGATGAACCAGGCCAGGCCTGCGGCAATCGCCACGACCGCCGTGCCAATGATGAGGATCATCCAGCGGCCCTTCTTGCGCTCCACATGTTCGTGCGCCCGTTCGGCCTGGGCCCGTCGCTGCACTTCAAACCGGCGTTCAGTCGCACGAGTGAACTCAACCAGCTGCGGATGCTCGCGAATCTTCTGCCGGTCGCCGGAGTCCACATCCACGATGATGTCGTCGCCGGTGAAGATGCCCTTTTCCATCTGGGCCATGACCTGGGCCAGCGAGAAGGGGCCGTAGTCGAGCTTGTCCTTCTGCACGAGCCAGCGTTCGTACTCCTCGGTGAGGCGCACGGCATCGGCGACGCTAAACGACTTCCCCACGGCCAGACGGGCAGCAGAAGGCCGCTTGCGAGGACCGGCCGCTCCACCTGCTGCCATGTTGGCGAGAACTGCCCCTAGCGCCTGCCACAGTTCCTGAGGCCGGGAGAAACGTGTCTCCGGCAGTGGGGCCATGCCGCGCGCCACCACCGCGTCCACGGCGGGTGGGATGGCCGAGTTCACCTGGCTGGGCGGCCATAGCGGCGAGGCCGGGGCATGGCCGGTGATCATTTCGTACAGGATGGCCGCAAGCGAGTACACGTCAGCGGCAGCCGAGAGATCTTCACCAGCCGCCACCTCGGGCGCGAGGTAGGCGCCCTGCGAGTTGGAGTCAGAACCTCCCCGCCGAGTCAGTGCGGGCAATGCACGCGAAAGCCCCAGGTCGGTTAGCTTGACCCGGCCCGAGGAAGTGACCTTGATGGCCGCCGGGTTGATGCCTCCGTGGACCAGTGACGAATGAACCGTGTCCAGGGCATTGATCACATGCCCCAACAAGATGTGGGCGTGAGTCAGGCCGATCACGCCGCCGTCGCCACGCCGGGCGTCAATGAGCTGTCTCAGGGTGGCGCCATCGGTGGCCTCGCTGGCGACGTACACGCGATCACCCTCGATACCCCAAGCAACCAGCGTCACCAAGTTCTTGTGGAGTACGCCCGCAGCCTTGCCAAGGTCAGTCTCCGCAACGGTTCGCGGCATGCCCTTGGCGCTGAAGACACGCAGGGCGACCGAGGCGCCGCCTTCGGAATCTTGCGCCTGGTAGATTTCGCTGCCGCATTCCTCAGCCACGAAGCGCTGGACTTGGAACCGGCCGCCAACTAGCACGCCAGCGGCGATCTGGTTCTTCCGTTTCACATCTGCGGAAAGCAAAGGGCTCATGGACGAAGTGATACTACAGGCTCTTCCCCTATCGACGGCAATAGGAATTTCCGTGAGCGGGGCTGCGGAGTCGATCCTCCCACATGTTCGGATATGAACGACTTCGTGCGGTACAACGCCAATTTCACGAGATTTTGAATCGACGTACCAACTCCCGCAACCGGCGGGAACCGCCACCCTCACGAAAGACAAATCGGAGCCCGGTCTGACCGGGACCAGCGTGATAGATCACGCGCCCGGAGATGGCCATGGGCGCCACGCCACCGGGTGGCACCAGGTCCAGGACCACTTCGGTGCCGAGGGGCGGGACTACCGCTGCGCAGACCAGGGCGCCGTTCGCACTGATCTCGCGCAGATCGGCGTCCACAGGTTCGGCCTCTCTGGCCAGGCGGAGCTTGACCGGCAGGCCGATGGGGATTCGTGTGTGCCGTCGCCGCGGCGTGGGTTTGCGATGCCCATCGATGGTCTCCAGCACGAAGTCGCGTTTGGCTCCTTCTTCGGACGCGAACTTGACCATGGCACCCGCGCGCACGCGCAACCGGGGCAGAGCCGGTCGCCATGACACCACCGTACCGCGGATAAACACCCGATTGGGCAGCGCATTACAGACGATTTCAACCACCACCTCGTCTTCAGGTGTGAGCTGCTTGGTAGTCGGGCAGAAGATCCCGCCGTCGGGATGACCTGGGTTGTAGAAACTGCGAAACTCCTCAGCACTTCTGCAGCGGACACGCAGAATGTTCAATGCACACCCCCTCCTGAAGGGGCTTGCTACTGATGGTAGCCTGCTTTCCATGATTGTACTAGCTTTGGCATTTCTTTGATGTCAATCCGTGTTCACCTCGGCGGCCGGCTCTGTGCGCCCGACATGGCCGCTGTTCCAGTCTTTGATAGGGGCTTTCTTTTCGGCGACAGCGTGTATGAGACGGTGGGCACCAGTCGCGGGCGGCTGGTCTTTCTCGACGACCATTTGGACCGCTTGGCCCGCTCCGCCGAGCGCCTCTACCTGCGGCTGCCCCTGCGCGAGGAGATCGAGCGGGCGGTGCGGGAGACCGTGGCCGCGGCGGATAACCCCGAGTCCCGGGTGAGGATTGTGGTGACCCGGGGCGATGGGGCCGTGGATCTCGATCCTGCCGCGGCGGGCCAGCCACGTCTGGTAGTCATCGTCCAGCCCTTGGGCGGGCCGCCGCCTGAGTTGTACGAAAAGGGCGCCGAGGTCGAGATCGTGTCGGTGACCCGAAACTCGCCGCGGGCCATCGATCCCGCGGTCAAGTCGGGCAACTACCTGAACAATGTACTGGCCATGGGCGAGGCCCGCCGGCGCCGTCCCTCGGTGCATGAGGCCATCTTGTGCGCAGCCAGCGGAAGCGTGGCTGAAGGAGCAACCAGCAACGTGTTCGCGGTGGTCGCCGGCCAGCTCCGCACCCCGGCGCTTGAGGTGGGGATTCTGGATGGCGTGACGCGGGGGAAGATCCTGGCCTTGGCGCGCGCAAACGGCATCGCCTGTCATGAGGTCTCGTTTATGAGCCCTGACGATCTCCGGCGGGCAGATGAGGCCTTTCTGACCAGTTCGGTGCGCAGCCTGCTGCCCGTCACTCGTGTCGATGGTCTGGCATTGGGGGATGGCAGGCCTGGCGCCCTGACCCGGCGGCTGATGACGCTCTATCGCCAGTTGGTCGAGGCGCAAGTATGAATCCGGAGCAAGCAGGACTGAAGTTCTTCGTGCTAAGCGGCGCCATTCTGATCCTGAGTGGTGTGGCGCAGGCGTTGGCCCGGCCTCGCGGCGCGCGCGAACGCGGGGCGCAGCGCTATTTCAACGGGGCCACCGCCCGGGCCATCGTGTTCGTGACCGTGGGGGTGCTGGCCATAATGGTCGGGCTGGGCGCGATTCCGATCGGGATGCGGTAGCGACGGTGGCGGTGGGCACACCGCATCCCGCCACGCCGGATTCGAGCCGCGCTGGACTCCGTTGAATCGCGCCCCGCGATCCGCTAGAAGGACACGCCTTCCCCGGCACTGCACCATGATTGAACGCTACACCCGACCAGCGCTGGCCGAACTGTGGTCCGACGCTCGCCGCTACGAAACCTGGCTGCGGGTGGAACTGGCAGCCTGCGAGGCCATGGAAGCCTCGGGCCGCGTTCCGGCAGGCACGGCGGAACGCGTGCGCCAACTCACCGCTGGCAAGTTGCGGGCCCAACGCATCCTGGAAATTGAGGAGCGGAGCAAGCACGACGTCATCGCGTTTCTCAGCCATGTCGAGGAACTGGCGGGAGAGCCGGCGCGCTGGCTCCACCTGGGGATGACATCTTCTGACGTGCTGGACGCGTCTCTGGCCATCATCCTGCGCGAGGCGGCCGATGAGATCGTGATCGGCGTCGACCAGCTCATGCAGGCGCTCGCGCGCAAGGCCGAACAACATCGCAGCACGCTCATGATCGGTCGCTCGCACGGCATTCACGCCGAGCCCATCACGGCCGGCCTGGTGTTCGCCGGCTTTTTCAGTGAGGTCGGCCGCGCGCGACGGGCGCTGGTGACAGCGCGCGAGGAGATTTCCGCGGGCAAGCTGGCCGGGGCGGTGGGTACCTACGCCAGCCTGGACCCGGAGATCGAGATTCGTGCTCTGGGCGCCCTGGGTCTGCACCCGGAGGTGGTGCCTACCCAGATCGTGGCGCGTGATCGCCATGCGGGCTATTTCATGGCCCTGGCCCGGCTGGGCACCGCGGTCGAGCGCATCGCGCTCACCATCCGGCACTGGCAGCGGACCGAGGTGGGCGAGGCCATGGAGGCATTCGGGCAAGGACAGAAGGGTTCGTCCGCCATGCCCCACAAGAAGAACCCGATCCTTTCCGAGAACCTGTGCGGGCTGGCGCGCCTGCTGCGTGCCTATGCGGGCGCGGCCTTGGAGGACGTGGCGCTCTGGCACGAGCGNNATCTCGCACTCGTCGGTGGAGCGGGTGATCGGTCCGGATGCCACGGGCATTGCAGATTTCATGGTGCGTCGGGCGGCCACTTTGATCGACGGGTTGGTGGTCAACCAAGAGCGCATGCAGCACAACCTGGAGCTGTCCGGCGGGCTCTTCTTCAGCGAGGGCGTGATGCTGGCTCTTGTGCGCAAGGGTTTGGCGCGCCAGACGGCCTACGAGTTGGTGCAGAAACACGCCCTGGCCGTATCGGCCGTGCTGGGGCGTTCCCCCGCATCCGCGCCCAGCTTTCGTGAGCGGGTGAGCGCCGATCCGGAGATCGCCGCGCACTTGACGGCCGCCGACTTGGATGAGGCGTTCGACCTCAAACACCACTTGCGATGGGGCGGGGTCATCATTGATCGAGCGCTAAGAGACTTAGACCGCTAGCAATCGAGGGAGGCACGCCATGGTTTCCAATGAGCTGATTCGGGCACAGCTTGCCAAGACCCTGGAGAAGACCGACTTCCCCGAGTTGGGCAGCAAGTACGTCGGCAAGGTACGTGACTGCTACAGCAAGGACGGCAAACGCACGATCGTGGTGACCGACCGAATCAGCGCCTTCGATGTCGTGTTGGGAACCATTCCCTTCAAAGGCCAGGTGCTCAACCAGATCGCGGCGTATTGGTTCGACGCCACCAAGCAGATTGCGTCCAATCACGTGCTTTCGGTGCCTGATCCGACCGTCATGGTGGCTGCCGAGTGCGAGCTTTTGCCGGTGGAGTTCGTCATGCGCGCCTATCTGACGGGCGTGACCACTACCTCGATCTGGTACCACTACGAACGGGGTGGCCGTCTCTTCTGTGGCCACAAGTTGCCCGATGGCATGCGCAAGAACCAGAGGCTGGACAAGCCCATCCTCACGCCATCCACCAAGGCGGCCAAGGGCGGCCACGACCAGTCGGTGTCGCGCGAGGAGATTCTGGCGGCCGGCACGTTGTCCGCCGACGATTTCGACCGGGCGGCCGAGATGTGTGCACGCATATTCGCCTTTGGCCAGAGTCTCGCGGCCCAGCGCGGTCTCATTCTGGTCGACACCAAGTACGAGATCGGCCGGCGGGTTGACGGCGGCCTTTGCTTCATCGACGAGGTCCACACCCCCGACAGTTCACGCTACTGGTACGCCGACGACTACCAGGTGCGCTTCGAGCGGGGCGACGAGCCGCGCGGGCTGGACAAGGAGTACCTGCGTCGCGTGCTTGCCGATCAGGGCTATCGGGGCGACGGACCGCCGCCCCCGCTTCCCGACGAGGTCCGCTGCGAGGCGGCGCGTCGCTACATCGCGCTCTATGAACTTGTCACCGGGCGCGGTTTCGTCCCGAACTTCGAAGAACCCGCGGGCAGAATTCGCAGAAATCTCGGCATTAGGTAGGCGCGAGAGGCGGCCAACGTCAGCTTGGAATCGTGTTCGCCGATATCGAAAAGAAAAGGCTATTTGTTGGTCTTTTCGGCGTCGGCAAGCCGTCGATTTTCTTGGGAGGAGGCCAGCGCGACCGCACTTTGCATCATGGTTTGGATCTGCGCCTGGGTCACCCCCGGGGCAGCGCCGGTTCCCATTATGTCGATTGGCACCGGGAACACGATGGTCGAGCGCGCCTCCGCCGAGACCTCGACCAGGGTCTGGTACAGCCGCAGTTGCAGCGCCCCCGGCGTGGACGCGATCATGCGCGCGGCTTCGGCGAGCTGGGCGGCGGCTTGCACCTCGCCGCCGGCGGCAATGACCTTGGCGCGGCGTTCTCGCTCGGCCTCGGCCTGGCGGGCCATCGCTCGCTTCATCTCCTGGGGCAACTCGATGTCCTTCAACTCCACGGCCGTGATCTCGACCCCCCATTGCTCGGTGCGGGTGTCCAGGATATTTCGCACCTCGGAGTTGATGCCTTCCCGGTTAGAAAGAATGTCATCCAGTTCCAGCTTGCCCACCACAGCGCGCAGAGTGGTGGCCGCAAGCTGCAAAGTGGCAGGCAAGAACTCCTCCACCTCCAAGATGGCGTGGCGGGGAGAGGCCACATTGGCGTACACCACCGCACTGACGACTATCGAAATGTTGTCGCGCGTGATGACCTCTTGAGGCGGAATCTGAATGGCCTGAATTCGGGTGTCCACGATGCGCGCGCGGTCGATGCCAAACGGCAGCAGCATGACCAGACCCGGGCCGGCCAGGCTCCTGCGGGCGCGCCCCAGGCGAAAAACCACGCCGCGCTCGTACTCGCGCAGGACGCGCACCCCGGTAAGCAAAGAGATGCCGGTAAGGACAAGGACTCCGACGAGTAGTGTTTCCATGCTTCGCTCCTTCGCAAGGGCAATTGTGACACGGCTGGGCGGGGGGCGTGGCGTCCGCGTGGGGAGCCCGCCGGCTCTGCTGGCGGCGTACCAGCGCGGGAGGGTATGGGAACCCTTTGAGGGTTCCCATGCTGAATTCACAACTGTGTTTGACCTTGCCCACCGGCGCGACTAGTCTTTCGCCACTAATTTTTTTTCGGGGCTGGCTTAGTCGAGTTTCGCAGGGAGGCGACATGCGCAGCGACGCGCTCGATGATGAAATGCCAGAGGACGCAGAGCGGGCCGACGAATTCCATCGGCTCGAGCAGAGCTATGTTCGCGATGAGCGCTGGGAGGACCTGGCCGGCCTGCTCATCGAGCGCACCGAGAGCATCGATCATGCGGCCGGGAGAGCACGCTACCTGATGCGCGCTGCCCAGATTTTCGAGACCAATCTGGCTGACCCGGATCGCGCATTCATCACGTTGCTGGCTGCGTTTCAGGAAGACCCCTCGAACCAAGAGTTGGCCACTGGTCTGGCGCGCGTGGCAGCCGCACACAACCGCTGGCAGGACCTGCTGGCCGAATGCAACGGCCTGGTGACCGAACTGGAGCCGGAGTCAAGACGCGCCGACATGCTGGTCGCCATGGCTGGTTGGTACCAGCACAATCTCGACGATTCGGCGGCGGCTGAACAGTCGCTGGAAGCGGCCATGGCGGCCGATCCCACCAACCCTGCGGCCTTGCGTGCCTTGGTCGCGCTGCACGGCCAGCGCGGCGACTGGTCACGCGCGGCGGCCTATCTGGCCTCCGCATCAGCCAACACCTCCGATGCCCTGGCGCGGGTTCAGTTCGCCTTTGACGCCGCGGAGATCTATCGCAGCCGGCTTGCCGATCTGGACGGGGCTGCGGAACAGTATCGTCGCGTTCTCCAGCTTTCCCCCGGGCATCCTCAAGCCACCATAGTGCTGGCCGACATCGCGTGGGGGCACAAGGATTGGGCTGCCGCACTGCCGTTGCTCGAAACCCTGGCCGAGGCGGCGGAACAGACCTTGGAGCCGCGGGCTCGGCTTTGGCAACGAGCGGGCTGGTCAGCCCAGATGACCGGCGACGTGGAACGGGCGCGGGTCAACTACCGGCGCGCGTATGCGGCTGAGTCTGGGTACTTGCCGACGCTGCTTTGTTGGTCGCAGCTCGCCGAGGCGCAAGAATGGTGGCAGGACGTGCGCACCACGGTGCCCCTGGTTCTCGCCCAGGCCGAAGCCAAGTTGACCGACTCCGATCGGGCCGAGCACCTGATGGCGCTCGGCCAAGCCCACATGGCGCTGGGGGAGGCGGGCGCAGCCGCCGGAGCGTTCATGAAGGCACTTGAGTTGGCACCCGATCTGCCCGATCTGCGCGAAGCGCTGGCCGAGGCCAACTCCCAGATGGAAGGGCGGGGACCGGCTGACGCTGCCGCCCTCATCGATCAGCAGCGTGTGCTGCTCACTGGCGCCACATCGCCCGACGAACGCTTCGAGATTCTGTGTCGCATCGGCCGCCTGCAACGTGAGGAATTGAACGACCAGAAGGCTGCCCGGCAGACCTTCGAGCAAGCGCTGGCGCTGCGTCCCCATGACCCCGAGACGCTGCACGAGTTGATGGAGATCTACACCCTGGTGGAGGAGTGGGTGCGCGCGGTGGATGTGCTGGACCAGCTCACCAAGTCCGAGTCGGGCAAGGAGAAGTCTCGCTACCTGGTCGCCATGGCGAATATCTTGAACTACGAGCTGGAATCCCCGGTCGAGGCCGTCGAACTCTACAACCGGGCGCTGGATCAGGACCCGGAGGATCGCCGCAGCTTCGAGCGCATCGAGCGCATCCTCACCAGCCAGCAGGATTGGCCTGAGCTGGCGCGCGCACATCGGCACATGATCAGACGTCTGGGCGCTTCGCCGCCGGAGCACCAGCGACCATGGCTGCTTGGCCTGTGGCGCGGCCTGGCCGAGATCGCCCGGGTTCGCCAGGCGGACCTGGCGACAGCGGCGGCAGCCTACGAGGTGTGTGTGTCGCTGGTTCCGGACGACAACAAACAGCGCGAGGCTTTGGTCGAAGTGTACGAAGCCCAGGGAGCGGAGGGATTCGCCGCGGCGGTGAAGACGCGGGAGCATCTCTTGGCGGCAGCCAGCGATGCCGAGGGAGCCGCCAAGCAGATCCGCGCCTTGGCCCGACTGTACAGCGCGCATCAGCGCTACGACCGTGCCTTCTGTGCCTGCGCGGCACTTTGCGCGCTGATGAAGGCGAACGCCCAGGAGAAGGCTTTCTACGGCCAGCACGCCTTGCCCGGCGTACCCCTGGCCAAAGCCGGGTTGAGCGAGGGCCTGTGGCAAGGCTGGGTGTGCAGCCCACTGCAAGACCGACGCATATCCCAGGTGCTGGCCGCGGTCAGCGCGGGCGTCACCATGTCGCGGGCCAAGGAGCCGCAAGCTTGCGGGCTCGACATCAGCCAACGCGTGGATCTGACGAGGGACAGTTCGTCGGTATCACAGATTTTGGTATACGTCAGCCGACTCATCGGCGTGGCGCTGCCCGCGGTCTACGTTCCCCCGACTGCGCCCGACGAGATTGACCTGGTGATCCTGCTGGAAGGCAAACAAGTGCTGCCGGCATTCGTGCTGGGGCGAGGATTGGTGTCGGGCCGCACCGACCGCGAGTTGGCTTTCCGGCTGGCAAAGAAACTGGTTGGCTTGCGTGCCGACCAGTTCCTGCTGTGGCCACAGATGGTGCCGACGCAGAGCGAACTGCGGGTCATCCTGGCGGCGGCGATTAAGCTGTTGCGGCCCGATTTCGATTTGCCCGACACGGACGCGGTTGCGGTGCGCAAGTACGTAGCCTTTTTGCGCAAAGTGCTGCTACCAGGGCAGTTGATATCCATGAACTCGGCGGTGGAGCAGTTGATAAGCGATCCCGCTTCCATCGACCTGGGTGCATGGGCTGCCGCCGCCGAGGAGAACGCAAACCGGGCTGGGCTGATCGCCTGTGGCGACGTGGTGGCGGCGGCACGCGAACTGGTGAAAGAGGCGCGCGCGCGCAGCGGACGACCGGAGGAGGCCATCCTCGGGCTCGCGCGCTGGAGCGTGACGACCCAACACCTCGAATTGCGTGAGCAGCTCGGACTGGCCCTGGTTGTGGATGCGAAGGACGCGGACACCGCCCCGCTTTCGTTGCGCACCGGCCGGCGGCCGTAGTTCAGCTATTCCACACAGAGACCACAGAGATCGGAGGAGAGGGGAAGGGACGGATCCGAGCGACCCGCGCCATTTCTCTTTCCGTCCTAATTCTGCGTTTCTTGTGCTCTTTCTGAGAAATAGCCAGCTAAATGGACGTTGGCCCCGGGGACGGCTAACGTCGAGTATAGTGCCCAGCGCCCTTCGGTCTTCCGCCAACGTCAGCGTGGCAATCCTCGTGTCGCGCGTGCTGGGCGTGGTGCGCGATGCCATCTTCGCACGCGTCTTCGGGGTCAGCGGCCTGACCGACGCCTATGTGGCGGCGTTCCGCATCCCCAATCTACTGCGCGACTTGTTTGCCGAGGGTGCGCTGTCGAGCGCATTTGTTCCGACCTTTTCCGATGCGCTCAACCGGGGCGGGCGCGAACGCGCCTTCAGGCTTGGCAATCTGGTTCTGGGCAGCGTGCTCGCGCTCACGGGCGGTCTCACCCTGGCCGGGATGGTCTTTTCTGACGAGCTGGTGGCGCTCATCTCGCGCGGTTTCAACGGCAACGCCGCCCAGGTCGCCCTGGGCGGTCTGTTCGCGCAAATCATGATGCCCATCTTGGCCTTGGTCAGCGTCAGCGCGGTTTGGATGGGCATGCTGAACGCCCAGCACCACTACCTCGCCCCCGCCTACGCGCCCGCCATGTTCAATGTGACCAGCATCCTGTGCGGCGTGGCTCTGATCCTCGTGCACCCTTCGGACCGCACTGGCATGATTGTCTGGAGTGCAGGGACCACTGCCTCGGGGCTGGTGCAGGCGGTCGTGCAACTGCCCAGTTTGTGGCGCTTGGGATATCGGGCGCGGCCGACTTTGGCCGGGCTTTGGCGCGATTCCGACCTGATCCGGATCGTGCGTCTGATGGGGCCGGCGACCGTCGGCCTGGCCGCGGTACAGATCAACATCTTCGTCAACACGCAGTTCGCGGCTGCCTTGGGTCAAGGCCCGCTTACCTACTTGCAGAACGCCTTTCGCCTGTTCTATCTGCCGGTGGGGCTTTTTGGGGTGGCCCTGGCCACCGTGACCACGGCGCGCGCTTCGCAGGAAGCGGCCCGCGGCGATCGCGAGGCCCTGCAGGCGCGTGTGGCTGAGGGCACGCGCGGCGTGTGGCTGCTGGCCCTGCCCAGTGCGGTGGGGCTCATCGTGCTGGCCCGGCCGGTGGTCGAGTTGCTCTTTCAGGGCGGCAAGTTTCTTGCGGCCAACACCGCGGCCACGGTGCCCATCGTGCAGGGTTACATGCTGGGTGTGTTGCCCTACAGCCTGGTCAAGGTCCTATCGCCGGCTTTCTTCACCGTGGACCGGCCCCGCATCCCGATGCTGGCTTCGATGGCAGCGGTGGTGGCCAACCTCCTGTTCAATGGGCTGACCTACCGTCATTTGGGGGCGACTGGGCTGGCCCTGGGCACGACCATCGGCGCATTGGCCAACCTGGCGGTCTTGCGGCTCCGGTTCGGTGGGGTTATCGGACGCGCGCCGCGCGGGGGCCGCTGGCATGAGGTGGCTCGGCTGATTCTCTGCAACTTCGTGCTAGCAGCCGTGGCTGCGGCGGCCTGGTGGGCGAGTTCCTGGCTGCTCACTCGCGCCGGCATAGCGTGGCCTTGGGGGACGCGCCGATTGGCGCACGCTCTGCTACTTTTCGCCACCATCGGCGTTGGATTCGTCAGCTATGGTCTGGGTCTTCGGCTTCTGCGCCTGCCCGGTGCGGACGAGCTTTGGGAGTTGCCGAGGCGAATTTTCGCCCGGCTGCGAGGAACGCGCTGAGGGTCTCCGGGGCCGTGGCCGGCACCGGTTCCGGCCACGGCGAACGGAGCGACGGGACTACGTCGCTCCGTTCTTGTTCCCGCCCTTTTCGTCCGCCGTGCTCATCGCCGCGGTTGTGCGTCGATTCGACAGCATGCGGGGCAACTCGGCCAGGGCTTGCTCAAGGGTGGAAGGCTCGTCGGGCGCGCGTTGTAGAAGGGATTCCAAATCGTCGGCTCCACCTGCCAGCATGCGGGCGCGATCCGACGCCCGTCGCACGGACGAGTCGTCCGCCCATTCGCCAGGATCTTCTGGGCTGGGTGACGACGCTGGTTCGCGTACGGCGGCCGACGCTCCGCTGGGCTGCCGGGGCACAACGATGGGCACGCCGCTGACCGGCGTAGGTCGCGAGGCGTTCTTCGCTGCCAGCAAGCGATCCAAGAGTGGTCGGCACTCGGGTTCGACGAAAGTGAACTGCACGCCCATCCCATGGGCTCGGTGCGGTTCCGCGGGATTGAATTCGCGCACCCAGGTCACGCGACCGGTTCCCCACAGCAGGGGAGGGCCCTGCGCGAGCGAGATCTCGAAACGGATGATTTCGCCGACCGGCCTAGGTTTGCGGCTGGCCAAGAAAACACCGCCCCGGGTCACGTTGGGTGCAAAGCGCGCGATGAACGTGTCCGCGTCAGGGTAGCGCATATAGATTCGCACCAGAGGGAGCGAGGGATCGTTGGTTGCCACGGCCAAGCGAGTATCGGTCCTCACGCCCAGGGGGTCAATCGGATCGGCACGTCAAATCTAGGGTAAACTAGCGGGCGTGGGGTTCCCTAGGCCGCGGAGTGCAGAATGAACTCGTTCACGATCAACCGAGAAGCTGTGCCACCTGCTCTCCCACGGACCGGCTCTTGGCACGTCTTGCTTGCGGTCGGGGTTGTCTTGACAGGCTGTGGGGCCCGCGGGCTGCAAAGCACCGGCGGAGACGCCGCCCAAGCTGGAGGCGCCGGCGCTGGTGGTGCCTTGTCGAGCGGAGGCATCAGCGGCGCTGGTGGTGCCTTGTCGAGCGCTGGCGCCAGCGCTGGTGGTACCTTGTCGAGCGCAGGCGCCAGCGCTGGTGGTGCCTTGTCGCGAGGAGGCGCCAGCGCTGGTGGTGCCTTGTCGAGCGGAACCGCGGGACTCGGGGGAACCCGTGACATCATCCCGTCGACAGGAAGGGGCACTGGTGGCGTGACAGCCCAAGCGGGCGCCGCCGATAGCGGCGTGGCGGCCCAAGGGGGCAGCGACGGTGGTGGTCAGGATAGCGTGTGTGACATGGCGGCTTTGCAATTTGCGCTTCAAGACGCCGCTATTCCGTCAGGACTTGGCATGTGTATCATGGACACCGATCCCTCGCTTAGCAGTACCTTGGGCCAACCCTGGGGTGTTATCATCATCGATGGCGACGGTCGGCTTGTGGTCGCGACCGGGCCCGCGCAGAAACTCGTGTACACGCTAGCCGATCAGCGCTGGACCTGCGTTGCAGGCTCGACCTTTCTATACTGGTGCTCAATCGCAGCTTGAGCTGCTCTCGACCTGCGGAATTCCGCCTTTGCCCTCTAACCACTTGCGTTCGCCGTGCCGGCTGCCGCTAGGGCGGTGGTCTGCTTTCCCGGCGGGGTAGGGCCCGCGCGTGGGCTTCTAGCGGTTTGGTCGGACCAGTGGGGGAGCTAGCCGAAGTTGCGCAGTAG
>PMJO01000056.1 GCA_003158455.1 Myxococcales bacterium | reverse complement strand
GTACTTGAGGACCGGAAGCGCAGGCCCGACGCAGCCAGCGCCCCGGATCGTCGGCCGTCGTCGCTTCGACGGTTTGAGGGCACTTCGCTAGGTGTACTGATGGGCAAGCCCCTCATCGAGGCTAGCAAGGTCAGCAAGGTGTACCGGATGGGCGATGTGGATGTCCACGCGCTGCGCGACGTTTCACTGACCATCAGCGAGGGCGAGTCCGTGGCGGTGATGGGACCGTCGGGCTCGGGCAAGTCCACCCTGATGAACATTTTGGGATGTCTGGACCGTCCCAGTTCGGGTGGCTACTGGCTGGTGGGTGACGAGATATCGCAGCTCGACCGCAACGCCCTGGCGCGCTTGCGCAACCGCACCCTGGGTTTCGTGTTTCAGAGCTTCAACCTGCTATCGCGCACCACCGCGCTGGAAAACGTCGAATTGCCCCTGTTGTACGCGGGCGTGTCGGCGCGCGAGCGCCACGCCCGTGCGCGCGAAGCGCTTGAGCACGTGGGTCTGGGCGAACGCATGCACCACCATCCCAATCAGATGTCGGGCGGGCAACAGCAGCGGGTGGCGGTGGCGCGCGCCCTGGTAACCCGGCCCCGTCTGATCGTGGCCGACGAACCCACCGGCAATCTGGATTCGCGCACCAGCGTCGAGATCATGGCGCTGTTTCAGGAATTGGGCAGAAGTGGCATCACGCTTCTGCTGGTCACCCACGAGGCGGACATTGCCCGCTACGCCTCGCGCGTGGTGGTCATGCACGACGGCCGCGTGCAATCGGACGAGCGGCAGACGCCGTTGCGAGCCGAGCCGATTCCCGCCGGCGCTGAGGTTTCGCCATGAGTTGGTTGCAGGTGCTGCGGGTCGCGGTGCGCGCGCTTTTGCGCAACAAGATGCGCTCGTTTCTCACCACGTTGGGCGTGATCATCGGCGTGTCAGCGGTGATCGCCATGGTTGCCATCGGTGAGGGCGCTAAGGCGCGCGTGGAAGAGGCGTTCGCCTCCATGGGCTCGAACCTGCTGGTGGTCCTGTCCGGCACCACCAGCGCGTCCGGCGCCCACGGGGGATTCGGCAGCATGCCCACCCTGACCTGGGACGATCTGAAAGCCATTCGCAGCGAGGCCAGCGCGGTCCGCTACGCCAGTCCCCAACTTCGCAGCAACCAGCAGGTGATCAGTGAGGACCAGAACTGGGCCACCTCGATCAACGGGGTTTCGCCCGAGTACTTCTTGATGCGAACCTGGCCCACCGCGATGGGAAGCCCCATCACTCAGTCAGACATCGAAACTGGCAGCAAGGTGGTCGTGCTGGGGCAGACCGTGGTGGACAAGCTTTTCGGGACCAACGCCGATCCCACTGGCCAGACCGTGCGTGTACAGAAGACTCCCTTCCAGATCATCGGCGTGCTGGCACGCAAGGGGCAGTCAGCCACCGGGCAAGACTACGACGACGCCGTGTTCATCCCATACACGACCTTCCAGGCCAAGATCCAGGGCGGCCTGCAGAAGTTCATCGCGGGTGCGCTCATGATCAGTGCGGTGTCGAGCGAAGCCACCGCCCGCGCGCAGAATCAGATCGCCACTTTGCTGCGTGATCGCCACCACATTCCGATTGGCGCCGACGACGATTTCAGCATTCGCAATTTGACTGAAATGGCCAGTGCCCAGCAGGAGGGGGTGAAGACCCTGACCACTCTTCTGGCCAGTATCGCCGCGGTTTCTCTGATCGTGGGCGGGATTGGTATCATGAACATCATGCTCGTCAGCNNCGCACCCGCGAGATCGGCATCCGTATGGCGGTGGGCGCGCGGCCACGCGACGTGCTGTCGCAGTTCTTGGTCGAGGCGCTCGCACTCTCGATTGCCGGAGGCATAATTGGCATCCTGCTGGGGCTATTCGCGGCCAATCGATTGGCCGCCAACTTCGGCTGGCCCATTCTGATTCGTATCGACGTTATTCTGATCGCAGTCGGATTCTCCGGTCTGGTCGGCGTGGTCTTCGGGCTCTACCCGGCGCAAAAGGCCTCCCGCCTCGATCCCATTGAAGCCTTGAGGTACGAATGAGACGCATTTCCCCCTTCTTCATCGCTCTTTGTCTTTGGGCAGTTCCGGCCCACGGCCAGCAGAGACGCATCTTGACCTTCGACGAAGCTCTGCGCATCGCGCGCGCCACGCACCCCCAGCTTCAGGTCGCACACGCGCAGAGCGAAGCGGCCGACGCCCGTGCTTATGAGAGCCGAGCCGCGTTGTTGCCGCAAGTGAACGGCACTGCCTCGTACCAGCGCACCACCAACAACTCGCCGGCAGGCAACAACCCGCTCGGAACGAATTCAATTATCAACACAGCTACGGGAACGGCCACCGCCACGGCCACGACCACAGTCACCACGACCAGCGGGTCGAATCACGGAAGTTTCGATACCAGCAACAATTTCCGGTTCGGCGTGACCGCCAGCCAGCTCATCTACGATTTCGGCCAGACTACGGGCAAGTGGAATGCAGCCAAGACAACCGCTCGTTCGCAGGCCGACAGCGAGACACGCACAGCACAGCAGGTCTCCTACAATCTTCGTGCTGCCTACTACAATGCGGCCGCAACCTACGCCCTGGTCAAAGTCGCCCAAGATGGGCTGACCAACCAAGAAGCGCACTTGGTGCAAGCCCAGGGCTTTGTCCGGGCGGGCACGCAGCCGGAGATTGCTCTGGCCCAAGCGCTCACCAATCGGTCGACCGCGCGGGTGCAGCTCATCACGGCGCAGAACGGCCACGACGTGGCCAAGGCTCAGCTCAATCAGGCCATGGGTGTCGATGGCCCCATCGACTACGAGGTGGAGGCTCCTCTGGCGGAGCCGGTGTCAGACGAGGACAAAAGCACGGACGAACTTCTGCCCACGGCGGTCAAAGCGCGCCCGGACTTGCAGGCGCTGGCCGACCAGATCAAGGCACAGGAATTCACAGTCAGTTCGACCCGAGGCGCCTACTATCCGGGGCTGGGCGCCAGCATGACACTGAGTGACGCGGGGCCGGCGTTCGACAACCTGGCATGGAACTGGAATGCGATGCTGTCATTGACCTGGCCGATCTTCGGCGGCGGTATCACCAGCGAACAGGTGCGCGAGGCGCGCGCCACTCTTAGCGTGTTGCGTGGCCAGTTCGAGATCCAGCGCCAGCAGATCCGCCTGGACATGGAACAGGCGCGCCTGGCGGTGCGCGCAGCCAAGGCGAGCGAGGAGGCGACCCACGAGGCGGTGGTCAACGCGCGCGAGCAGCTTCGTTTGGCCGAGGGCCGCTACCAGGCCGGGGTGGGCAACATGATTGAGCTGGGCGACGCGCAGGTGGCGATGACCACGGCCGCGGCGCAGGAGGTGCAGGCGCACTACAGTCTTGCCACGGCCCGCGCCCAGCTCCTGCTGGCGCTCGGGCAACCTTGAGGACAGACGCATGAACACACCTTTGCAAGCGAGGCTTTCGTTCATCTACGGCCGACGCAGCATCCGCGCGTACCAGGACGCTGCCGTGTCCGACGAGGTGGTCACCGAGCTTCTGCGCGCGGCTATGGCGGCGCCATCTGCGGCCGCGAAGGATCCTTGGCGCTTCGTGGTCGTGCGCAAGCGGGACACCCTGAATCTGCTCGCTGAGGCTCTGCGCCACGGGAAGATGCTGGCGCACGCGCCGGTCGGTATCGCGGTGTGCGGCGATCTCGGCGCAGCTCACGCGGGCGAACTGAGCTATCTATTGCAGGATTGCTCAGCTGCCATCGAGAATTTGCTGCTCGCCGCGCATGCCTTGGGCCTGGGCGCGTGCTGGTTGGGTGTGCATCCACGCCCGAGCCGCATCGACTCCCTCACCAAGATTCTGCGGTTGCCTGAGAAGATACTTCCCGTGTCCTGCATCGCCCTGGGTTGGCCCGCGGAAGAGCAGCCGCCGCGCACGCGCTTTTCTCCCGCGTACGTGCACGACGAGTCCTGGTGAGGCCAGGCTAGAAATTCATGTGGACAGCCTTGATGTCGGCGAGCGCGCCGCTACCATGACATACCAGGCACTGTTCCTGGTTGACCGGTGCAACCGTGGCGACGCCAGCCGCATAGGTGCCGATCGATGCGCGGGGCTGGTTGAGCCAGGCGCCGTTGCTGATCATGTGCTTTCTCGCGTCCGGGGCGTCGTGGCAAGCGTAGCAAGCTGAGGCGATCGGGGAGTTCACCAAGGTTGTGGGGTCTGCCTCAAGCGTTCCGCCCGCGGGCACGCTGATGGCCGTGCCGCCGGCAAATGGCCAGGTGACACTCTTGGCGGCGATGCCGGTGTTGACGGTCAGGTTGTTGCCGTAGGTGGCGCCCGCCGTGACGAACGGGGAAATGTAGGTCGCGGTCGCGCTGTACTTGCTGGGATCGGTGAGGACGATGCCCGTGGCACTGAGGGCGGTGGTGCCGGCGGCCAGGGTAGTGTTGAGCAAGCTACCGACCGCGGCCGCGCTGCTGGCGACACTGAAGTTGTAGGTGCCGGGCAGGTGGCAGGCTTCGCAGTTGTTCTGGATGCCGGGGTAGCCAACCAGGAACTCGGTGCTGCCGGACTGCCAGGTGTAGGGGGTGTGGCGCATTCCGGCGGAGTGGATGGAGTGGGCCACTTCCTTGATGTTGTACGGCCACCCGCTGTCGGTTCCGGTGGTGTTGTGGCAGAAGACGCAGCTGTTGGCATCGTTGCGCTGACCGGCGTGGAAAGTCGCCTGTACGGCGGGGTTGGTGAAGAGTCCGAGGTGCTCGTGGCAGGAATTGCAGTTCGCGGTGGCGACGATCTGCCTGCGGGCTGTCTGGGTCGCAGCCAAGTACTTCGAACCCGACGCCACAACCGTTTGGACCGCAGCCGGAACCGCGAGGCCGCCCTGGTAGGTGATGGCGCTATAGGGGTAGGCGGCGAGGTCGGCCTGGGTGATGGGTAGACTGTCGGTGAGGCCGGCCACCAATTGGGGTGTGGTGGCAGCGGTAATCGCGGAAGCGGACACGGCGCCGTAGTTGAAGCCGATGCCGCCGGTTACCATCATGGCGTTGGCGGGTACGGTGGCGCCGGTGTAGGTAGCGGTGTAGCTGATCCCGTCGCTATTGAGGACCACACCCGATCCTCCGGCCAAGGCCACGCCCGCGGCGGCGGAGCCTCGCCACAGACTCTTGAGGTTGATGCTGACCGAGCCGTTGTAGTCAGCCGGTGTCAAGATGCCGTCCTGGGGAACCGCAAACGCCATCTGGAGGGTGGGACTGCCCACGAACTTGCCCACGGTGGCGGGAATCAGCTCGGGCGTGGTGGCGCTATAGGTGTTGAGGGTGAATGGCGTCCCCTTGGCAAGCAACTGGAACACCCACTGCGGATTTCCGGCTGGTGTCACGGTGGCGGAAATCAACTTGTAGGTAATTGGAATGGCGCCGGTGGGCAGGTTGCTCGCGTTGTCGGCGATGTAGCTGGCGTTGGTGTGGGTATTGGTTCCGCCCGCCAGGCCGGCGTTGCTGGGATCGATCGGCACGACCGGAATGTGGCCGGCGGTGATATCGGTTGAGGTGTGGCACACGCCGCACTTGGTGTCGTCAGTCTGCACACCGCCCAGGCCGTGGTTTGCGCCGGTGGTGAAATTGACCGTGTCGTGACAGGATCCGCATGCAACCAGGCTAGGCACCGTGCTCCAGTCATTGGCTTGCGGGGCGGTTGCGCCCGGCACGTGGCAGGTGGCGCAGTTTCTGATGTCGTGAGGGAAGCGGGTGTCGAAGGAAGCGCCCAGAAAGTCGTACCCAGACAGTCCTAGGTTTTCACCCATGTGGATCTTGTGGATGAAGTTCGGGAAGGCGGGCACCGCGCGCCCGTCGATGCGGGTGGTATTGCCGGGATCGAAGGCCGCGAAATCCGGGGCCGGACCCGGTGTCAGGATGGTGCCGGCAGCGGGGAAGGATTCGGTGCTGCCATACTTCATCTGATCGGTGTGGCAGACCACACATGCGTTGGTGTCCACCACCGGCGGCATGTAGGCAGCGTGCAAGGAGAGCTTGGTATGGCAAGCGTTGCAGGCGTTCACCTGGACGATGTCGCGCGTTTGGGTCACGGCGCTGCCATTGGGAACGAAATCGTAGGTGATGGTGGCGGGATTTCGCACCGGCAAAGCCCCGACGTTGGTCGAGGTGGCGGCCCCGCCTACCAGCACGACCACCCGGTGGGTCGTGGTTGGGTCGTACTTCAATGCGCCCAGGTCGGCCAGCGCATAGGGAGCCTTGTAGCTCAGGCCGCCGGCGATGGTCGCGGCCTGGGTAACATCCAGGTTGAACGTGTACTGATAGGTGCCGTCATGGTTGTCAACTAGGGTGCCGTTCGTTTCGGGATCCGGGGTCACGACCACCGAGCCTTGCGGCGCGGTCGCGGTCGGCATCTTCACGAACTCATAGTTGACCCACTGGCTGGGCACTATTGCGTCCGTCGTGGGATCCGTGATGCTCGGCACCAGTTTCGCGATGGTGAAAGCGAAATGGCCGGAGAAACCGTCAGGCCCCTTCTGGCCGAGGCCGGCAACGGGAACGCCGTTTTGGTTGGTCACCTTGAAGTTGACAATGGGAGTACCAGCGCCGGTGGTGGGGATCTTGACGCTGGTGACAGCGCCCAGCAGGGAAAGCGCGCTCCATTCGTCGGCAGTCATCGCGGGCACGTTGAGCACGAGACCGCCACTGGTCGTGCCGACGTCAACCGAGCCAGGGGCGTCGGCAGAAATGGCGGCGTCGACAGCGCTCGGGGCGGAATTGGGAAGGGTGGCCGACGTACCATCGGGACAGCGGAGGGTTTTCGTCCCGCCGTCGTCGGTCTGGATCGTGCATGACGTGGCGCCAGCGTCGCTCGCTGGTATGGGAGTAGTGCCGCCAATGAGCGTCTTGCTTCCGTCGGGGCACTCCAGCATTTGCCCGCCGCCGTCTGCCGGCATGATGGTGCACGATTTTCCGTTGGATCCATTGGATCCATTCGAGCCACTGCAGGCGGCAAACATGAGTGACAACCCCAGAGTAGCTACTACGCGCGCAGTCGGAACTCGGTTCATCGTTGTTCTCCTTGCCAAGCACTTGCAGTTCAACGGATAGCAACCGTATGTGATGACGTGGCGGTCAACTTTGCAACAAAATAGGACCACCGGCATCCTGATTTAATCAGGACTATCCGCATCCCCTTTAGCTTAGCCCAGCTATGGCGCAGAAATTGCGCGATTTGGATGGCGGCAGGTACTTTCTGTCGCCGCGCTCCCTAGACTACATCAGCCTTCTTCAAGCGATTCCTGGGGTTCCACCGGCTTCTGCGCGGGTCCGGCGGTGGCCGCTGGCTCTTCTGCAATCTGCCGCGGAAGAAGGTGCCGCGGTAGGAACGCAGCATTTGCGATCAGGGTGGGCACCACGGCAGAGCCAATCACCACCGCGACCAGGTGCGAATACTGCTGCTGGGTGACGAGCCCGTGATTAAGCCCGTAGAGCGCCGAAATGGTCCCGAAGGTAAGGCCAGTCGACATCAGCAGGGTGTAGTAGCAGCGCTCGTTGCGCTCGCGGCGAAAGGCCCCGATCACCGGGTACAGACCGAAGATCTTTGCGCCGACTTTTCCGGCGAACAACGCCAGGAAGACCAGGGGCGCCGACACCAGCGCGGGCACCGACACGAACGAGCCGGCGCGCAGAAAGTAGATGGGCGTGAGAAATCCAATGGTTAGGGTCCTAAGCCGGCGCACGAAGATATGATCAGTACCAAGAGTGGACGCCAGCACCATGCCAGCGATGTATGCCGGCAGAACCGCCTCGCTGCCTGACCATAGTGCGAGTGCGCCGAGGCCGAAGAGAATGAACAGCACCCACTTGGTGCGAAACGCGGCGGTGCGGTTGGCGTAATGGTTCATCAGGTGGGGCGTCACCACCGGCAAGAGTACGAAAGCCGCCAGGGACGCGACCGCGAAAACCGCAGTACGCCAGGTGAAGGGAGCGAACATCAAGCCAAGGACCAGCACGGTCCCAAGGTCGTTGACGAAGCAGGCTCCCAGGATGCCCTTGCCGAAATCGGTGCGGTTGAAACCTGTCTCCAGCATCACGGCGTAGACCACTGCCATCGACGTGGTGGACAGCGCGATACCTGCGAGCCAGCTCGAATCGGGCGACCAGCCCAGGACGAACCGGGCTATCGCCGCGCAACCGAGGAACGGAGCGAGAAAACCGACCGCACCGACAACCGAAACCTCCTTCCACTTTCTTCGCATCACCGCAGGCTCAAGCTCTGCACCCGCCAAGAAAGTGAGCAGCACAGCCCCGGTGCTGGCGAGGAACTTGAGTCCTGGCAAATCCGCGCCCATGGCCGCCTTGCCGAAGAAGTGCCCGATGGCCTCGGCCGCCGCGATTCCCACAATTATCTCCATGAGCGCCATGGAGATCTTCAGCCGGGCAGCGAGAAACGTGGCGAGGAGAGCCAGGCCGAACCAGAGTGTCGCGATCGAAAATGCTTGTTGCATCAGTCAGCCTCTTTATGCGTGGCGCAGAGTTTTTGGGCTGACTTGGTAGTCCGGTTTTGACGCCTCCTAACGGAGAATCAGCCCCGTAGGAGTCATCGGCCACGGTAGGATCGTGGCGGTTATCGGCGGACTCCACCGCCTTGGTCGTCGGTCGCTGCGTCGTATACTAGGGGTGCGAGAGCCGGTCAAGCGGTTCCCCGATCATTGCGGCAGCAAATCTGGCTCTCAAGCATCCAATGGCGGTACCGGGAACCCGAGGCGCTCGTGCCTCCGTCACGAAAGGAACCCACCCCATGAGCACCATAGCATCTATCCATGCCCGCGAGATTCTCGATTCGCGCGGCAATCCCACGGTCGAGGTCGACGTCCGACTCAGCGACGGCAGTTTCGGCCGTGCTGCGGTTCCTTCGGGGGCATCCACCGGTAGCCGGGAAGCCATCGAACTGCGCGACGGCGACAAGAAACGCTATGGCGGCAAGGGCGTGCGGCGCGCGGTGGCCAACGTCAACGAAACCCTGTCTGCGCTCAAGGGAGCCGATGCCTCGGAGCAGGCCGCCCTCGACAAGCGGATGTGCGACCTTGACGGCACGGCCAACAAGGCCAAGCTGGGCGCCAACGCCATTCTCGGGGTGTCGATGGCAGTGGCGCGTGCCGCCGCAGCCTCGGCGGGCAAGCCGCTCTATCAGCACTTGGGCGGCAGCGCGGCCAATCTTCTGCCCGTACCCCAGTTCAACATCATGAACGGGGGCGCGCACGCCGACAACAGCGTCGACTTCCAGGAGTTCATGATCGCGCCAGTGGGCGCAGCTTCCTTTACCGATGCGCTACGCATGGGCGCGGAAACCTATCACGCGCTCAAATCCATTCTGAAGGGCAAGGGCTACTCGACCGGCATCGGCGACGAGGGCGGCTTCGCGCCCAACCTCAAGGCCAACGTGGAGGCGGTCGAGGTCATTCTCGCGGGTATCGAGAAGGCCGGGCTCAAGCCGGGTAAGGACGTGGCTCTCGCGCTCGATCCAGCGGCCAGCGAATTCTATGAGGACGGCGCGTATGTATTCCGCAAGTCCGACCGCAGCCGGCACAGCTCGGCCGAAATGGTGGCCTTCTGGGAAGACTGGGTCCGGCAGTTCCCGATTTGGGGCATCGAGGACGGTCTGGCCGAGGACGATTGGCAAGGCTGGCAGCTTCTGACCGAACGGATGGGCAAGAAGATCCAGCTCGTGGGCGACGACATCTTCGTCACCAACCCCGCGATCATCCGGCGCGCAGTGGCGGAGAATGTGGGCAACGCGGCTCTCATCAAGCTCAACCAGATTGGAACCTTGACTGAGACCCTGGAGGCTATCGAGATCTCCCGCGTCGCCCACTACGGTATCGTGGTCAGCCACCGCTCGGGCGAGACGCCCGACGATTTCATCGCCGACTTGAGCGTCGCGACGCGGGCCGGACAGATCAAGACCGGCGCCCCTTGTCGTGGCGAGCGCGTGGCCAAGTACAACCAGCTCCTGCGCATCGAGGAGGAACTGGGCAGCAAGGCAAAGTATGCCGGGGCCGCGGTATACGGCCGCTAGCTGGTTCCGCTGCGCAACGAACCCAACAGAACGCCATCGAGCGGCCGACGGTGATCACTCCGGCCACGACCACGTCTACGTCCACGACCTCTTGCGGCTAGCGCAAGATTGTAGGTTTCATCGCGCCCTTCCCGGCAGATGGGGGATGTAGTAGACAGAACCCCCAACAGGAGGTTTACGAATGATCTACTCGACGGAAGTCGAACACATGACGTGCGTGGCCAAGGGACCCAATCACGGTCCCGCGCCGATTCCCGAGGAAGGCCGCTGGGTCCAGGCCAAGGAAATCAAGGATATCTCCGGTCTCACCCATGGGGTGGGTTGGTGCGCGCCTCAGCAGGGCGCATGCAAGCTCACGCTCAACGTGAAGGACGGCGTCATCCAGGAAGCCTTGGTCGAGACCATCGGCTGCTCCGGCATGACCCACAGCGCTGCCATGGCCGCCGAGATTCTGTCGGGCAAGACCATTCTTGAGGCCCTCAATACGGACCTGGTGTGCGACGCCATCAACACCGCCATGCGGGAACTCTTCCTGCAGATCGTCTACGGACGCACGCAAACGGCGTTCTCGGAAGACGGCCTGCCCATCGGCGCGGGGCTTGAGGATCTGGGCAAGGGCCTGCGCAGTACGATCGGCACGATGTACGGCACGGTGGCCAAGGGCGTGCGCTATCTGGAA